>JBFGUI010000062.1:0-17814 GCA_041565695.1 Kiloniellaceae bacterium
GGCGGTCGAGCAGGCTGGCGCCGGTGATCCAGTCGGTGCCGCCGGGCCAGCCCTTGACGTCGGGCGGCTCGAAGAGATCCTGGCCGAGGCGCCGGCTGAGCCAGGCCAGGTCCGCGTCGCGGCGCACCGGCAGGTCGAAGAGGCGCAGGCTGCCGATCACGAAGTCGATCGGCGACTTGACGAGGCGTCCACGGTTTTCCGCTGCCCAGAAGGCCTCGCTGGTGAACAGCGCCGTGAGCAGCGGCCGCATCTCGTAGTCGGCCGCGCGGAAGATCTGCGCCAGGCGCGCCACCTCGGCCGGGTTGGGGCTTTCCGATATGAAGTGGCGCCAGAGCTTGGTGACGAGGTGTGCTGCGGTTTCCGTGCGCGCCAGCAGCAGGTCGATGATGTCGTCGCCGTCGAAGGCGCCCCGGCGGCCGAGAAAAAGCTTCTCGCCGGCGTCGTGCCAGCTTGGGCGGAACCTGAAGTCGCCGCTGTCTCGATCGACGCTCCAGCCGGTAAAGGCCCGGGCGGCGGCCTTGATATCGGCTTCCGTGTAACGGCCTTCGCCGAGGGTGAAGAGCTCCAGCAGCTCGCGCGCGAAATTTTCGTTGGGCGCCTGCCGGCGGCTGCGCGCGTTGTCGAGATAGAGCAGCATCGCCGGATCGCGGGCGATGGCGCGCAGCAGATCCCCGTAGTTGCCGAGCGCGTGACGGCGCAGCAGCAGGTTCTGGCGGTAGAGCAGAACCGGCGCCTTCACCTTGGTGAGGCTGGAGGTGAAGTGGCCGTGCCAGAACAGCGTCATGACTTCGGCCAGGGGGGTGGGGGTGTCGAGCATCTCCCGCGCCCACCAGGCCTTCAGCTCGAGCGCCTGCTCGCGCAGGGTCTCGCGCAGCGCCAGCCGCTCGGCCTCGCTCAGCCGCGCCGTCCGCGGCGGCGTCCAGCCGGCTACCCAGGCCGGCGCCGGCGTGACCGGCCCGCGGGCCGCCTGGCGGGCAGCGCGGTCGAGGATGCGGGCGATCGCCTCTTCGCGCGTCACAGCGGCCAGGGCCTCGATCTCCGCGATCTCGGCGGCAAAGCCGCTGCGCCCCAGCAGGTGGCGCGCCTCGGCCGCGCTGAGCGCGGCAGCGGCCCACGGCAGGGCCGCGGCGGCGACCGTCACAAGGCTGCAGAGCAGCAGGCGGCAGAGACGCATCGGCAGGACTCCCGTCGCTGGTATCGCGCGGCCGGCTCTCCTATCAGTTTACGCCCGTCGCAGGGCCCTCATCCCCGCGGAGTGCCGGCCCACATCCGGCCGGCTCGGCGGTTCCAACTTACCGGATAATGCTCTAGTCTCCAGCCGCCCTGGACCGCCGCCCGGCGGCCGGGGCCGATCTTTCGAGGAGTTGTCTTGATCCCGCTGCGGTTCCCGGTTTTCTGCGCCAGCCTGCTGCTGGCCCTGGCGATGGCCCTGGGGCCGGCCACCGCGCCCGCCTCAGCCCAGAAACTCGAACTCCCGCCGGCGCCCTTCAAGGTCCTGCCGGAAGGCACCCGCATGGTCTGGGAGAACATGGACACCGGCAAGCGGGTCAACGGCCTGGTCGGGCGGACCAACGGGCTCATCGTGTCGTGGATCTGGGAGAACCGCAATTTCGCGAGCTTTGCCCATATCTGCATGGACTGCGTGGCCGCCGGGGTGCCGCCCGACGGCGGGGTGCTGGGTCAGCTCTTTCCGCTGCAGGTCGGCAAGGCGGTGACCTTTACCCGGCGCTGGGCCGGCGAGGCCTGGCGCGACCGTATCGAGGTGCTGGGCACCGAGCGGGTGGCCGTGCCGGCCGGCACCTTCGACACCTATGTCCTGCTGCGCCAGTCGGAACTGGTGGGGCGCGACTGGCGAGCCGAGCAGCGCATCTGGTACGCCCCGGAGCTGGGCTGGATCGTCAAGTTCGAGGGCTACAACACCGCCGGCGCCGGGGAGCGCTGGCAGGCCATCGAGTTCGACTGAGTCGGGCCCGCAGGCGGGCGGCTTAAGCTTTTGGGCTACAAGGACGCTTGGCGCCGACCCACAGAAAACCGCAGTTTTCCACAGATTTCAGCCTGGACAGCTAGGCTTATCCGCTATATTGTGCGTGCAGTCGTCAAAGGGACGATATCTAGTATATGCCGCAAGATATATGCAATAGCGTAGAGGCCAACGCATGACTTGGACTGAAGAACGGGTTGCAGAACTAATGCGGCTCTGGGAAGCAGGCCGCAGCGCCTCGGAAATCGGCCGCCTGCTGGGGGTCTCCAAGAACTCCGTCGTCGGCAAGGCCCATCGGATGAAGCTCAAGGCGCGTCCCTCGCCGATCAAGCGCGGTGGGGCGTCCCAGGCGCGCCGTCCGGCGGTCGCGGCGGTGGCGAAGCCGGCAGCACAGCCGCAGCCGGCGCCCAAGCGCGTCGAGCAGCGGCCTATCGCCGCCGCGCCGGTCCAGCGCCCGGCCAAGACCGTGGCGCGCGCCAACGGCAAGGGTCCGAACTGCCTCTGGCCGATCGGCGATCCCGGCGACCAGGACTTCCATTTCTGCGGCGAACCGGCGGTGCCCGGCAAGCCTTACTGCGACGAGCACTGCGCGCGCGCCTACATCGTGCGCAACCGCTCGGACTCCGAGGCGGCCTGACGCAGCCGCCCGAGCCGTCACGCCGGCGCTCCGGCCCCTCAGGAAGGCGGAGCGCCGCGGCGTGACGCTTTCTTTCATTTGCGATCCGGGGAGATGATCAGGGCCGCGCCGCCGCGGCGCGGGTCGCCGGCTGCCGACAGATGCCCCTCGGCGCTGAGCCCCACGCCGTGCACGCCACCGAAGAACAGGTTGTGCGGCGGCCAGTCGATCGTGCGATAGCCCGCTTCCTGCAGCACTCGCGCGGCTTCCGGCGGCAGGCCGCCTTCCAGGTTGGCCACCCCGTCCTCGATATGCAGCCGCGGTGCCTCGGTCGCCGCCGCCATGTCGAGGCCGTGATCGAGCAGGTTGATGAGGACCTGCAGGACTGCCGTGCGGATGCGGTTGGAGCCGCCCGAGCCGATGGCGTAGAGCGCACCCTCGGCGCTGGTGGCGAGGCTCGGCGCCATCATTGAGGAGAGCCTGCTGTCGGTCGGCCAGTGGTGGAAACCGCCGCGGTTGAGGTCTTCCTCGCCCAGCATGTTGTTCAGCATGATGCCGCTGCCTGGCAGCAGAGTGCCGCAGCCCTCGCCGTTCGAGAGGCTCATGGCCGCGAGATTGCCGCTGGCGTCGACCACGCTGATGTGGGTGGTCCCGCGCGAAAAGCCCGCGTGGCCCTGCACCTCTTCCTGATAGCGGGCGAGCAGCGCCGGTTCGAACAGCCGCTCCGCGGCGGCCGCCTCGGCGCTGTCGCCGGCGGCTTCTTCCAGACGCGCTTCGATGCGGGCCTTGTTGGTCAGCGACATGACCCGGGCGAGCAGCCGCAGTTCGTCGACCGTGCCGTGGCCGAGGCGTGCCGCATTCTGTTCGGCCAGCAGCGACAGGGCGAAACCGATCAGGATGCCGCCGCAGGACGGCGGCGGATTGGTCGCGACGCGGTGCCCGCGGTAGTCGCAGATGAAGGGCCGCCGCCGCGCCACCCGGTAGGCGGCGAGATCGTCCTCTTCGAGCAGGCCGCCGCTTTCCTGGCAGAGCCGCACCAGCCGATGGGCGAGATCGCCTTCATAGAACAGCCGCGGCCCCTCGGCGGCCAGGGCCTCGAGGCTGTCGGCCAGCAGCGGCTGGTACAGCCGGTCGCCGGGCGCCTGCAGCGTGCCGGCGGCCTTGAGGAAGAGGCGGCGGGCGGCCGGTGTCGCCGTCAGGATCGGCGAGACCACCTGGAACAGGTAGCCGTCGATGGGGCGCAGTTCGACGCCCTCTCGCGCCAGGCGCACCGCCGGCCCGACGATACGGTTCACCGGCAGGCTGGCGAGATCCTGGTGAATCTCGAAAAGGCCGCGCACCGCGCCCGGCACGGCGATGGCGCCGACCCCGATATGGAACTCCTGCGTGGCGGTGCCGAAGTCGGCGAGGATCGGGTAGAAGTCGAGGTTGTCCGGGTCGCTGCGCCGCTTCGGGGTCTGGACGAAAAAATCGTAGAGCAGCGGCTCGCCGCCGGCGGGCTGTGCCAGCAGGAAGCCGCCGCCGCCCAGCGAGGCGAGCACCGGCTCCGCCGCGCAGGCGGCGCACAAGGCGGCGAGCACGGCGTCGAAGGCGTTGCCGCCCTCGGCGAGGATCTCCTCGGCCGCGGCGGCCGTGGCCGGATGGCCGCAGGCTACGGCGCCGCGCCGCTGCGTTCTCTCCGTGCTGACCATATGGATCCCTGTTTCCCTGGCGAGGTCTGCGGGCCCCGTTCAGCCGCCATCCTGGCCGGGCGGGCCGATTTGCGCCAGAGAGTCGCCATTTTTGGGCGCACTTGCAACGCCTTAAGCGGCCCGCCGGTCGTTAACCAAGAAGCTAAGAAAAGCCTTAAGGCCTGGAGGCCACCATGACACTTTGCGGGGAAGGGGACAGCCTGCCGGCGCGAAACCGGGCGGGCCCGACAACGAGGGACGCGGAAGCGATGAGCAGCCTTCTCGAAGAAGATTCGCCGCACAACCGCCTGCTCGGCCACTGCCTGCGGCTGGCTCTGGCCGTGGTGGTGACCGGCATTGCCGTGGTCTTCATGCTCGACGGCGAAGAGAGCCGGGGCGACCAATCCGTTCCAACCCTGAACGCCGTGACCGGCAGCGGCGGACTGGCTCCCGCCGCCGGCGGCGCGCCGGTTTCCGAACTCGTGCTGAAGGCCGGGGCGCATGGCCATTTCCTGGTCGATGCCACGGTCAACGGCGAGACGCTGCGGTTCATGGTCGACACCGGAGCGAGCTCGATCTACCTGACGCCGGCCGATGCCGAGCGCCTCGGCTGGCCGGCGCAGCGGCTCGACTTCAGCGAGCGCTACGACACCGCGGCCGGCGAAGTGCGCGCGGCGCCCGTGACGCTGCGCTCCCTGCGCATCGGCCAGTTGGAGCTCTACGACCTGCCCGCCTCGGTCGGCGAGCAGCCCGGCAGCCTGTCGCTGCTCGGCATGACCTTCCTGAAGCGCTTCGAAAGCTACGAAGTGCGCGGCGACACGCTCATCCTTTCCTGGTAGGCCTGCGCAGCGGTCGTAAGCCTGGGCCCTAAGCTCTCAGAGTCTGCTCCAGGTCGGGCAGGATCCAGGGCGCCGCCTTCTCGAAAGCCCGCGCGGCGCGCAGTACCAGCGCGTCGTCGAAACGCGCCCCGACGATCTGCAGGCCGGCCGGCAGGCCCTTGGAGGTCAGTCCGCAGGGCAAGCTGACCGCCGGCTGCTGGGTCAGGTTGAAAGGATAGGTGAAGGGCGTCCACTGTGGCCAGCGGGTCAGGCCGCTGTCCGGCGGCACCTCTGCGCCGGCCTCAAAGGCGGGGATCGGCAGGGTCGGCGTCACCAGCAGGTCGTAGCTCTCGTAGAAGAACTCGTTCGCCGCCTTGGCCATCGCCTCGCGCCGCGCGACCGCGTCGAAGTAGTCGAGCAGGCTGAAGCCGCGCGCCTCGGCGGCGATCTCCTGCAGGCCCGGATCCATCTCGCCGCGGGCAGCCGCGTCGAAGCGGTTCAGCAGGTTGGCAGCGCCGGCGTACCACAGCGTGCGGAAGATCGCGTCGGCCCCGCGGGTGTCGGGTTCGGCCTCGACGATCTCCGCGCCCAGGCCGGCCAGCGTCTCGACGCCCTTGGCGACGAGGGCGGCAATCTCGGGGTCGACCTGATGGCCGCCGAGGGTCGGACTGAACGCGATCTTCAGACCCGCGACACCTTCGTCGAGGCCGCTCAGGTAGTCGATGCCGGTATAGGGCAGGCGATAGGGATCGCGCGGGTCCGGCTCGGCGATCACGGTCATCAGCAGGGCCGCGTCGGTCACGCTGCGGGTCATCGGCCCGACGTTGGCCAGGGTCCCGAAGGGGCTCTGCGGATAGGCCGGAACGCGCCCGAAGGTGGGCTTCAGGGCGAAGATGCCGGTGAAGCCCGCCGGGATGCGCACCGAGCCGCCGGCGTCCGTGCCCAGCGCCAGGGCGCCCAGACCGGCGGCGATAGCCGCCGCGGCGCCGCCGCTCGAACCGCCCGGCGTCGTGGCCGGGTTCCAGGGGTTGCGGGTGATGCCGTCGAGGGCCGAATCGGTCACGCCCTTCCAGCCGAACTCGGGCGTCGTGGTCTTGCCGAGGAAGACCGCGCCATGATCGCGCAGGCGCGCGACGGAGGGCGCATCCTCCTCCCAGGCCTGGTCGCGCGCGATGGCTTTTGAGCCCCGCAGGGTCGGCCAGCCCCTGGTCAGCAGCACATCCTTGATCGAGGTCGGCACGCCGTCCAGCGGGCCGCGTGGGGCGCCGAGCCGCCAGCGCTCCTCCGACTGGGCGGCGGCGGCCAGGGCGCTGTCGGCGGCCACCAGGTTGAAGGCTTTGAGCCTGTCGTTGTAGCGCTCGATCCGCTTGAGCGCCGCACGGGTCGCTTCGACCGGCGAGAGTTCGCCGCCGCGGAACAGCTTCACCAGGCGGCTCGCCGTCATCAGGGCGATGTCGTCGCTCATGGGGGTCGTCTGCCTCGTGGTTTCCCGAAATCGGCCGGGAGCCGCGGCCCGAAAGCGGGAATCCGCAGGGCTCCCGGGTATGTCTTCTGGCACGCTCGCGTAGTCCTGTCGAGGGCTGCGGGTCGGGCCGCCGCCGGCCGTCGCGACGCCGGCTTTGCCTTCCGGCTTGGCTTCGCGGCTTTCCGTCCCCATCTTCGGGAGGACAGCTAGGGAGCAGAACCATGCGAGTCGTTAGAAAATCCCCGACCGCCGTGATCGTGCTGGCGGCAGGGCTGGCACTGGCGCCGCTGGGGCAGGTCCTGGCCCAGGATCAGGCTCCCGCCGAGCCGCGCCAGGACACGCCCGGCGACATGGCGCGCGAGGGGCTCGAACAGATGATGCGCGCCCTGCGCTTGCTGGTCGAGAGCATTCCGCAGTACGAATTGCCGGAGGTTCTCGAGAACGGCGACATCATTATTCGGCGCAAGCATCCGAAAAAGACGCCCGAGGAACCGGAGTTCGACGAGACGGCGACCTGACGCAGCAGGGTGCGGAGGGCGCGCCGACGGGGGGAGAAGCGGTCATGACGGAGAAGGATGCCGGGGCGGCGAACCCCTTTGCCGCGCTCGACGCCGGGCGCCCGCCCTGGGACGCTCTCGGCGCTTTCGTGCCGGCACCCCAGCCGCAGATCCCCGGCCGTGCGACGGGTCACCTGGCCGGCCTACGCTTTGCCGCCAAGGACATCTTCGATGTCGCCGGCTTCGTGACCGGCTGCGGCAATCCCGACTGGGCGCGCAGCCATGGCCCCGCCGCCGCGCACGCCCCGGTCGTCCAGGCGCTGCTCGAAGCCGGTGCCGAGCTGGCCGGCAAGACTCTCACCGACGAACTGGCCTACAGCCTCAACGGCCAGAATTTTCACTACGGCACGCCGACCAACGTGAACGCGCCGGGGCGCATTCCCGGCGGCTCGTCCTCCGGCTCGGCCGCGGCGGTGGCCGGCGGCCTGGTCGACTTCGCGCTCGGCAGCGATACCGGCGGCTCGATCCGCATCCCGGCCAGCTACTGCGGGATCTTCGGCCTGCGCCCGAGCCATGGCCGCATCTCTCTCGATGGCGTGATGCCGCTGGCACCCAGCTTCGATACTGTCGGCTGGTTCACCCGCGATGCCGAACTGCTGCATCGGGTAGGCGTCGTGCTGTTCGGCAGCGCCGCCGGAACGGCGACGCGCTGGCAGCGCCTGTTGCTGGCCGAGGACGCCTTCGCCCTGGCGACGCCGGCCGCCGCCGCCGCCCTGGCGCCGCTGGTCGGGCGGCTGGAGCAGCGCCTCACGCCGGGCGAGAAGGTCCGGGCGGCCGGGGCAGAGGAGAGTCTGGAAGACTGGATGTGGCGCTTCCGGCACATCCAGGCGCGCGAGATCATGGCCACGCACGCCGCCTGGATCGCCGAAACGAAGCCGACCTTCGGGCCGGAGTCGCAGGAGCGCTTCGACTGGGCCGCCGGCATCACCGAAGCGCAGGCGGCCCCGGCGCGCGAAGCCCGCGAGGTCTTTGCCGCACGTCTCACCGGTCTGCTGGGCGACGATGCCCTGCTCTGCCTGCCGGCGGCCCCGGGCATCGCGCCGCGCTGCGACAGCGACGCGGAGCAGCTGAAGGCGCACCGCAGTGCGGTGCTGTGCCTGACGTCGATCGCCGGCCTTGCCCGCCTGCCGCAGGTCTCGCTGCCGCTGGCACGGGTCGAGGGCTGCCCGCTCGGCCTGTCGCTGATCGCCCCGCGCGGCGCCGACGAGGACCTGCTGGCCTTCGCAGAGGCCTTCTGCGCCACCGAGGAACGCCTCGATCTGTAGCGCGAGAAGGCGCCGGCGCTAGGCGGCGTCGACGGTCTTGGCGGTGATGCGTGATTTGGGCAGGCAGACGGTGATGCTGGTGCCCTGGCCGAGGGCGCTTTCCAACTGCAACTCGCCGCCATGCACCTCGATCAGGGCGCGGCACAGCGGCAGGCCGAGGCCGGTGCCCTCATGCTTGCGGCTGAGGCCGGATTCCACCTGGGTGAAGGGCTCCAGCATGCGGATCTGCTGGTCTTCGGGAATGCCGATGCCGGTGTCGATGACCTGGAAGGCGGCGCCCAGGCCCGGCGCCGCCCAGGCCTTCACGGTGATGGTGCCGCCCTCCGGCGTGAATTTGACCGCGTTGGACAGCAGGTTGATGAGGATCTGCTTCAGGCGCCGCGCGTCGGCGACCACCAGCGACAGCGGCTCGGCATAGTCGGTGACCAGACGGATGTTGTTCTCCCGGGCGCGCGGGCCGATCAGGCGCAGGCCTGAGGCGATCACCTCGCGCAGGTCGACGTCCTCTTCGTAGAGCTCGATCATGCCGGCCTCGGCCTTCGAGACGTCGAGAATGTCGTTGATGATGGTCAGCAGGTGATTGCCGCTCTCATGGATGTTCTGGATGTAGTCGCGGTAATTCTCGTGGCCGATGCCGCCGAAGACCTCCTGGATCATCAGTTCGGAGAAACCGATAACCGCGTTCAGCGGGGTGCGCAGCTCGTGGCTCATGGTGGCCAGGAACTCGCCCTTGGTGCGGTTCGCCATTTCCGCGGATTCCTTGGCACGGGTCAGTTCCTGCTCGGCGAGCTTGCGTTCGGTGACGTCGCTGAGCGAGCCGGCCATACGGTAGACGTGGCCCTTCTCGTCGCGCACACCCAGCCCGCGTGAGTGGACCCAGCGATAGATGCCGTCGTCACCGCGCATGCGGTATTCGTGGTCGTAGTATTCCGTCTTGCCGCGCAGATGCTCGCGCATGCGCTCCTGCATCTCCTCGATATCGTCGGGATGGATGCGGGCGAGCCAGTCGTCGACCTGAATGATGGGGTCGCTGCCCCTGATCTTCACGATTTCGCGCAGGCGCCGCGACACATAGATGCCGTTGACCTTATCGCCCCATTCCCAGATACCTTCATTGGCGCCGCTGAGCGCCAAAGCATAGCGCTGCTCGCTCTGCCGCAGCGCCGCCTCGATGCGCTTTGTCTCCGTGATGTCGGTATAGACCATCACATAGCCGCCGGAGGGCAGCCTGCGATTGCGGTTCTCCAGCACTGTGCCGTCGGGCCGCACACGCTCCATGCGTGCCTGCAGGTTGGTGACCAGGATCTCGGTGTGCCGTTTGACCTCGTCATCGGTCGGGGCTGAGCCGTATTCGCCGCGCTCGGCATTGAAACGCACCAGGTCTTCGAAGCTCGCGCCCCGCTCCAGGCGTTCACGCGGAATGCCGAGCAGCTTGCTGAATTCGCTGTTGTAGGCCACCAGCTTGAGATCGCCGTCGAACAGACAGACACCGACCGGAATGTTCTCGACGATCGCGTTCATCAGGCGGGACTGCTGCTCGGCCTGCTTCTCGGCATCGACCTTGGCCTGCTGGGAATCGTTGAGGGCGGCGAAAATCATGCAGATCATGCAGGACAGCACCAGCCCGGTATGTAAGATCACCCGCCCGTCGCCGTTCGGATTGAGCGTCGTCAAGGCTGGATCGAAGAGCTGGCGCAGCAGCGGGGTCAGCAGATAGGTGCTGAAGACCAGCAGGGTGCCGGCGCAGAGGATCGATATGGAACGGCGGTGCAGGCGATAGTGGCGCTAGAACAGGATGCCGGCCGCGCCGACGCCGCCGGCCGCGCCGATGTTGAGCGCCAGCAGCACCGGTAGCGGCACCTGCGGATTGATGAGGCAGGTGGCGGTGCCGACGAGGATCACCACGACGGCGGCCTGCAGCGCGCGCAGGTGGGTCCGGTGGCCGAGGAAACGCAGGGTGCCGCCGAGCAGCAGGAGGGCGATCATGGCCTGGCCGCCTTCGTGGACCGCCAGGAAGCAGGGCGGGCCGAAGGTCGACGCCAGCGCCAGGGCGCCCAGGCGCACCGCCTCCATGCCCAGGGTCGCCGCCCACCACATCAGGGCCGGAGAGGTGTCCGCCTGCCGGGCAGTGGTCAGCGCCATGATCGCCAGCAGGGCCGGCGCCATGGCCGCAACCAGCATGACGGCGGGGAAGGAGAAGAAGGTGGCCTCGACGGGCATGACCGGCAGCAAGTCCCCAAGAGCACCGCCTCGCCGGCAGCGCGCCTGCCGGCCCCCCACACTTGCAGGCCGAAACCAAGCTCGCTCGCGCGCCGCAGCGGGCAAACAAGCTGTGATAACCCAGTAGAGTTAAGTCATCCTAAAAGAAACGCTGTGGTTGATTAACCATTCCGCCGCCGGCCGTCTCACGGCCCCCGGATGGCGGTGCCCTCAGCTGTCGTAGGCGATCAGCGTCTCGATCGGCATATCGAGGTTTTCCCGGCCTTTCAGGAAGGTCAGCTCGATGATGCAGGCCGCCCCGGTCACCTGCGCGCCGGCCGAGCGCAGCAGCTGGGCGGCGGCGTTCATGGTGCCGCCGGTGGCCAGCAGATCGTCCAGCAGGAAGACTCTCTGGCCGGGCTGCACGGCGTCGGCCTGGATCTCGATGGTATCGGTGCCGTACTCCAGGTCGTAGGTGAAGGGCAGGGTGGCGCCCGGCAGCTTGCCCTTCTTGCGGACCATGACGAAGCCCTTGTTGAGCTTCAGCGCCAGAGGGGCGGCGACCAGGAAGCCGCGGGACTCGATGCCGGCCAGCACATCGGGTTCGTGCTGGTGGACGATCTCGGCCAGGCGATCGACCGTGGTCTGCCAGGCCTGGGGATGCGCCAGCAGCGGCGAGATGTCGTAAAACAGAATGCCGGGGCTCGGGAAATCCGGAATTCCACGGATATGTTCTCTCAGGTTCATAGCCCGTTGTGCCCCCTGTCGCCTGTTGCCCTCTGGCCTGCGGCCGGCCGCGCTGTCGCGGTCCGGCGCATCCTACTGGTCCGTCCGGGGAAGGACAACGTGCAGGCGTACGCAAATCCGCAGAATCGGGGCTCTTTGCGTCGCCCGCAGGGCTGCCCTTCGACAGTGATGGGGGTGGGCGCCGTGACAGGCCGTTTGTGATCGTCCTAAACTGTCGCGACAAGCCGCATCCGCTTATCCGGGCATGAGAGAGAGGTCGTCGTGAGCTATATCTTCCCGCGTCACACCAAGGCCAGCTATCCCGTCGCCGTCGGCGGCGAGGGTCCCTACCTCATCGACAGCAAGGGCAAGCGCTACATCGACGCTTCGGGCGGCGCCGCCGTGTCCTGCCTCGGCCACGGCCACCCGGCGGTGATCAAGGCGATCAAGGACCAGGTCGACAAGATCGCCTATGCCCACAGCGCCTTCTTCACCACCGAGGTCTCCGAGGCGCTGGCCGAGCACCTGATCAAGCGGGCGCCCGGGGGGCTGGCGCGGGTCTACTTCGTGTCGGGCGGCTCGGAGGCCAACGAGACGGCCCTCAAGCTGGCCCGCCAGTACCATCTGGAGAACGGCGAGGCCGGGCGCGCCCACTTCATCGCCCGCCTGCAGAGCTACCACGGCAACACCCTGGGGGCGCTCTCGGTCGGCGGCAACGCCGCGCGGCGCGCGCCCTATCAGCCGCTGCTCAGCCCGGCGAGCCACATCGACCCCTGCTACGCCTATCGCCACCAAGGGCACGACGAGAGCGAGGAAGCCTACGGACGGCGGGTCGCCGACGCGCTGGAGACCGAGATCCTGCGGGTCGGGCCGGACAAGGTCGCCGCCTTCATCGCCGAGCCGGTGGTCGGCGCCACCCTGGGGGCGGTGCCTTCGGTCACCGGCTACTTCAAGCGCATCCGTGAGATCTGCGACAAATACGGCGTGCTGCTGATCCTCGACGAGGTGATGTGCGGCATGGGCCGCACCGGGACCCTCTTCGCCTGCGAGCAGGACGGCATCGCGCCGGACATCCTGACCTGCGCCAAGGGCCTCGGCGGCGGCTACCAGCCGATCGGCGCGGTGCTCTGTTCCGGGCGCATCTACGACACCATCGCTTCGGGATCTGGCGCCTTCGAGCACGGTTTCACCTACATCGGCCACGCCACGGCCTGTGCGGCGGCGCTGGCGGTTCAGCGCACCATCGAGTCCGACAAGCTGCTGGACAACGTGCAGCGCCAGGGCGCGGCCCTGCGCGAGGCCCTCGAGGCGCGTTTCGGCAACCACCACCACGTCGGCGATATCCGCGGGCGCGGGCTCTTCATCGGCCTCGAGCTGGTGGCCGACCGGGCCAGCAAGGAGCCCTTCGATCCGGCCCTCAAGGTCAATGCGCGCATCAAGCAGCGCGCGATGCAAGAGGGCATGGTCTGCTATCCCGCCGGCGGCACGGCCGACGGCAAGCGCGGCGACCATGTGCTGCTGGCGCCCTCGTTCATCGTGCAGCCGCCGCACCTGGAGGAGATCGTCGACAAGCTCGGGCGCTCGGTCGACTCGGTACTGGCCGAGGTGGGCGCGGCGGCATGACCGCGGTGGAGCAGGTCGACTGGACGCCGATGGTTCTGGCGGTGGCGCCGAACGGCGCGCGCAAGACCAAGGCGGATCACCCGGCGATCCCGATCGCGCCCGCCGAGCTGGCCGCCACGGCGGCGGCAGCCCAGGCCGCCGGCGCCGCGATGATCCACCTGCACGTGCGCGACGCCGAGGAGAAGCACAGCCTCGATGTCGGCGCCTACCGCGAGGCCACGGCGGCGGTGCGCGAGGCGGTCGGCGACAGGATGGTCATCCAGGTGACCAGCGAGGCGGTGGGGATGTTCACCGCCCAGCAGCAGATGGCCATGGTGCGCGAGCTGGAGCCGGAGGCGGTCAGCCTGGCGATCCGCGAGCTCGTGCCCGAGGGCGGCGAGGCGGAGGCAAAGGACTTCCTCACCTGGCTGGTCGGCGCCGGCATCCTGCCGCAGTA
The DNA here is from genome assembly GCA_041565695.1 of Kiloniellaceae bacterium. Lineage (GTDB taxonomy): Bacteria > Pseudomonadota > Alphaproteobacteria > Kiloniellales > Kiloniellaceae > Pelagibius. The sequence continues at coordinate 13,357 of JBFGUI010000062.1, forward strand.
CATCCTCTACGCCCCGGAGGACGTCGCGCGCTTCGGCCAGCTGCAGGACAGCGGCGTCGTTCCGCCGGGCCCGGCCTGCCTGCTCTTCGTCCTGGGGCGCTACACACCGGGCCAGCGTTCGGTGCCCAACGACCTGCTGCCCTATCTCAGCGCCATTGAGGCCTGGCCCGAGGCGGCCAAGCTGCCCTGGGCGATCTGCGCCTTCGGGCCGAAGGAAACCGCCTGCGTCACGGCGGCGGCGACTCTCGGCGGCCATGCCCGGGTCGGGTTCGAGAACAACCTCTTCCTGCCGTCCGGGGCCCAGGCGCGCGACAATGCGGAACTGGTCGCCGCCGGGGGGGCGGCGGCGGCGGCCATCGGGCGGCCGCTGGCCGATGGCGCCACCGCCCGCCGCCTCATGGGCGCCGGCGCCTAGGAGCTTCAGACCTAGTTCGACTGCGGCATCGTGCCGTGTTTCATCGAACCCGGACCCATGCCGTGTCCCGGCATGCCCTGGCCATGCATGCCCTGGCCGGGCATGCCGCCCTGCGGACCCAGGCTGCCGATGGCCTGCACCGGCACCTCGATGGTGATGGTGCCGGCCTTCTCGAAGGTCAGGGTGAGGGGAAAGCTGCCGCCTTCGGCGAGCGGCGCCTTGAGGCCGATCAGCATGACGTGATAGCCGCCGGGCTCGAGGCTGGCGGTGCCGCCTTGCGGGATCTCCACCGCTTCGACCTGGCGCATCTTCATCACGTTGCCTTCCATCAGATGGATGTGCAGTTCCACCCGTCCGGCGACGTCGCCGGACGCGGCGATCAGGCGGTCGGCGGGTCCGCTGTTGCGGATCGTCATGAAGGCGGCGCTGTTGCGCGCCGGGCCGGCGGAGGCCCGCGCCCAGGACTGCTCGATGGTGAGGGCCCCGAGACTGTAGTCCGTGGCGCGGGCTGCGGTGCCAGTGAGGGAAAGCGCCACGATGGCGCCGAAGAGGAGGGAAAGGGTCTGCTGCATGGGATCGCTACCTTGTCGGTCTTAATCGGCAGTTCGGGGGACAGGCGGCCCCGGAAGGGGAACCGCGGCGGCTGCCGGTCGTTGCAACGGCTGTCTGACGAAAAACGGGCGGCCGGACGCGACCGGCGCCGCCCACGGATTTCAGACGGCCGGCGGACCGCGGGAGAACGCGTAGCCGTTAAGCGGTGACAGGACGGCATCGGCGTCCGCCGGCAGCACGGGCGCCGAGCGCGCCGCCCCGCCCGTGACCGCCAGCGCCACCGGCGGTGCAGCGACGCCGGTCTGGGCAAAGACGGTGCACACCGGACAGCTGTCGATCTTGCCGTGGGCAGGCGGCGCGGGAGGCTCTTCCGATTCGGATCGGCGGCGGTCGGCGGCTGTGCCGGCCCTCGCCGGTGCGACAACGCGCTCGGCGCTGCAGATCTCGGTGGCGCCCGGAAAGCTTTCCTGGGCCGCCACAGCGGGCGCGCCGAGCAGGGCGACCAGGAGCATGGCCAGGCCGTGGCCGAGCAGCCCCAGAACCGCCAGGCTGCTGGCGGCGATCCGCAGAAACCGGGCGCTCTGGCTGCGACGCGTCATGGTCCGCGAGCTTAGAGCACGGCCCCGAAGCATGCCAGCCCCGCGCCTGCGACACAGCGCCGCCAGCGGCGGACCTAGCCTCCCTGATTATCGCGGTTCGGCACAACGGGGTGGACAGGCCGCTAAGGACAAGTGTTCAATAGGCAAAACAACGGTGGTCTAACCACCGGACCAAAGGCACAGGGAATCGCGTTCTGACTAGCTTTGCTTTGCACGCCAAGACCGGACGGCTTGACGGGTTGTGTCCTCTGGGCGCCCGCAACCGCCGATTCCGCGCCTGGCCGTCGACAGGTTTCCTGGGTTGCCCTGCTTCCGGATCTCTGGGGGCGCGGCGTCCCGCCGCAACGGCGGGTGTCATGAGTTTCCATTTCGCAGTGATTGAATTGGGAGTGAAGAACCCATGAAGCTAATTGACGTGAAATCTACGGCACTTGGTCTGTCGGCCGCGGCTCTCCTGATGGGCGCAACGGCGGTCCAGGCTCAGGAGAGCTTTATCACCATCGGCACGGGCGGCCAGACCGGCGTGTACTACCAGGTCGGCGGTGCTGTCTGTCGCCTGGTGAATCGCGACACGGCTGCACACAAGATCAAGTGCACCCATACCACCGGAGGGTCCGTCGACAACATCAACGGAATCCGCAACGGCGACCTGGACTTCGGCGTTGCCCAGTCGGACTGGCAGTACCACGCCTACAACGGCACCGCCCCCGACCGGTTTCCGGACGGCAAGTTCGAAGAACTGCGCGCGGTCTTCTCCGTACACCCGGAACCCTTCACCGTGGTCGCCCGCAAAGATTCGGGCATCAAGACTTTCGAGGACCTGAAGGGCAAGCGGGTCAACGTCGGCAACCCCGGCTCCGGTCAGCGCGGCACCATGGAAGTCGTGATGAAGGAGATGGGCTGGTCCATGAGTGACTTCGCCCTGGCTTCCGAGCTCAAGTCGGCCGAGCAGTCGGCGGCGCTCTGTGACGGCAAGATCGATGCCTTCGTCTTCACCGTCGGCCACCCGGCCGGTTCCATCGAGGAAGCGGCGACCACCTGCGACGTGGTTTTCGCGACGGTCAAGAATCCGACCATCGACAAGCTGGTGGCCGAGAACGACTACTACGCCTACGCCACCCTCCCGGCGGGCATGTACAAGGGGCTCGACCAGGACGTGACGGTCTTTGGCGTCGGCGCCACCTTCATCAGTTCGACGAAAACCCCGGATGAGACGGTCTATCAGGTCGTCAAGGCGGTGTTCGACAACTTCGACCGCTTCCGCCGCCTTCATCCTGCCTTCGCCAATCTGAAGAAGGAGGATATGATCAAGAACAACCTTTCCGCCCCGCTGCATCCCGGCGCGGTGAAGTACTACAAGGAAGCAGGCCTGATGTAATCAGGCCGAGGTCGGGGCGGCAACGTGAGATGCCGCCCCTCTCCTCCTTCTCGGGCAGGATTCCTTGCTCGATCCGCATTCCAATTGGAACTGGGCTGTGGTCCAATCCCGGGTAGAGATCAAGACGGACGGTTCAGCTGTTGTAGTCGGCGCCGGAAGCTTGTGATACGTCGCCTGACCGGATAGCTGCCTTGCAAGACATAACCTTGTGGCTGTTGAAAAGTGGCCGAGTGGGGACGGGGGAAAGCAAGTAATGAGCGATCAGAACCAGACGCCAGCCAGCGCATCCCGCGAGGAACTCGAAGATCTGGTTGCCTCGACGGATACCGGCGGCCGCGCGCCGACCAACAGGTCGATCGCCATCTTCATTGCCGCCGTGGCATTCATCTGGTCGTGCTTTCAGGTTTGGATCGCCTCACCGATTCCCTACGAGCTTGGATTCGGCGTTTTCAACTCGGGTGAGGCGAGATCGATTCATCTCAGCTTCGCGGTCTTTCTCGGCTATCTCATTTTCCCGGCCCTGCGCCGCTCGCCGCGGCACTACATTCCGGTTCAGGACTGGGTCCTCGCCGTCCTGGCCGCCTGCTCGGCCTTCTATCTATATGCCTTCAATGAGGAACTCTCCCAGCGGCCGAACAACCTGATCACCCAGGATATCGTGGTCGCCTGCATCGGCGTGGTGCTGCTGCTGGAGGCGACGCGCCGGGCACTCGGGCCGCCGCTGATGGTCGTCGCCATCGTCTTCCTGGGCTACACCTTCCTCGGCCCCTTTGCGCCGGGCATCCTGGCCTGGAAAGGCGCCTCCTTCCAGGCGGTCACCTACCACCAGTGGATCTCATCGGAAGGTGTCTTCGGCATCGCCCTGGGCGTTTCCACCGACATGGTCTTCCTCTTCGTACTGTTCGGCGCGCTGCTGGAAGGCGCCGGCGCCGGCAACTACTTCATCAAGGTCGCCTTTGCCCTGATGGGTCACCTGCGCGGCGGACCGGCCAAAGCGGCCGTCGTGGCTTCGGCCTCGACGGGCCTCATCTCCGGCTCGTCCATCGCCAACGTGGTGACCACCGGCACCTTCACCATCCCGATGATGAAACGCGTCGGCTTCACCTCGGAAAAGGCAGGCGCCGTTGAGGTAGCCTCCTCGGTCAACGGGCAGATCATGCCGCCGGTTATGGGCGCCGCCGCCTTCCTGATGGTTGAGTATACCGATACGCCCTACGTCGACGTGGTGAAGCACGCCTTCCTACCGGCGCTCATCAGCTACATCGCGCTGGTCTATATCGTGCACCTGGAGGCGGTGAAGCAGAACATGCCGACCTTGCCGCGCTCCTCGGAACAGAAGCCGGGCAAGTGGGCTCTATTGTCGCCGCTGGCCACGCTGGTTGTCCTCGGCGGCGTTGCGCTTGCCTTCTATGGCATTGCCGAACTCTGGCTGGCGCTGGAATCCAACGGCATGCGGCTGCTCTTCGTCGTGCTCGCGATCCTGGCGCAGTTCCTGGTCTACTTCGGTTTTGCCA
>JBFGUI010000063.1:0-17678 GCA_041565695.1 Kiloniellaceae bacterium
CGCCGCCGGCATCCTGGCGCAGGCCGGCGTGGATCTGCGCCTTGACCGCCCAGCCGTCGCCGCCGAGGGCGCGGGCGGCGGCCGCCGCCTCCTCGGCGCTGCGCGCCAGCTGTCCGGCCGGGCTCATCACCCCGTGCCGCCTGATCAGCTCTTTCGCCTGGTATTCGTGGAGGTTCATGGATCCGACCGCCTCATCATCCTATGGAAGAAAATCAATGACTAAGACAGCGTTTCTCACAGAAATCTCAGAACTCTCTCTGGCATATGGTATACCAGAAACCCATTTCCCGGCAATGCTTTTCTCCCGCCGCCCGGCTCAGCCCGACCTAAGACCTTCGACGGGCAAGCGGCCCGCGGCATCAGGACACCGCGGGCCGGCCGTCAGGATCATGCGCCGCCGTCCGAGGCGCCCGCCGCGGCGGCCTGCTTCTTGGGCAGCAACTTACGGATCACCGGCACCAGGACGAGCCCGAGGGCGCAGGCCAGGATCAGGCCCGACAGCGGCCGCTCGACGAAGGTCATCGGATCGCCCTGCGAGGACAGCAGCGACTGGCGCAGCGAGCGCTCGGCCAATTCGCCCAGCACGATGGCGAGCACCGCCGGCGCCACCGGGTAGTCGAGCTTGCGCAGGATGTAGCCGCAGGTCCCGAACAGCACCATCAGCCAGACGTCGTGCAGCGAGGCGTTCGGCGAGTAGCCGCCGACCAGGCAGAGCACGAAGATGACCGGCGCCAGGATGGTGAAGGGCATCACCAGCACCTTCACGAAGACCGGGATGAAGGCGATGTTGACGATGACCGTGAAGATGTTCGCCATGTAGAGCGAGCCGATCAGGCCCCAGACGAAGTCCGGGTGCTCGACGAAGAGCAGCGGGCCGGGACGCAGGCCCCAGATGATCATGCCGCCGAGCAGGATCGCCGTGGTCGGCGAGCCGGGAATGCCGAGGGTCAGCATCGGCAGCATCGAGCCGGTGGAAGCGGCGTTGTTGGCCGATTCCGGCGCCGCGACGCCGACGACATTGCCCTTGCCGAAGGTCTCAGGGTTCTTCGAGAAGGTCTTGGCGAGACCGTAGGCCATCAGCGAGCCCGGGGTGGCGCCGGCCGCCGGCAGGATGCCGACGATGTAGCCGAGGATGCCGCTCCAGATCGCCGTGACGAAGTAGGTCTTCACCCGCTTCACGTTCTCGACAATGGAGCGGAGCGTCGAGCGCACGTAGTTGACCTGCATCGAGCCGCCCGTCTGCTCCATGGTCCAGAGGATCTCGCCGATGCCGTAGATGCCGATGGCCAGGACCAGGAAGTTGATGCCCCGCATGAAGCCGTCGATGTCGAAGAACACCAGGCGCGGCTTGCCGGAGATGATGTCGAAGCCGACGGCGGCCAGCACCAGCCCGATGAAGATCGAGAACATGGTCTTCGGAATGTCGTCGCCGCCCAGGCCGATGAAGGTGGCGAAGGCCAGCACCATAAGGGCGAACTCCTCCTGCGGGCCGAACTTCAGGGCGAAGGCCGCCAGCGGCGGGGCCGCCAGGGTGAAGAGCACGACGGAAACCGTGCCGCCGATGAAGGAGGCAAGCGCCGCAGCCATCAGGGCCTGGTCGCCCTTGCCGGCCATCGCCAATGGTCGGCCGTCGAAGACCGTCGCGACCGCTGTCGATGCCCCTGGTATGCCCAGGGTGATGGACGAGATCGCGCCGCCGTACATGGCGCCGTAGTAGATCGCAGCGAGGAAGATGATGGCGGCATTCGGCGGCACCAGGAAGGTCAGCGGCAGCAGGATGGCGACGCCGTTGACCGAGCCGAGACCAGGCATGGCACCGACGAAGAGGCCGACGATGCATCCCGCGATCATCATCGCCAGGTTGATCGGCTGCACCGCCTCGATCAGGCCGAGCATGAGTGGTTCGATGATTGTTTCCATGTCCGATTACCGCCTGCGTTTACCTGATTCTTGTCCCTGCCTCAGCGAACCGTCTTTGCGATCCGACACGGCCTCCGATTGATCCGCCTGCGCCGTCAGTAGATAAGGTCGTAGAGCGGGTAGTAGAGCGGTTCGAACATGGACAAGCCCTTGGGCAAGGGCGAATTCAGGGCCCATTCGAACAGACAGAACATGACGATCGGTGCACTTATGGCGAGCGATATGGTCATGGTCCAGGTATGACGCCCCAGGAAGCGCACGAAGGCGATCATGAAGAGGAAGACCGCGAGGTACATGCCGATGATGTGTGTGCCGATGAGCAGCAGCACGAGGCCGACCACCACCGGGCCGACAATGGCGAGAGTGTCAGCGGAGATGAAGATCTCGTTCGATCGCGACTGCGGCGTGACGCGGCGGAACCAGCGGATGATGGTCCAGATCGAGGTCACCAGCATGCCGACCCCCAGCCAGAAGGGCCAGGCGCCGCCCCCTGGGCCGGAGCCCTTGACCCAGCCGATGTTCAGCTCGGCGCTCTTCCACATGATCCCGGCGGATATGATGGCGAGAATGACCGCCACCAAGATTTCGGCACTACGAACCGTCATACCGGCGCCTCCCTAAACGCACAGCTGCGAACACGCACAAATATGTCGAGATGGGTCCGGATGCGGCCGTCCGGGCCGCCACGACTACCTTGGAGGAACGGGGGGTGATCCGGACATCACCCCCCTTCCCCACAGTACTACTTATTCACCAGTGATGGCCTTGGCGCCAACCTTGGCGATCAGGGTCTTGTGACGCTCCAGCTGTGCGTTGTGGAAGGCCGCGAGGTCGTCGCCGGCCACCCACTTGTCGCACATCAGGCCCTCATCGGCACAGAACTTCTGCCACTCGTCGGAGCGGAAGACCTTCTCGAAGAGGCCGATGTAGAACTCCTGAGCCTCCTTCGACATGCCCGGAGGCGCGTTGAAGGACCGCTGCATGAAGTAGACGATGTCGTGGCCCAGTTCCTTGCTGGTCGGCACGTCCGGGAAGGCGGCCAGGCGCTCGTCGGTGAACTGCACCAGCGGCACGCTCTGCTTCGCCTTGTAGAACTGCATCTGCTCGGACGGGTTGTTGACCGTCGTCGCGATGTGCTTGCCGATCAGGTTCTTGGCGACGGTGCCGCCACCCGGGAAGGGGATGTAGGTGATGTTCTTGATGTCGAACTCGGCCTGCAGCATGGCGAAGAGGATGGAGTCCTCCTGGCCCTTGCCGGTGCCGCCCACGTTCCACACGTCGGCAGCCTTGACCGTCTTCACCCAGTCGTCCAGCGACTTGATGCCGCTGTCCGCGGTCACCCAGAGCTGGAAGGTGTCGAGGGCCATGAGGCCGAGCGGCGTGAACTTGGTCACGTCCACACCCAGACCTTCGTTGATGATCGGCGTGGTGTAGTAGCTGTTCAGCGTGACGAGGACGACGTGGTCGTCACCGGCCTTGTCCTGCAGATAGCGCAGCGCTTCCGCACCGGAACCGCCAGGCTTGTTGATCGGAATGAAGGGGCGCGGAGACCAGCCCTTCTGGTCGATGATGCCCTGGATCAGGCGCGCGATCTGGTCGGCACCGCCACCAGTTCCGGCCATGATGATCATCTCGACCGGCTTCTTGGGCTCCCACGCCTGGGCCGTCGTAGCGGCGCCGGTGACAGCGACGCTCATGCCCAGGGCAAGGACGCAGCCCGTCAGAACTCTTCTGGCAACGTTCATTCTCACTTACCTCCCAATTTGCTTTCTTGTGGATAGGCCTAACCAACAATCTCCAAAGGGTTGAAGACCCAACTCCATTCTAACCTACCACGACGGCCATTTCTTTTTCTTATTGAACCAGGGCTGCAGACTGCGCATCCATGGTGTGTGGTATACAAAATACCGTGATCTTTTTCGCAGGTCCACTGTTCTTATGCCGTGGCGAGAAAATAGCCGCTAATATTGCACTGCAATATTACTTGGCGCGTGCCGCCGACCCGAATGAGCCGGGCTCTCTTATTTCACATTTGCAGCAACTTAACGCGGCGATTTGAGCGCTGCCTGGCGCCGCAAAAGGCCCGCGCGAGACCGATCCCTTCGCAACCGCACGCAAGGCGGCCGCGGACCGCCCTGCCGCCACTACCTGGGCGCGAAAGCAGATACCCCGCGGCCAAGAGAGGCAGCGGGGTATTTCGCCCTACTGCGAAATTTCACCATGAGCTGATCCGTGAGCGGCGATTGCAACCCCGAATCAGTCTTCCCCTCCGCTGGCAACGCGCCTCCGCAACGGTCCGCGGCGCACCGCGCTCGCCTTGCGCCCGCCGGCCGTCAGTGCATGAACAGGATCGGCAGGTCGGCGTGATCCACCACGTGCTGCGTCACACCGCCCATGATCAGCTCGCGCTGCCGGCTCTGCCCGTAGGCACCCATCAGCAGGCAGTCCGCGCCCGCCTTCTTGGCGTCCTCGAGCAGGGTCTCGGCGACCGAGCGGGAGCCGCGCGTGAAGGGCTGCAGCCTGCAGGAAGCCCCGTGGGTCTCCAGGTAGATCTTCGCCTCCTCGGCGCTGACCGGCAGCTCCTTGCCCTGCGGCGACAGCAGGATCACCTCGTCGGCCAGCTTCAGGATGGGCAGCGCGGCGGTCACGGCGCGCGCCGCCTCGCCGCTGCCGTTCCAGGCGATGGCGACCTTCGCGCCCAGGCTGCTGCAGGATTTCGGCGGGCACATCAGGACCAGTTTGCCGGACTCGAGCAGCGCCGCCTGCAGCGTGTTGAGTCCCAGGTTCTGGTCGCGGTCCGGCTTGGCCACGGCGATCAGGTCGACGAGGCGGCCCTTGATGCCGATCACGTTGGCCTGCTTGCCGGTGGCCTCGCGCCAGGTGGCGGAGACCTTGTCCTGGGGCCAGGGAAAGCTGTTGGCCTCCGCGATGCCGCGCTTCTCGCAGTAGGCTTCGAACAGCTTGCGTACCTTGCCTTCCTCTTCGTCGGCCAGGCTGCTGGCCGACTTGACTATGCTCTGGCGCAGGCTGGAAGGCAGCGGGACGCCGTAGGGGATCATGTCCTCCGGCTTGGGCCGGCAATGCAGAACCTCGATATGGGCATTGTGGCGCTGGGCGAGACAGAGCGCGTGATCAAGCACCCCCTCGCCTTTGCCGTCGCCGCGCACCGGCACCAAGATCGAACGCAATGTCATCCACTTTTCCTCCCAGTAACCCCACCCAGCTTTTCATCACGTCTGGTTAGCCCATTCTGTCCGAGCGGCCGAGGCGGCTCCAGGCCGCTTCTTGTCCGCGGCCGCCCGGACCAACTGCGGGACCCTAGAAGAGGCCCTCGATCTGGCCGGCGTCGTCGAGCCGGATGGAATTGGCCGAAGGCACGCGCGGCAGCCCCGGCATGGTCATGATCTCGCCGCAGATCGCGACGATGAAGCCGGCTCCGGCCGACAGCCGCACCTCGCGCACCGGCACCGCATGGTCGCTCGGCGCGCCGCGCAGGTTCGGGTCGGTGGAGAAGCTGTACTGGGTCTTGGCCATGCAGACCGGCAGCTCGCCGTAGCCCTCGTCTTCCCAGGCTTTCAGCTGATCACGCACCTTCTTGTCGGCGATGGCCCCGGAGGCGCCGTAGATCTGCTTGCAGATCGTGTCGATCTTCTCAAACAGCGACATGTTGTCCGGATAGAGCGGCTTGAACTTGGCGCCGCCGGCATCGAGCAGGCCAACCACCTTATTGGCCAGTTCCTCGGTGCCCTCGGAGCCCTTGCCCCAGTGCTCGCAGATCACCGCCTCGACGCCCTGGCTCTTGGCGAACTCCTGGATCGCCGCCAGCTCGGCATCGCTGTCCTTGATGAAGCGGTTGATCGCGACCACCGCCGGCACGCCGAACTTCTTCACGTTGGCGATGTGACGGCCGAGGTTGGCACAGCCCTTCTTCAGGGCCTCGACATTCTCCTCGCCCAACGCGTCCTTGGCCACGCCGCCGTGCATCTTCAGCGCGCGCACCGTGGCGACGATGACCACGGCCTCGGGGTTGAGGCCGGCCTTGCGGCACTTGATGTCGAAGAACTTCTCGGCGCCCAGGTCGGCACCGAAGCCGGCCTCGGTGACAACGTAGTCGGCCAGCTTCAGCGCCGCCTTGGTGGCCGAGACCGAGTTGCAGCCATGCGCGATGTTGGCGAAGGGGCCGCCGTGGATGAAGGCCGGGTTGTTTTCCAGCGTCTGCACGAAGTTCGGCATCAGCGCGTCCTTCAGCAGCACGGTCATCGGCCCGTCGGCCTTGAGGTCGCGGGCGTAGATCGGCTCGCGCTCGCGGGTGTAGGCCACGACGATGTCGCCGAGCCGGCGCTGCAGGTCGGCCAGGCCGTCGGCCAGGCAGAAGATCGCCATGATCTCCGAGGCCACGGTGATGTCGAAGCCGGTCTGCCGCGGGAAGCCGTTGGCCACGCCGCCCAGCGAGGTGATGACATCGCGCAGCGCGCGGTCGTTCATGTCGAGCACACGGCGCCAGGCAACGCGGCGTGCGTCGATGCCCAGCTCGTTGCCCCAGTAGATGTGGTTGTCGATCAGGGCCGAGAGCAGGTTGTGCGCCGAGGTGATGGCGTGGAAGTCGCCGGTGAAGTGGAGGTTGATGTCCTCCATCGGCACCACCTGGGCGTAGCCGCCGCCGGCCGCGCCGCCCTTCATGCCGAAGCAGGGGCCGAGCGAGGGCTCGCGCAGGCAGATCATCGCCTTCTTGCCGATGCGGTTGAGGCCGTCGCCGAGGCCGACGGTGGTCGTGGTCTTGCCTTCGCCGGCCGGGGTCGGCGAGATCGCCGTGACCAGGATCAGCTTGCCATCCTTGTTGGCCTTGATGGCCTCCAGGTAGTCGAAACTGACCTTGGCCTTGGTCGGGCCGTACTGCATCAGGGCCTCGGCCGGCATGTTCAGCTTGGCGCCGATCTCGGTGATCGGCAGCATTTTCGCTTCGCGGGCGATTTCGATATCGGACTTCGGCATAGTTCCATTCTGCCTGTTTTCTGGTGTTTGTTCTCTGCCCTGACCCGGCGGCGGCGCGGCCGACGCCCGGCGGTCAGGACGCCTCCCGGATCAGCCGCCGAGCTTGCTTCCCGCGGCAAGACCGGCCTTGCTCGCGAAATCACCGGCGGAAATCTTCTTGTCGTCGTGGGGACGCACCCGCTCGACGCGGATCGCGCCGCCCTTGGCCGCCACGGTGATGCTCTCGCCGTCGACCGCCAGCACCTCGCCGGGCTTACCCGAGCCGTCGACCTTGCGGCTGTCGAAGATCTTCAGCTCGTTGCCGTTGCAGGTGGTCCAGGCGCCCGGCTGCGGGTTGGTGCCGCGGATCAGGTTGTAGACCTCGTCGACCGGCTTCGACCAGTCGATCTCGGCATCGGCCTTGCGGCACCAGCTCTCGTAGGTCGCCTTGCTGTGGTCCTGCGGCACCGAGGGGGCCTTGCCCTCGCGCACCAGGTCGACGCCCTCGCACATGGCCTCCACCCCCATGGGAAAGAGGTGGTTGAAATAGAGCGTGCCCAGGGTGTCGTCGGGCCCGATGTCGACGGTCTTCTGCAGCAGCACCGGCCCCTCGTCGAGGCCCTCGTCCGGCCAGAAGATGGTCAGGCCGGTCTTCTTCTCGCCCATGATGATGGGCCAGTTGATCGAGCTCGGCCCGCGGTGCAGCGGCAGCAGCGAGGGGTGGTACTGGATGGTGCCCTTGGTCGGCGCGTCGACGACGTTCTGCGGCACGAAGAGCGTCACGTAGGCCATGACGCAGAGGTCCGGCTTGAAGGAGCGCATCAGCTCCTCGGCTTCCGGCGTCTTCCAGGACGAGGGCTGGTGCAGCGGCAAGCCCTTTTCCTGGGCGAACTCCTTCAGCGGATCGGTCGGCCGCCCCTCCTTGTCCGGCGCGCAGAACACGCCGACGACATCCTCTCCCCGCTCGAGCAGCTTCTCGAGCACCGCTTTTCCAAAGGCCTGTTGGCCGTGGACGACAATACGCATCCCCGTTTCCCCCGTGTCTTACAGACCGCCGGTCTGCTTGTTGATGGGCATCATTGCGCGCCGCTCTGTCTGGTCTCGCTGCGACGCTTTCCGATTATTCAGCGGCCGCCTGTTCCGGCATGTCCCCCAGGGCGCCGCTGGCCCAGCTTTCCTGAACTTCGTCGTCCGACAGGCCGAGCACGTCCTTGAGAATCTCGTTGGTGTGCTCACCCAGGAGCGGCGAGCGCACCACCTCGGCCGGCGAGTCCGACAGCTTGATGGGGTTGCCGACGGTCAGGTACTTGCCGCGTTCGGGATGGTCGACCTCGACGATGGTGCCGGTCTCGCGCAGGCTCGGCTCCTCGGCCAGCTCCTTCATCGACAGGATCGGGCCGCAGGGGATGTTGAGCGGATTGCAGGCTTCCATGACCTCGAACTTGGTCTTGGTCTTGGTCCACTCCTCGATGGTGTCGAAGATCTGCGGGATCTTGTCGAGGCGCGCCTCCGGCTTGGCATAGCCAGGATCTTCCTTCCACTCCGGCTTGCCGATCAGGTCGCAGATGTTGCCCCAGACGGCGGCCTGGGTGATGAAGTAGACATAGGCGTTGGCATCGGTCTCCCAGCCCTTGCACTTCAGGATCCAGCCCGGCTGGCCGCCGCCCGAATCGTTACCGGCGCGCGGCACGGCGTCGGAGAAGGGAATGCCCTGGCCGTACTGGCTGTATTCCTTCAGCGGGCCGTGCTGCAGGCGCTGCTGGTCGCGCAACTTCACGCGGCAGAGGTTCAGCACGCCGTCCTGCATGGCCGCCAAGACCCGCTGGCCGCGGCCCGACTTCTCACGCTGGAACAGCGCCGTGACAATGCCGAGCGCCAGGTGCAGGCCGGTGCCGGAATCGCCGATCTGGGCGCCGGTCACAGTCGGCGGGCCGTCGAGGAAGCCGGTGGTCGAGGCCGAACCACCGGTGCACTGGGCGACGTTCTCGTAGACCTTGCAGTCCTCGTAGGGGCCGGGGCCGAAGCCCTTGACCGAGGCGTAGATCATGCGCGGGTTGATCTTCTGGACGTCCTCCCAGCCGAAGCCCATGCGGTCCAGCGCGCCGGGCGCGAAGTTCTCCACCAGCACATCGCAGGACTTGACCAGCCTGGTCAGGATCTCCTTGCCCTTGTCGCTCTTGGTGTTGAGCGTGATCGAGCGCTTGTTGTGGTTCAGCATGGTGAAATAGAGGCTGTCGACATCGGGAATGTCGCGCAGCTGGCCGCGCGTCGCATCGCCGACGCCCGGGCGCTCGACCTTGATCACGTCGGCGCCGAACCAGGCCAGAAGCTGGGTGCAGGTCGGGCCCGACTGAACGTGGGTGAAATCGAGAATTCGGACGCCTTCTAGAGCTTTCATTGCTTGCCCCTGTTATCTGTCTGTTGTCTCGCCGGAGCCGGTTACTTCTTCGACACAACGCTCTGCGGATTGAGGTTGCCGATGCGGCCGCTCTCGGTGCCGGCATTCTCGTCGATCACGGCATTGACCAGCGTCGGCCTGCCGGACTCGATGGCTTCCTTGACGGCGCGGCTCAGCTCGTCGGGCGAGGTCGCGTAGACGCCGACGCCGCCGAAGGCCTCCATCATCTTGTCGTAGCGGGCATCCTTGACGAAGACCGTGGTCGCCGCATCGGGGCCGCCGGTCGGATTGACGTCGGTGCCGCGGTAGATGCCGCCGTTGTTGAACACCACCACGCAGACCGGCAGGTTGTAGCGGCAGATGGTCTCGATCTCCATGCCGGAGAAGCCGAAGGCGCTGTCGCCCTCCACGGCCACGACGGGCAGGCCCGTTTCCACCGCCGCGGCGATGGCCTGGCCCATGCCGATGCCCATGACGCCCCAGGTGCCGACGTCGAGGCGCTTGCGCGGCTTGTACATGTCGATGATGGAGCGCGCGAAGTCGAGGGTATTGGCGCCCTCGTTGACCAGGATGACGTCCGGCCGCTCGGCGATGATGCGCTTCAGGGCGCCCAGCGCGCCGTGGAAGTCCATCGGCACGTTGTTGTTCTGCAGGCGCGGCGCCATCCTGGCGACGTTGGCCTCGCGCTTCTCGTTGACCATGGTGGTCCACTCGGCCGGCGGCGGCGCCCAGTTGGCGCCCATGCCGTCGAGCAGCGCGGAGACGCAGGAGCCGATGTCGCCGACCAGCGGCGCCGCGATCTCGACGTTGCTGTCCATCTCGCGCGGCTCGATGTCGATCTGCACGAACTTCTTGGGTGCGCTGCCCCACTGCTTGCCCTTGCCGTGCGACAGCAGCCAGTTGAGGCGGGCGCCGATCAGCACGACGACGTCCGCTTCCTTCAGCACCAGCGAGCGCGCCGCGCCGGCGGACAGCGGGTGGTCGTCCGGCAGCAGGCCCTTGGCCATGCTCATGGGCAGGTAGGGAATGCCGCTCTTCTCGACCAGGGCGCGGATCTTCTCGTCTTCCTGCGCGTAGGCCGCGCCCTTGCCGAGGATGATCAGCGGTCGCTTGGCGCCCTTCAGGACCGCCAGCGCGCGGGCCACCGATTCCTGGGAGGGGATCTGCGCCGGCGCCGGGTCGATCACCTTGACCAGCGAGTTGCGGCCGGCCTCGGCTTCCATCACCTGGCCCAGCAGCTTGGCCGGCAGGTCGAGGTAGACGCCGCCCGGACGGCCGGAAACGGCGGCGCGGATGGCCCGCGCGATGCCGATGCCGATGTCCTCGGCGTGCAGGATGCGGTAGGCCGCCTTGCACAGCGGCTTGGCGATGGCCAGCTGGTCCATCTCCTCGTAGTCGCCCTGCTGCAGGTCGACGATCTCGCGCTCCGAGGAGCCGGAGATCAGGATCATCGGGTAGCAGTTGGTGGTGGCATGGGCCAGCGCCGTAAGGCCGTTGAGGAAGCCGGGCGCCGAGACCGTCAGACAGATGCCGGGCTTCTTGGTCAGATAGCCGGCGATCGCCGCGGCATAGCCGGCATGCTGCTCGTGGCGGAACGACAGCACGCGCATGCCCGCAGCCTGCATGTAGCGGCCCAGGTCCGTGATCGGAATGCCGGGCACGTTGTAGATCGTGTTGATGTCGTTGAGCTTCAGCGCATCGATGACCAGGTGAAAGCCATCCGTCAGCTCCTGCGGTGCGGCGTCCTCGCCCGAAGAGAGCGTATCGAGAGCCGGGTCGCTCATGCTTATCTCCATAGTTCCTTGTTGCCTTCGGAGCTCACCGCTATTGGCTGCGGCTTCCGCCCAAACGTTTTTCAGTCCAGATAGTCGACGTGCTTTTCGATGTGCGCCGCCAGGTTCATGGTGTGCTCGCGCGCCAGCCGCTCGGCCAGCTCGGCGTCGCGGGCTTCCAGCGCCTCGATGATGTGCAGGTGATCGATGATCGAGCGGTCGGCGCGGTCCTGCTCGTTGATGGTGCGCGCGCGGATGCCCTTCATGTGGAGGAACAGGCGGTCCGCCGTCTCCTTCAAGAGGGCGCAGCCGCTCATCTCCAGGATCGCCTGGTGGAACTCGATGTTGCGGTCGGAGTACTCGTCGATGTGCGCGCGCACCTGCCCGTTCTCGAAGGAGGTGAAGATCTTGCGCAGGCTGGCGATCTGCTCGTCGCTCGCGCGCTCGGTGATCAGCCGGCAGGCCATGCTCTCCAGCGCCGCCCAGACGGTGATCATCTCGAGGATCTCCTTGCGGGTCTTGCGCACGATGAAGACGCCGCGGCGCGGAATGACCGTGACCAGGCCTTCCTGCTCCAGGCGGGCCAGCGCCTCGCGGATCGGCGTGCGGCTGATGCCCAGCTGCTCGGAGAGCTGCCGCTCGTCGAGCTTCAGCTCGGCGTCGTCGGCATAGATGTTCATCGACGTGATGCCGTTGCGCAGCGTCTCGTAGATATGCCCCTTCAGCGAGAAGGTGTTCTCGATCGGCTTGAATTCGAGCTTGCTCGGCTGCATGGCTTTGCGTCTGGTTGCTAGCGGCGTTTTGAGAAACCGGCCTGCCCCGGCGCCGGGAGGCGCCTGGTTCGTGGTATACATTAGCCCAGAGACCACGGAGCGACAACAAGAATCCCGTGAGGAAGGCGCCGGGAAGTTATCCACAGGTCGCAAGCCGCGTCTCAGGTTTTACCTGATAACACTTTGTATTTGATTAAAGAAACGCCCCTGCCCCGCAGGCGGCACTCGGACGGGCGCGGCGCCCGGGACGGCGGATCAGGGAATATTGTCGCGCAGGAAGACGTCGATGCGGATGCGCTCCTGGTCGGCGACGAAGTCGCTGCCCTCGCAGGCCGACAGCAGCACCCGGGCCGCCGAGCGCGCCTGGTGGCCGGGGTCCTGGTTGATCACCGCGTCGATCACCCCGCGCACCAGTTGCTTGCGGGTGAAGGGCGTCAGGTCGTGGGCGATGAACGCGATGTCTTGGGCCCGGCCCGCCGCCTCCAACGCGCGCACGATGCCACGGTTGCCGGCGCCGACATTATATATGCCCACCATGTCCGGCGTTTCCGCCAGCAGGGCGCGGGTCACCGCCTCGACCTTTTCATGGTCGTCGCGCCCCTCGCGCACCGGCAGCACCTGCAGGTCGGGGAACTCGCGGGCCATGACCTGCTCGAAGCCGAACTGCCGCTCGACGTGGTCGCGCAGCGCCAGCGAGCCGGCGATGAGGCCGACCTTGCCCGGTCCTTTTTCAGGGGGGCGCGGCCCGACGAAGCGGCCGAGCAGCACCGCGGCGGTGCGACCGGCCGCCGTATTGTCGATGCCGACGTAGTGGGCGCGCCGCGAGCCCGGCGCATCGGAGACCAGGGTGACCACCTTGATCCCGGCCTCGACCAGGCCGTTGATCGCCTCGCGCACCGCCGGGTGGTCGAGCGCCACCACGGCGACGCCGTCGAAGTCCTCGCCCAGGGATTCCAGCGCCTCGGCCAGCAGCGGGCCGTCGAAGACGTCGACCAGCCGGGTCGAGATGCGCACCCGCTCCACCGCGAGGCGCCGGGCCGTGGCCTCGACCTCGGCGCCCAGGGTCTGCATGAAGGTGTTGGTGCCGGTCGGCAGGATGAAGCAGAAGCGGTAGTCGCGCGCCCGAGCGAGCCGCGCCGCCAGGCGGTCGGGCTGGTAGGCCAGCTTGTCGGCCGCCGCCTCGACCCGCTGCACCGTGGCCGGGCGCACGCCGGGGCGCTTGTTGAGCACCCGGTCGACGGTCGCCACGCTGACGCCCGCCTCCCGCGCCACATCCTGAATGGTGATGCGCCCCACGCTCGAGCCCCCTCCCTCGCGGCTGCAGAGCATGGCAGCCGCCGATGAAGGTCGCAACTCAGTATATGAGGTTATACCCTCTTCCGGTGGTGCTTGCGGCGGCGCCTAGTAGCGCTCGAAGCCGCGCTTCAGCTCCCAGTCGGTGACCCGGCGGTCGTACTCCATCTGCTCCCAGCGGGCGGTGTGCAGGTAGTGCTCGAGCACGTTGTCGCCGAGCGCCGCGCGCAGCATCTTCGACTTCTCCATGGCCCGGATCGCCTCGCGCAGGGTCTTGGGGATGTCGTGCAGCTTCTTGCCGCCGACATAGGCGTCGCCGGTGTAGGGCTCGGCGAGCTCCAGCTTTTCCTCGATGCCGGCGAGGCCCGCGGCCAGCAGCCCGGCGAAGGCGAGGTAGGGATTGAGGTCGGCGCCGCCGACACGGCACTCGATGCGGATCGCCTTGGAATGCTCGCCGCAGAGGCGGAAGCCCGCGGTGCGGTTGTCCAGACTCCAGACCACCTTGGTCGGCGCGAATGTGCCGGCCTGGAAGCGCTTGTAGGAGTTGATGTAGGGCGCCAGGAAGTAGGTGATGTCGTCGGCGTACTTTAGCTGCCCGGCGACGAACTGGCGCATCAGCTTGGACATGCCGTGCTCGGCCTTGGGGTCGTGGAACAGCGGCTTCTTGCCGCTCTTGTCCCACAGCGAGGCATGGATGTGCGATGAACTGCCGGCCAGGTCGTACTTCCACTTGGCCATGAAGGAGATCGCCTTGCCCTTCTGGTGGGCGATCTCCTTGCAGGCGTTCTTCAGGATCACATGGGTGTCGGCCATGGCGAGCGCCTCGTCGTAGCGCACGTTGACCTCTTCCTGGCCCGGGCCCCACTCGCCCTTGGAGTTCTCCACCGCAATGCCGGCGCCCTGCAGGCCCTTGCGGATGGCGCGCACGACGTCTTCTTCCTTGGTGGTCTGGAAGATGTTGTAGTCCTCGATGTAGTAGCCCTCGGTCTTGAGGTCCTGGTAGTGCTTCTGAAAGGCGCTCTCGTAGGTCTCGTCGAACAGGTAGAACTCCAGCTCCGAGGCCAGGAAGGCCTTGTAGCCCTTGGCCGCCAGGCGGTCGATCTGGCGCCGCAGGATGGCGCGCGGCGAGTGCGGCACCGGCTCGTGGTGGTGATGGTCGAGCACGTCGCAGATCACCAGGGCGGTGCCCTCCAGCCAGGGCAGCACGCGCAGGGTCGAGAGGTCCGGCTTGAGCACGAAGTCGCCGTAGCCCGCCGCCCAGTTGGCCGCCGCGTAGCCGGGCACCGGCTCCATGTCGATGTCGTTGGCCAGCAGGTAGTTGCAGGCGTGGGTCTCGCCCTCGGCGCTGTCGAGGAAGAACTCCGCCTGGAAGCGCTTGCCGATCAGGCGGCCCTGCATGTCCACCATGCAGACGAGGACGGTATCGATGCTGCCCTTGGCAACGGCTTCCTTAAGCTTCGCGAGACTCAAATGACCGGACATCGGGAACTCCGCTTGGGAAAAGACCGGGGGGCGACCGCCCCACCGCTGGAATGAAAAAGACACCGCACAATAATCATCCCCGTTGCGCCGGTCGAGGCCCGGCGTGCCCGGCACAGGGGCTTCAGGCGGATTTAACCGGCCGGCGGATAGGCTAGACTGGCCCGCGCCCGCCTCGGGCTGGGTCGGGAAGGCAGAAAGAGGGAATGACAGCGCCATGAAGCGACCGCTCGTCGGCATCACCGCCGACCTCCGGCCGGCCAGGAAGTCGCTCGCCCATATGGTGGGCGACAAGTACATCCGCGCCGTCTGGGAGGCCGCCGGCTGCGCCCCGGTGATCATCCCGACCCTGGCCGAGAGCCTCGACTGTACCGACCTGCTGGACGGCCTCGACGGCCTGGTCTTCACCGGCGGCCCCTCCAACGTGCACCCGGCGCGCTACGGCCAGGCGCCCAGCGAGCGCCACGAGCCCTACGGCGAGGCGCGCGACGCCCTGGCCTTCCGGCTGATCGACCTGGCCCTGGAGAAGGGCCTGCCGGCGCTGTTCATCTGCCGCGGCCTGCAGGAGCTGAACGCGGCCCTGGGCGGCAGCCTGCACGCCCGCCTGCACGAGGTAGCGGGCTGCCTCGACCACCGCATGCCGCGCCACGAGGATCTCGACGTCTGCTACGGCCTCCGGCACGGCATGGCCTTCACCGCCGGCGGCACCTTCGCGCGCATCGCCGGCGCCACCGAGATCCAGGTCAACTCGCTGCACAAGCAGGGCATCGACAAGGTCGCGCCGGGCCTCGAGGTCGAGGGCTACGCCCCCGACGGCACGCCCGAGGCCGTCACCGTCGCCGGCGCCAAGGCCTTCGCCCTCGGCGTCCAGTGGCACCCGGAGTACAAGCCCCTGGAGAACGACTTCTCGACCAAGCTGTTCCGCGCCTTCTCGGAGGCGGTGCAGGGGAAGGCCTAGCGACGCCAACCGCGTGAGGACCGCCGCCGCGCAGCGCTAGCGCCGGAAGGTGCTCTCCAGCCCCCGGGCGGAGATGGCGGCGCAGATGCGCCGGAGGCCGTGCAGATAGGCGGCAGCCCGCAGGCTGAGGTTCTCGTCTTGATGGATCTCCCAGACGTGGTCGGCCTCCCGTTCCATCGCCTCTTTGAGCCGGCTTCGCGTATCCTCCTGCGACCACGGCAGCCGCGCCTGGTTCATGGCCCACTCCAGATGGGACACGGTGACCCCGCCTGCATTGGCCAGGATGTCCGGCACCACTTTGACCCCGCGCTCGGTCAGCGGTCCATCGGCGCCGGCGCAGACCGGGCCGTTGGCGACCTCGAGGATCACCTTCGCCTCGATGTCTCCGGCGTTGTCCGCGGTGATCTGGTCGGCCAGCGCCGCCGGGACGAGCACGTCGCAGTCGCAGGTCAGGAACTCGGCCGCTTCCATCTCCTGCGCCTTGCCTTCTGTCGGCGCACCGGAGAGTGAGCCTTCCTTGTCCTTGTGCGCCTTGGCCTTCTCGGGGTCGATGCCGTCGCCGTCGTAGAGCGTCGTCCTGGAATCGGCCAGGCCGACAATCCGATAGCCGCTTTCCGACAGCAGGCGCGCAATCTCGTAGCCCGCGTTGCCGAAGCCCTGCACGGCGACGCGGGTCTTTTCCGGCTCCAGTCCCAGCTTGCCTTCGAGCCGGCGCAGCACGTGATAGGCGCCGCGCCCGGTGGCCTCCTTTCGCCCCTCGAGACCGCCCGCACCCGGCGGCTTGCCGGTGACGATCGCCGGGGCGTGGGCGCCGGTGATCGTCTTGTATTCGTCGGCCATCCAGGCCATGACCATCTCGTCGGTGTACATGTCCGGGGCCGGGATATCGCGATCAGGCCCGATAATGCCGGCGAAGGCGCGCACGTAACCGCGGCTCAAGCGCTCCCGCTCCAGGGCAGAAAGCTCGGTCGGATCGACCTGCACGCCTCCCTTGGCACCGCCGAAGGGCAAGTCCATTACGGCGCACTTGAAGGTCATCCAGAAGCCGAGCGACATCACGTGGTCGACATCGACGCAGGGGTGAAAGCGGATGCCGCCCTTCGTCGGCCCGCGCGCATCGTTGTATCGGCAGCGCCAGGCCTTCAACAACCGCAGGGAGCCATCGTCCATGCGCAGCGGAATGGTCGCAGCAAGGGTCTCCATCGGATAGCGCAGGCGCTGGACAACTTCCGGGCTTACATCGACGCGTTCAGAGATTTCCTCCAGGCGCTTGCGCGCTTCGGTGAGCTGGCCGCTCAAGATCGTCTCCTGAATCTGAGGGTGGGACCTGAGAACCTAGACTGAATTGCCGCCCAGGCCAGGGCAGCGCTCCTCCTGCTGCGCGACGGCGCCGAGACCGAACGGCCCGCGCCGTCCGGAACCTCGGTGCGCGCCCGGTCGCCCAAGCGCGGGAAGGGCGGCTCGGGCGCGATATCCTAAATAGCCATCATCCGACGATGTTCAGCGCAGCAGGCAGGCCGTCGCGACGGCTGCCCGCTGAGACTTCCGGGCGCCGTCAGCGCCCGATGACGCCGCAGGCGATGCGCGGCCCCGCATTGCCGGCCGGGTCCGAGGCGTAGTCGTCGGCGCCCTCGTGGATCACGATGGCGGCGCCGTCGGCGTCGAACAGGCTGTCGGACAGATCGAGAGCGGCGTTAAACACCTCGATGGTGAGGCTGCCCGAGGCCGGCACGTGGATGTTCGGCATGTCGCCGGCGTGCGGCCCGCCGGCGGCATCGAGGCCATGCTTGACGCCGCCCGGATTGTAGTGGCCGCCGGCCGAGGTGAAGGGCGGCTCGCAGGCGCCGGTGCCGTGCACGTGGAAGGCGTGGGCGCCTTCCGGCAGGTTCTGCAGCCGGGCCGTCAGCAGGGTGCCGTTCGCCAGTTCGAGAAGCTCGACCGTGCCGACCGCCTGCCCGGCCGCATTGGCCAGGGCGGCGCTGGCCTTGTCGCCCGGCGCGGCCTGGGCGGCAGGCGCGGGAACGGCAGCAGCCAGCAGGGCCGGCGCCACGAGGCCGGCGGTCAGGGCGCGGCGCAGCGAAATCCTTTGGAAACGACAGGTGAGAGTCGTCGCG
>JBFGUI010000064.1:0-17491 GCA_041565695.1 Kiloniellaceae bacterium
CAGACCGCCGCCGTTCCCGGCAAACAGGCTCGGGCTGCCGAAGTTGTTCCAGAAGCTCTCGAACACCCGATCGACCTCGCGGTGCAGGTCGGAGAGGGCGGGCGCGCCGCTCTTGCCGTGGTGCCAGGGGGCTAAGTCCTTAAGTGCCATACCAAACCTCCTATGCTGAACAGAGGACGTCGTTTTGCATGACGTTCATATTAACCCTACGACCGTCAGTTGGGTGGCGCCTTGAGCCAGATCAAGTCTCCGCATGGCGGCACGCTGCGGCGGCGCCGCGAGCGTCGTTCACATCTTCGCCCTTGACCCCTGCGCCCTGACACGGCCAACTTGAAAGCATGACGCTCGGGCGCACCATGACCCTCAAGGATCTCACCGACGGCGGCAAGGCCGCCATGGCGGAGGCCCTGGCCGTGCTCGAATCCTCGCCCGATTCCGCCCAGACCATCGGTCTCCTGGATGCCGCCTACGCCGCGCCGCGTGGCCAGGTGGTGGGCGTCACCGGCCCGCCGGGGGTCGGCAAGTCGACGCTGCTGGGAGCGCTGATCCCCCAGCTGCGTGCGAGCGGGCGCAGCGTCGGCGTGATCGCCGTCGATCCCTCCTCGCGGCAGACCGGCGGCGCGTTGCTGGGCGACCGCCTGCGTCTGATGACCGATCCGGAGGACGACGGCGTCTTCGTGCGCTCCATGGCGGCGCGCGACCGCCTCGGCGGGCTCGCCGAGCTCACCGTCGGCGGTATGCTGCTGATGCGCGCGGTCTATGACGTGGTGCTGATTGAGACGGTCGGCGTCGGCCAGTCGGAGACCGACGTGGCCTGGGTCGCGGACACGGTGGTGTTCTGCGTTCAGCCGGGCTCCGGCGATTCGCTGCAGTTCATGAAGGCCGGCATCATGGAGATTCCGGACCTGGCGGTGGTCACCAAGGCCGATATGGAGGCCGCCCAGCGCACCAAGGCCGACCTGCGCGCGGCGCTCGCCCACCAACGGCGGGGCGACGGCTGGTCGGTGCCGATCCTGCCGGTGGCCGCCCAGAAAGGCACCGGCATCGCGCCGCTGGTCGCGACCTTCGAGCGCCACTGGACCTGGCTCGACGAGGCCGGGCGCCTGGAGGCGCGCCGCCACGCCAACGCCAAGCAGTGGTTCCGCGAGGCGCTCACCACCCGCTTCGGCCGCGAGGGTGTGAAGCGCGCGGAAATGCTGGGCTGCCGCATGAACCTGGAACGCGGCGATGCGCCCTACGAGCGTCTCGCCGACCTCTCCGCTGCCATCGTCGACTGATTGCGGGCTTTCCCGGTCGTTATCCTCGGGCCACGACCCGAGGATCCATTCTTCCCGCTTGGCGCCAGGCTTATCCATGGTCCTCGCAACAAGTGCGAAGGTGACAAGAGCAGCAATCTTTAGAATCTTGCCCAGTCGGGCTTTTGCGGCGTGACCGCGGCACCGCCGGCCTCGAGCGGCGGGCCGTCGTCCAGCGCCTCGAGGCGCAGCAGCGCGAGGCCGACGGCGCCGCCGTCGCGCGCCACGGTGGAGCGCAGGCTGCCGATCTCCCTGCCGTCGCGGGTGACGGCGGTGCCCGGCGCGGGGGCCGGCCCGACGATCTCGACCGGCAGCAGGCGCTTTTTCGTGAGGCCGCGGTAGCGCATGCGTGCGGTCAGCTCCTGGCCCATGTAGCAGCCTTTGTCCCAGTCGAGGCCGTTGAGCTCGTCGAAGCCGCTTTCCAACAGCGTCGACTTCTCGATCTCCAGGTCGCGGCTGCCGTCGGGCACGCCCTGGGCGATGCGCAGGGCGTCATAGTCCGCCAGGCTTCCGAGGGTGAAGCCGGCCGCGGTGACCGCCGCTTCGGCGCTGTCCCTGGGCAGGATCGCGCGGGCGCCGAGCGCGGCCAGGCGCGGGTCGACGAAGGCGAGGCCGCCGGCGAAGCGGCCAGCCCGGCCCGGCGCGGCCGGCAGGCCGAGCTTGTCCAGCGCGTCCGCGCCGATGAGCGCGACCACGGCCAGGTTCTCAGCGGCCTCGATGGTGACCCGGGCACGCAGTTTGTAGAGCTTCAGGCGGCGCGCCAGATCGGCCGCGCGGTCTGCCTCACAGTCCAGCAGGAAGGCGCCGTCCTCTCCGGCTTTCTCTTCGGCCAGCAGGAATTCATGCAGGAACTTGCCCTGGGGCGTCAGAAAGGCGGTCCAGATGGCGGTCTCCGGCGTGACGCGCGTGACGTCGTTGGAGACGATGCCCTGGAGGAAGCTGTGCCGCTCCGCGCCGCCGACCCGCAGCAGGCCGCGATGCGTCAGCACAACCGCCGTGGTTTCCGCCATGTCCTGCCTCACTCCCTTGCCTTTCCGATCAGGGGCCGTAACGATCGGGCCCTAAGACTTGGCACCGCCCATTCCCGAACGCAAGGGGCGCCCGGTGCAGGAGGCGGCCTTTGCCAAGCCGCAGGCTGCATCCTATAAGGCGAGCCATGCGCCTGCTGTTCATCACCGCCACCCGAATCGGCGATGCCGTGCTGTCGACCGGCCTGCTCGGCGCGCTGATCGAGCGCCATCCGGGTCTCCGCGTCACCGTCGCCGTGGGGCGGCTCTCGGCGCCGCTCTTCGCCGCGGCGCCGGGGCTCGAGCGCATCGTGGTCATCGACAAGCAGAGCTACAACCGCCACTGGCTGAAGCTGTGGCGGCAGACGGTTTTGCGCTACTGGGACATCGTCGTCGACCTGCGCGGCTCGGGCCTCGCCTACGCGATCCCGGCCGGGCGGCGCCACGTGATCGGCAAGCGCCGTCCCGGCCGCCATCGGGTCGAGGAACTGGGCGATCTGCTGGGCATGAGCCCACCCCCTGCGCCGCGGCTGTGGCTGGCCGAGGCGGTGCGGGCCCGGGCGGCGGAGCTGCTGCCGGACGGCCCGCCGGTGCTGGCGGTGGCACCGGCGGCCAACTGGCAGGGCAAGACCTGGCCGGCCGAGCGCTTTTCCGAACTGGCGCTGCGCCTCACCGCCGCGGACGGCATCCTGCCGGGCGGGCGCATCGCGGTGCTGGCGGCGCCGCACGAGATGTTCCAGGCGCGCCCGGTGCTGCAGGCTGCAGGGGAGCGCGGGATCAATCTTTTCGAAGGCGGCGACCTGCTGACGGCGGCCGGCTGCCTGGAGCGCGCCGCCTTCTTCGTCGGCAACGATTCCGGCCTGATGCACCTCTCGGCGGCGGCAGGCACGCCGACCCTCGGCCTCTTCGGCCCCAGCCCGGAGGCCCGCTACCGCCCCTGGGGGCCGAGGGCGGCCTTCGTGCGCACGCCCGAGAGCTTCGAAGCACTCACCGGGGCGCCGGATTTCGACTTCGCCGCGCGGCAGTGCTTCATGGAGAGCCTCACGGTCGAGACCGCCGAGGCAGCGGCGCGCCGGCTGTGGGCCTGGGTCAATCGCGGCGGCTAACTAAGGCCGGCGTGGCAGGGCGGCTTCGACCTCTTCGAGGCTGAGATCGTCGAGGGACTGGCGCCTCAGGGTGCGGACCACCGGGCCGCGCGGCGCGATCTTCGCCGGGTCGGAATCCTGGGAATAGAGCACCAGCGAAGGACAGCCCGCGGCGGCGATCAGGTGCATGGGCCCGGTGTCGTTGCCGACCGCCAGCACCGCCTCGCGCGCCAGGGCGGCGATGGCTGCCAGGCTGGTCTGGCCGCAGAGGTCGCGGGCGCCGGGCACGGCCTGGGCGATGGTGGCGAGCACCGAGCGCTCCGCCTCGGCGCCCAGCAGCAACGGCACGACGTTGCGGTCCAGCAGGTGCTGGGCGAGGGCGGCGTAGTTGCCCGCCGGCCAGCGCTTGCCCGGCCGGTGCGCCGAGCCGCCGGGCACCAGCAGGGCAAAGCGCGGCGGCAGGTCGAGCCCCGACAGATCGGCATCCAGTAAGGACAGGTCGGGCAGGCCGGGCTGCGGCACGCCGGCCAGCGCCAGCTGCCGGGCCTCGCGCTCGCAGATGTGCAGCACCTGGTGGGCGGGCGGACGGTAGCGGTGCGAGCAACCCGGCACCACGCCGACCCATTCCGGCCTGGGCCGCGGCAGCAGGCGGAAGTAGCTGCTGCTGCGGTCGGACCGCTGCAGGTCATAGACCCGCTGGAATCCGCCGCCGGCCAGCTGCCGGCGCAGCGCCAGCCAGCCGCCGGGCTGCCACCAGGCCGGCCGCCGGTCGACCCAGACCCGGTCGAAGCAGCCGCTGGCCTCGGCGAGGGCGCGGTAGGGCGCGGTGGTCAGCAGGGTGATCTCGGCCGCCGGGTGGTGGGCGCGGATCGCCTGGAAGGCGGCGATCGACAGGATGAAATCGCCGAAAGCCGAGAGCTTGATGACCAGAATGCGCGCGGGAGAGGCTGAGGACGACTCGGAGGTCATGGCTGGCAGCAAGGGAGACGGCGGCTTCGGATGGATTGGGAGCCGCAGTCTAGCAGGCTTCGCCCGGCGGCGACAAAGCCGTCGCGCCCCGGCTCCGCGCGATTGAAACGGCGCGGTCCGATGTCATATAGTCCAAGCGATCAGACCGGGCGCGGCGCCGCCGGCGCGGCGCGGATACCCTACGGTGCCCATGTCTCATAGCAGCGACATCACAGCAAGCGCCGCGGAGGCGCAGACGACGCTGCGCCTGCAGGATGCCGAAGGCTTGCCGACGCTGCTCCATCTCTGGCTGCCGCTGGCCGCCGCGCTGGCGCTGATCCTGACTTGGCATCTCCAGCCGGATTTCTATCGCGCCTACATGGTCGGCGAGATCGGCATTCTGGAGGCCACGCACGTCATCATTCCGCTGATCTCGATCGTCTACTGCCTGCGGATCCTGCTGCTGCCGGAGGCGCGCGCCGACCGTCTGGTCTTCGCCTGGATCGTTCTCGGCCTGCTGGGCAGCGTCTACATGGCCGGCGAGGAGGCGAGCTGGGGCCAGCACTACGCTGGATGGTTGACGCCGGAATCCTGGCAGGCCATCAACGACCAGGGCGAGACCAACCTGCACAACACCTCGTCCTGGCTCGATCAGAAGCCGCGCACGCTGCTCGAGATCGGAGTCATCGTCGGCGGCATCATCATCCCGCTGCTGGCGCTGCGGCGGCCCGCGATCCGCAAAGGGCGCTTCGCGCTCTTCCTGCCGCCGCTGGTCTGCCTGCCGGTCGCGCTGATCGCGGAGACCGGCAAGATCTGGGAGCGTCTGCAGTCGCATGGCCTTTGGGATTTCAATATCTTCTATCAGGCCAGCGAGGTGCAGGAGCTTTACTTCTCCCTCTTCATCCTTTTCTATCTGATCGTGTTCCGCAATCGACTGCTGGCCCGGCGGGTCGCCGGGCTGCCGGCGCGTCCGGCCGGCGGCTGAAGCGGCGCGTTGCTGAGACAAGTCCGAAGGAGTCCGGCCGTTCCCATGCCGCGCTTGCTGCAGGCCCTGGCGGGCGCCCCGCATGGCGGGGCGGAGATGCACTTCCTGCGTCTCTGCCTGGCGCTGCATCGTGCCGGGGTGGAACAGCGCGTGGTCGTGCGCCCCTGGCCGGAAAGCCTGTCGACTCTGCGCGCCGGCGGCATCGAGCCGGTGACGGCGCCCTTCGGCGGCCTCTTCGACCGCAAGACGGTAAAGATTTTGCGCCGCGAGATCGCCGACTTCCGGCCCGAAGTGGTGCTCACCTACATGAACCGCGCGTCGGCAGCCATACCCCGCGGCGACTTCGTCCACATCGCCCGACTCGGCGGCTACTACGACCTGAAATACTACCGCAACTGCGATCACCTGGTCTGCGTGACGCCGGACCTTAAGGCGCACTGCGTGAAGCAGGGATTTCCGACCGAACGGGTTCACGTCGTCACCAACTTCGTCGACGACTTCAGCGGTGCCACGCCGATCGATCGTGCGACGCTGAATACGCCGGAGGGCGTGCCGCTGATCTTCGCGCTGGGCCGTCTGCACAAGAACAAGGCCTTCGACATCCTGCTGCAGGCCGTGGCGAAGCTGCCGGACGCCTATCTCTGGCTGGCCGGCGAAGGGCCGCTGCAGAAGACACTGGAACGCCTGGCGGATGATCTGCGCATCAGCGATCGGGTGCGCTTCCTCGGTTGGCAGCAGGACCCGGCGCCCTATTTCGCGGCGGCTGACTACTACGTGGTGCCGTCGCGCCACGAGCCGCTGGGCAACGTCACGCTCGACGGCTGGATGCAGGGCAAGCCGATGGTGGCCGCCGCCAGCCAGGGGCCGTCCTGGCTGATTTCCGAGGAGGAGAACGGGCTGCTGGTGCCCATCGACGATCCGGACGCCATGGCGGCCGCGCTGCAGCGCCTGATCGACGATCCGGAACTGGCGGCGACTCTCGCGCGCAACGGCCGGGCGACCTTCGAGCGGGGCTTCACCGAGGAAGTGGCCGTGCGCCGCTATCTCGAGCTGTTCGACCGCGTTCTCAGCGAACGTCCGGCGGCCGCGGCGTCCTGAGACCGGATAAATTCACAGGAAGGCAGAGAGCATGGCGAAGGACTGGGACCTGATCATCACCGGCGGCACGGTTTTCACCCCGTCCGGCCTGGTTTCCGCCGACGTGGCGGTGGCCCAGGGACGCATCGCCGATATCGGTGCGCTGGACGCGGCGCGCGCCGACGAGGTGTTCGACGCCAAGGGCCTCACCGTGCTGCCCGGCGTCATCGATACCCAGGTGCACTTCCGCGAGCCGGGCTTGGAACACAAGGAAGATCTGGAAAGCGGCACCCGCGCCGCGGTCATGGGTGGCGTCACCGCGGTCTTCGAAATGCCCAATACCTCCCCCGCTACCATCGACGAGGCGGCGCTGAACGAGAAGCTGACCCGTGCCGAGGGCCGCGCCTGGTGCGACCACGCCTTCTTTATCGGCGCGGCGGCGGAAAACGCCGACAAGCTGGGCGAATTGGAGCGTCTGCCCGGCTGCTGCGGTGTCAAGATTTTCATGGGTTCGTCGACGGGCTCCCTTCTGGTGCACGAAGACGACGATCTTCGCAGAATCCTCAAGCATGTGCGCCGGCGGGTCGCCGTCCACTCCGAGGACGAGGTGCGCCTGCGCGAGCGCTTCGAGATGATCCGCGACGGCGGCAAGGTGTCCCAGCATCCGGAGTGGCGTGACGTGGAGACGGCGGTGCGCTCGACCAAGCGCCTGCTGCGCCTGGCGCGCGAGGCCGGCAAGCGGGTTCACGTGCTGCATGTCACTACCGCCGAGGAGGTGCCGCTGCTCGCCGCGGCCAAGGACATCGCCACCATGGAGGTGACGCCGCAGCACCTGACCCTGGCGGCGCCCTACTGCTACGAGGAACTCGGCAGCTTCGCCCAGATGAACCCGCCGATCCGCGAGACGCGTCATCGCAGCGCGCTGTGGGAGGCGGTGCGCCTCGGCATCGTCGACGTCATCGGCTCCGACCACGCACCGCACACGCGCGAGGAAAAGCAGGCCGCCTATCCGCGCAGTCCCTCCGGCATGCCCGGCGTGCAGACCCTGCTGCCGCTGCTGCTCGACCACATGAACGCCGGCAAGCTGAGCCTGGAACGCCTGGTCGACCTGACCTCGGCAGGTGCGCAGCGCATCTTCAACATCGCCGGCAAGGGCCGCATCGGCGTGGGCTACGACGGCGACTTCACCCTGGTCGACCTCAAAGCGAAGAAGCACATCGAGCATGACTGGCTGCAGTCCAAGTGCGGCTGGTCGCCTTTCGAGGGCAAGCCGATCACAGGCTGGCCCATGGCGACCATCATCCGCGGCCACGTCGCCATGCGCGACGGCGAATTGCTCGGTGGTCCCACGGGGCGCCCCGTGCGCTTCGGCGAGACCTTGGCGCGCACGGCCGGGACCTGACTGTAGAGAGCTACTGAAGGGTCTGGCCGACTTGAACGCGTCCGCTTCAGAAACGCACCGAAAGGCTTAGCGTGCCGAACTGGTCGGGGGCGTCCTGCTCTTCGAATTCACGCGTGCGCCACAGGTGGGTATAGGCGAGGCGCACGCGCTCGCCCAGCGAGATCGCGAGCCCGGCCTGCAGATCGAGCACGGCGGGATACTTGTCGACCGAATGGCTGTCGCGGAATGTGTTGCCGTCGAGAAAGATATTGCGCGCGACCAGCCTGCCTTCCGCGCCCGCGAAGAAGTACCAGCCGAAGGCGTCGTCGGGGCGAAAGAAGTCGGAGCCCGGCAGCGCCGGTCGGAGGCGCGGCGGGCCGTAGTCGGCCGGTAGATCCTCGCCGAGCCTCACAGTAAGACCGCCGGCCGCGTAGGTATGGACATTGCCCAGAGCGACGCCGAGGTGGGGGGTGAGATCGACGGCCAGCTCGTCGAGTACGACGAGGTCGCTGATCTTTGCCTCGGCGAGATTGCGCCACTTGCGTTCGTAGAAGACCACGATGCCGGGTTCGTTGTGCAGCTGATTGTTCCAGCCCTCCGGCACCTGGACGTTGATCAGCTTGTGGTATTCGATCTGCGTGTTGTCGGCCAGGGAGGCCGGGCCGATCACGCCGACGTTGAGTTCCAGATTGTCGAGCCTGCGGCCGTTCTCGGAGACCAGGCCGATGCCGGCGTAGAGCCAGCCGGCGTAGGGCCGGTCATCCTCGATCAGCTGGCGCAGCTCGATGCGCTCGGGCGTGTAGATTTCCTGGCCGAGACTGTAGGTGACGCGCAGCTTGCCGCCGTCCGGGAACAGCGGCACCGCGCGGCCGACCTCCTCGATGGCTTCCGGCACGAAGTCGTCGGGAGAGAGCGCGCTGAAGCGCGTGCCGTGGGTGAAGTGGGCATCGGAGCCGCCGAACATGTCGTTGCTGAACTGGGCCGTGATGATCCAGGCCGGATCGGGCCCGGGCGAAGAGCTCGGCGACGCTTCCTCGCCGGCGGCGCCCTGCGGCCAGAAGGCCGCGGCAGCCAGCAGCAGGGTCAGGGCGGGGCGGGCGGAATAAGATCTCAAGCTTGCTCCCGACTCGAAGGCGGCAGGGGTATGAGCCAGTCCTACCGCGCCCGCGCCGGAAGCGCCAGCACCGGCGGGCGCAGGCCACGAGAAGTTTACGGATCTGCCCCATTTCCGCCGGTTTTTCCGGCCTGCGCCGGCGGTTCGCGACCTGTACGGCCTGGGACGGCTTTGCTATGCTGCGGCGCAGAAGACAACAGGGCCTAGGGAGTCAGGGACTCCGGGCCCGCAAGGGAGATCGAGATGACCGCCTGTATCGTCGGTTGGAGCCATACACCCTTCGGCAAGCACGAGAACGACGACGTCGAATCGCTGATCGGCCGAGTCGCCGTGCAGGCGCTGGAGGACGCCGGGATCGGCCCGGAGGAAGTCGACGAAATCTTCGTCGGGCACTTCAACGAGGGCTTCTCGCGCCAGGCCTTTCCTTCTTCCCTGGCGCTGCAGTTCGACGACCACTTCCGCTTCAAGCCGGCGACCCGGGTGGAGAACGCCTGCGCCTCGGGTTCCGCCGCCGTCTACCAGGGGCTGAAGTCGATCGCCGCGCGGCAGGCGCGCTTCGTGCTGGTGATCGGCGTCGAGAAGATGACGGCGATCGGCGGCAAGGAAATCGGCGAGGTGCTGCTGAAGGCCTCCTACCAGAAGGAGGACGGCGAGATCGAGGGCGGCTTTGCCGGGGTCTTCGGGCTCATTGCGCAGAAGTACTTCCAGAAGCACGGCGACCAGTCCGACGCGCTCGCGGCCATCGCCGCCAAGAACCACAGGAACGGCGTCGGCAATCCGCTTGCGCAGATGCGCAAGGACCTGGGCTTCGACTTCTGCCGCAACGTGTCGGAGAAGAACCCCCTCGTTGCCGGACCGCTGAAGCGTACCGACTGCTCGCTGGTCTCCGACGGTGCCGCGGCGCTGGTGCTGAGCGACGTCGAGAGCGCGCTCACCCTGAAGAAGGCGGTGGTGTTCCGTGCCGCCCAGCACGTCAACGACTATCTGCCCATGAGCAAGCGCGACATCACCCTCTTCGAGGGCTGCGAGCAGGCCTGGGGCCAGGCCCTGGAGGCCGCCGGCGCGACGCTGGACGACCTGAGCTTCGTCGAGACCCACGACTGCTTCACCATCGCCGAGCTGCTGGAGTACGAAGCCATGGGCCTGACCAAGCGCGGCCAGGGCGCCCGCGCCATCGCCGAGGGCTGGACCGAGAAGGACGGCAGGTTGCCGGTCAATCCCTCGGGCGGTCTGAAGGCCAAGGGCCACCCGGTCGGCGCCACCGGCGTTTCAATGCACGTGCTGAGCGCCATGCAGTTGACCGGCACTGCCGGCGAGATGCAGGTCAAGGACGCCAAGCTGGGTGGCATCTTCAACATGGGCGGCGCCGCCGTCGCCAATTACGTCTCGATCCTCGAACCCCTGCGCACCTGAGATCTGTGCCATGGGCAACGTGATGAATCTCGGACGGCTGCTGTCCGACACGGCAAGGCGTCTGCCCGACTGGCCTTCCCTGGTGTGGGGCGAGAAGTCCTGGACCTGGGCGGAGACTTCTGCCCGGGTCGACGCCCTGGTGGCGGCGCTCAGGCGGCGCGGCCTCGGCAAGGGCGACGCGATCCTGGTGCAGGCGAAGAACTCCAACCAGATGTTCGAGTCCATGTGGGCCGCCTTTAGGCTCGGCGGCATCTGGGTGCCGACCAACTATCGCCTGACGCCGGTCGAGGTCGCCTACCTTGGAGCTTCTTCCGGGGCCAGGGCGATGCTCTGCGACGACAGCTGTCCGCAGCACGCCGCAGCCGTAAAAGAGGCCTCGGACTCCCTGCAGCACGTCATCGCCATCGGCGAGCCACGCAGCGGCGAAGAAGCTTATGAGGATCTGGTTGCGGAAGGCCGCGGCGAAACGACAGAGGCAGCGGATGTCGACTACGACGACCCCTGCTGGTTCTTCTATACCTCGGGCACTACAGGGCGGCCCAAGGCGGCGGTGCTGACCCACGGGCAGCTTGCCTTCGTTACCAACAACCACCTGGCCGACCTCATGCCCGGCACGACGCACTGGGGCGATGCATCGCTGGTGGTGGCGCCGCTCAGCCACGGCGCGGGCGCGCATGTGCTCTCGCAGGTCGCGCGCGGCACCAAGTCGGTGCTGCTGGCCGGCGAGCGGTTCGACGAGGAAGAGATCTGGCGTCTGGTCGAGGCACACCGCATCACCAATATGTTCACGGTGCCGACCATCCTGACGCGCATGGTGCGTCACCCGGCCGTCGACCGCTATGACCACGCTTCGCTGCGCTATGTCATCTATGCCGGCGCGCCGATGTACCGCGCCGACCAGAAGGAGGCACTGCGGAAGCTCGGCAAGGTCATCGTGCAGTACTACGGGCTGGGCGAGGTGACCGGCAACATCACCGTGCTGCCGCGCGAGGCGCACAGCCTCGACGACGACATGCCCGTCGGCTCCTGCGGCTATGCGCGCACCGGCATGGAGATCGCGATCAAGGACGGCGACGGCCGGCGCCTGCCTGCCGGGGAGCAGGGCGAGATCTGCGTGCGCGGGCCGGCGGTCTTCGCCGGCTACCACAACAACCCGGAAGCCAACGCCAAGGCATTGAAGGACGGCTGGTTCCATACCGGCGACCTGGGTCGCCTCGACGACGAGGGCTTCCTCTACATCACTGGGCGCGCCTCCGACATGTACATCTCCGGCGGCTCCAACGTCTATCCGCGCGAGGCCGAGGAGGTGCTGCTGACCCACCCGGCGGTGGCCGAGGTGGCGGTGCTCGGCGTTCCCGATCCGGAGTGGGGCGAGACCGGCGTGGCCGTGGTGGTGCTGGAGCAGGGGCAGAGCGCCGACGCCGAGGAGCTGCTCGGCTTTCTGAAGGACAAGCTGGCGCGCTACAAGCAGCCGCGCCGGGTGTTCTTCTGGGACGAGCTGCCCAAGTCGGGCTACGGCAAGGTGCCCAAACACCTGATCCGCGACGCGCTTTATGCGCGCGGCGAACTGACGGAGACCGCGGCGCAATGAGAACCCTGGTCCAGCCGGGCGCTCCGCTGCAGCCGCGCCGCCTCCTGGAGTGGGCGGCGCCGGCGACGGATCTGCGCGCCACGCTCAGCGCCGGGCAGGACCTGCTGCGCGGCCTGGTGGCGGCGCTGGCGGAGCGGGGCGTGGCGCACGCCGGCGTTCAGGTATTGACTGCCGAGATCGCGCGCCTCGCCTATCTGACCGGCGCTGAGGACCCGAGCGGCGAGCGAGTCGCCACCTATGGGCCGCCGACCCGGCTCGAGGGCCCGGTCACGCTGCTCGGTGCCAACGGCATTCTTGGGCCCGGCCCGGACGGCGAGACACTGCTGCACTGTCATGCCGTGGTCGTCGACGCCGGAGGCCGGCTGCATGGCGGCCACCTGCCGCCGGGCGACTGCCTGCTCGGTGCCGGCGGCGCGGTGGCCCTGGTCACACCGCTGCGCGAGGCTGTCTTCGCCGCCAGCTACGACAGCGAGACCAACTACCCGCTGTTCCAACCCACCCGGACCGCCAAGCAGGGGATTTCGGCATGAGCGCGGCGGCGATCTTCGAGGAAGGCCGGCTGGGCCGCATCGCCGTGATACGCCTCAGGCCCAACGAGGACCTGGTGAGCGCCGTCGAGTCCGCCTGCCGCGAGCACGGCCTCGTCCACGCCGTGGTGCGCTCGGCGGTCGGCAGCCTGGTCGACGCGGTGCTCGAGGCCGGCGAGACGGCTCTCGAAGTGCCGGGACCCGGTATCGAGATCCTGACGCTGACCGGCGAGGTGCGTCCCGATGACGCCGGCGGTCCGCGGGCCGACCTGCGCGGCACCATCGCCGACGGCAAGGCGCGGGTCTACGGCGGGCGCTTCCGGCGCGGCGAAAACCCGATCTGCATTACCCTGGAGCTGGTCCTGCAGGAGTGGCTCCCGGCTTAGGCCGAGAAACGAGAAGAGGGAGAAGAGAGGCATGTTCAAGGCGATCCTCCTGGAGGAAAGCGACGGCAAGATCACCGCCGGGCTCACCGAGCTGGAGGAGTCGCGCCTGCCCGAAGGCGACGTGACCGTGGCGGTGGAATATTCAACGCTGAACTACAAGGACGGCATGGTCCTCAAGGGGCTGGGGCGCCTAGTGCGCAATTACCCGCATGTGCCCGGCGTCGACTTTGCCGGCACGGTCGAGGACAGCAGCCATCCCGGCTACAAGCCGGGCGACAAGGTCGTGCTCACCGGCTGGCGGGTCGGCGAAATGCATTGGGGC
Organism: Kiloniellaceae bacterium; assembly: GCA_041565695.1. Classification (GTDB taxonomy): domain Bacteria; phylum Pseudomonadota; class Alphaproteobacteria; order Kiloniellales; family Kiloniellaceae; genus Pelagibius. The sequence goes on from JBFGUI010000064.1 coordinate 13,132, forward strand.
GGCTATGCCGAGAAGGCGCGGGTCAAGGGGGACTGGCTGGTGCCGCTGCCCGAGGGCCTGACCACGCGGCAGGCGATGGGGATCGGTACCGCAGGCTTCACGGCCATGCTCGCCGTCCTGGCGCTCGAGGCCCACGGCCTGGACCCCTCGAAAGGCGAGGTCCTGGTCACCGGCGCCGCCGGCGGTGTCGGCTCGGTCGCCGTCACGCTGCTCCACAAGCTGGGCTACCAGGTGGCTGCCTCGACCGGGCGGGTTGAGACCCACGGCTACCTGAAGAGCCTCGGCGCTACCACGCTGATCGACCGCCAGGAGATCGCCGAACCCAGCGGGCGGCCGCTGGACAAGGAGCGCTGGCAGGCCTGCATCGACTCGGTGGGCGGTTCGACGCTCGCCTGCGTGCTGCCGCAGATCGCCTACCGCGGCGCGGTCGCCGCCGTCGGTCTTGCCGGAGGCAACAAGCTGGAGACGACCGTCGTGCCGTTCCTGCTGCGCGGCGTGAACCTGCTCGGCATCGATTCGGTGATGTGCCCTCCAGCCGAGCGCAAGGTCGCCTGGGCGCGCCTCGCGACGGATCTTCCCAAGGACAAGCTCGATTCCATGATCCGGGAAGTGCCGCTGGGCGAGCTTCTGACCCTCGGCGGCGAGATCCTCAAGGGCCAGGTGCGCGGCCGGATCGTCGTCGACGTGCGGGCGTAGCCGGGCGCCGGCCGCTACAGCGCGGAGCCGACAACTCTTGGGCCCGGATCGGCGTTCAGCCCTGCTGCTGACCAACAAGCACAGCGGGCGAGATGCCGGGCAACTCGCACCGGCGCTGGCGCGCCTGGAAGCCGCAGGCTTCACCGTCTCCGTCGTTGAGCCGGAATCGGTTGACGATCTGTGCCGCCGCATCCGCGACGGCGGCGATGTGGAGATCATTCTCGCCGGCGGCGACGGCACGATGAACGCGGCGGCACCCGCCTTGCTGTCGCGCGGCCGGCCCTTCGGCCTGCTGCCGCTCGGCACCGCCAACGATCTCGCGCGTACGCTCAGCATTCCCTTCGATCTTGCCGAAGCGGCGGCGGTCATCGCCGCCGGACGGACGCGGCGCATCGATCTCGGTCAGGTCGATGGCCGGCCCTTCTTCAACGTCGCCAGTGTCGGTCTGAGCGCCGAGGTCGCCCACGAGCACGAAGCCGAGGGCAAGGGGCGTCTCGGCGTGCTGAACTACCCGGCGAGCGCCTGGCGCGCCTTCCGCCGGCACCGTCCGTTCCGCGCCGAGCTGGTCATCGACGGCGAGACCCTTGCCTGCCGCTGCATGCAGATCGCAGTCGGCAACGGACGGCACTATGGCGGCGGCCTGACCATCGACGCGGCGGCGGAGATCGACGACGGCTGGCTCAGGGTCTATTACTTGAAACCGGCCGGCCCGCTCGCCATGCTGCGGGTTCTGCCGGCTCTGCGCTTCGGCTGGCTGAGCCGGGCGCCCGAGGCGGAAGTTAAATGGGCACGCCGGGTCGAGATCCGAACCCGGCGCCCGCGGCGCATCAACGTCGACGGCGAGTTGGACGGCCTGACGCCGGTTACCGTCGAGGTGCTGCCGGCAGCCGTGACGGTTTATGCGCCGCCGCGATCGACGGCCTAACGAGAAGGAAGAGCATTTGAGTATCCTGCGCGACGATCGCCTCTTGGCCTTGCACGACCTGGTGGAGGCTTGCCGCGCTTCGGCACGGCACGCTGAGTTGGCTGCGGAGATGCTCTCCGAGGATCCCCGAGCGGCCGAGATGTCGGCGCTCGCGGCCCAGCGCAAGCAAGATGCCGAGCGTTTCTGTGAGCCGATTCTCGAAGCCGAGGATGTGCCGCCCGGGCCGCCGGAAGAGCGCGGGCTGCTCGAAACGGCCTTGGCGAGTGCCAAGGCGGCTTTCGCCGAGGATGGCGGTGCGGCCCTCGTCGAAGGGTGCCGGGCACAGGAACAAAAAGTGCTGCGTTGTGCCGAGGCAGCCGCCGCGGCACCGCTGCGCGATGAGGAGAAGGCGGTGGTGGAACGGCTGGTGGTGGATGCCCGCGGGCGGCTGGCTGGTTTTCCAGCAGCCTGACCTAGGGAGGGTGCGTTGCCAGTGGTTATCTTGGTGGATTCCACGCCCTTCTGATAAGTTCGTCTTCGAAATGGGCAAGAAATGAGGGAGTGACATGGGTATAGAAGTCGGAGGCCTGCTAGGCCTTCTGATTCTGATCGCTGATGTTTGGGCCATCGTGAAGACCGTGCAGAGCGGCGCTTCGACGGGGGCGAAGGTGTTCTGGATTGTCCTCATTCTGCTTCTGCCCGTTCTGGGCCTGATCATCTGGCTCCTTGCCGGACCGAGGGGCTGAACACTCCTTACCGGCTCAGCTGGCCTGAGAGCCCGGTAGATATTTGCAGCAGGCATCGTGTAACCTCTGGCGGTCAGACGCTTAATTCTTTTCAGCAGATCTTTCTTGGAGTGTCGAAAGGTGATCAAGTTCATGGCAGGGGCCTTGGCGGCCGCGGTTTTGGTTGGAGCCCTGGCTGTGCCGGCCCAGGCGCAGTTGAATCCCTTCAAGCGCTCCGGTTTCGAGCTGTCGCAGGAGGACATCGACCTGCTCGCGGCGGCGGGGCGCAAGCTCTACGAGGATGAGTCCGTGGCCGTGGGCACGGTGGAGACCTGGTCCAACCCGGCGACGGGCAACACGGGCTCGATCCAGCTGATCGGCATTTTCGAGCACAATGGCCTGCCCTGCCGGCGCCTGCAGCACGACATCAAGATCAAGGACGTGCGGGATCCCTTCCGCTACCTTTTCGATCGCTGCAAGCTGCCCAGCGGCGAGTGGAAGCTCCTTTAGAACCCGCCGCCCGGCAGCGCACTGCCGGCTTCGGCCAGCTCGCGTACCTGCTGGACGATGTCGCGGTTCGAGAAGGGCTTGGTGACGAAGGCATCGGCGCCGAGATTCAGGGCTGTGTGGCGGTCCTGCTCCTGCCCCTTGGCGGTAAGGACCAGCACGGGCAGCCGCTTCAGCGACGCCTCGCTGCGCACCCGCTTCAATACCTCGAAGCCGCTGTGCGGCGGCAGCATCACATCCAGCACCAGAACGTCCGGCGGATCGCTAAGCAGTCGCGTGATGGCCGTCACGCCATCCAGCGCCGCGGCGACCTGCCAGCCTTCGCGGCTGAATACGAAGCTCAGGGACTCGACGATATTCGGCTCGTCCTCGACGATCATAACCCGCATTGGTACTTCTGCCTCTTGAGGGAGACGGCGCCGGGCCCGTCGCTGTTCGCGTCTTTTCCACCCGCCGTCATGTAACACGGTAAGGCCGCATGTGGGTGGATAATCCGCGCCGGCGTCACTGCGCGGCGGCCGCGGCGCCTTCCCGCCTGAGGGCCTGCGGCTTGATGATCACGTCCTCCTGGCGCTGCGGGCAGTCGCTGCGGGCGCAGAGCCGGCAGGTGCCGCCGACCCGGTCGGCGGGCGCCGAGGCCGAGAGGTCGAGGCGGTCCCCGTAGACCGTCTGGTCGGCATAGATCGCATCGCAGGCCAGCATGATCGACAGCAGATGGCGTGGCTGGCCATAGGGGGTGTCCGCCTTCGCCACGGCCCGGGCGACGAACAGGAAGCGGTCGCCGCTGGGGAACTCGGCCAGCTGACTGACCACCGTCTCCGGCACCTGGAAGGCCTGGTAGACCGCCCAGAGCGGACAGGCGCCGCCATGGCGCGGCAGCGGCAGGTTGGGCAGCGGAAAGCGCTTGGTGACGAAGCCCGCCGGGTCGGAGCGCACGAAGGCGAAGGGTATTCCCTCGCTCTGCGGGCGGCGCAGGGAAACCAGGCGGTGGCAGACCTGCTCGACGCTGGTTCCATAGGTGCGGCGCAGCCGGTCGATGTCGTAGCGCGCGGCGACCGCGTCTTCGAGGAAACGGTCATAGGGCATCAGCAGGGCCCCGGCGAGATAGCACTGCAGGGCGCCGGCCGCGCGCTGGCGCGCCGCGGGGCTCGTCAGGCTGTCGCTGGCGCTGAGGATGCCTTCGATCTCATCGCCCGCCGCCAGGCGCGCCAGCAGGCGGGCGAGGGCGACGCGGCGAGTCGGCGCCGGCGCCGAGTCCAGCAGGATCAGGCGCTTGCCGTGGGGGCTGAAGCGCAGCGCTTCGCGGGCCGAGAGGTGGCGCTCCGCCTCCACCCCGGCGTGATCGATGCGCAGGCCATGGTCGCCGGCGAGAACCTCCAGCAAACGCTGGTCTCCCTGGCGCGACAGCAGCTCGTCGCCGAGCCGCGCGCGCAGGCTGTCGGCAGCTTCTTCGAGCACCGGGAAGTGGTTGCGGTTCTCGAGAATGAAGTCGTCGACCTCCTCGGAGGGCGTGGTCGAGCGGGTCGCC
>JBFGUI010000065.1:0-17349 GCA_041565695.1 Kiloniellaceae bacterium
CGCCTGCCGCCGGCAACCGCGGAAACCATGGCCCGCGAGGTCCAGGCCTTCGCCGCTTCCCTCGGCGGCTCGCTCACCTGCGTCACCTCGCGGCGCAGCGGGCCGGCCGTCGAGGCGGCCCTGCAGAAAGGCGCGCCGCAGGCGCAGTTCCATTTCTGGCGCCGCGACCAGCAGGAAAACCCCTACCTCGGCTACCTGGCCGAGGCGGACATCCTGGTGGTGACCGGGGAGAGCGAATCCATGCTGGCCGAGGCCGCCGGCGCCGCCAAGCCGCTCTACATCTATCCGATCCCGGCCAAGCCGGCCTCCCTGCGCGCCCGCGGCGCCGCCGCGGTGCTGGCCGCCGCGCGCGGCCAGGGGCCTCTCGCGCGCTTCTGCGAGGGCCTGATCCAGTCCGGCCTGGTGGTGCCGCCACGCGAGCTGGAACTGATGCACCGCGGCATGGTCGAGGCCGGCGTCGCCCGCGCCTTCGGCGACCCGCGCCCGCCGGCGGCCGGCCCGCAGGCGCCGGACATGAGCGCCCTCGCCGCACGCGTGCGTCGGCTTCTGGAGGCCGCCCAGCCTTGACCGCGACCGCCGCTCCCACCAGCGCCACCGAAGGTCTGCTCGTGCGCTGCGGCCGCGCCAGCTGCCCGGGCGAGCGCACCTTCTGGTTCATCGGCCACAAGCGGGCCGATTTCGAGGCCACGTCGGGCCTGGTCGAGGCCCTGATGGAACGCTATCAGCGCCTCGATATCCTGTTCACCGTGCCGGATCTCGAGACACGCCGCTGGCTGCGCCGGCGCTTTCCCCGCGCGGTGGTGCTGCCGCCGCCGCTGCCCTTCGACGTCTTTGCCAGCCGCTACATGATCAACCTCAACGTCCGCGGCCTGATGGTGCTGGGCGCGCCGACGGCCGAAGACCGTTCCATCCTGCGCGCCGCCTACCGCCGCGCCGCACCGGCCGCCATCGCCCAGACCCCCGGCGAAAGCGGCACGGCGGACAGCTTCGCCGCCCTCGCCGAGCGGGTTCAGCACCACTTCGTGACCTCCGAGGCGGCCCGATCGCAGCTGCTCGACGCCGGCATCGACGCCGAGCGCATCACCCTGCTGCAGGGCGACGGCGCGGCCCGCGCGGCCGCGGCCCTGCCGGTGATCTCCTACCTGCTGGGGCTCGACCTGAAGCTGATGCGGAGCACCCAGCGCCCGATCCGCCGGCGCCTCGAGCAGCTGGCCCTGAAGTGCATGGCGCAGCCGCGCCTGCGCCGCCTGCTCGCCGCCAAGGTGCAGCGCATCGACACCGTCGCCGAACTGCGTGAAACCCTGGGCAATCCCGGGACCATCCTCTGCCTCGGCAATGGCCCCTCCTCCGAAGACTCAGAAGTGGCAGAGGTCGACCACGACTGCCTGTTCCGGGTCAACCACGTGTGGCTCGACCGCGGCTTCCTGACCGAACCCGACATGGTGTTCACCGGCTCCAAGGCGACCCTGGCGCTGGTCAAGGGGGCGATCTTCGGCCTGCAGTCGATCAAGTCGGAGGCCCGGCTGCTGGTCACCCGCTTCCTGCTGCCGCACTTCCCGCGGGTGCGCTATGCCACCATCGAGCGCTTCGGGCTCTACCTGAACGAGCCGCGCTGGCGGGGAATCCGGCCGACCAACGGCGCCGCCATGCTGGCCACCGCCGTCGCCCTGCAGCCGCCGCGCCTGGTGATCTCCGGCATCGACCTGTTCAGCCACCCGGCCGGCACCTATCCGGGCGATACCGCCACCCCCAACGCCTACTCGCCCGGCCACGAGGCCGAGTCGGAGCTGGCGCTGCTGCTGGCCGCCCTCAGCCTCTATCAGGGCGAGCTGGTCATCCTCAGCAGCGCCCTCCGGGAACGCTGGGAGGAACACCGGCAGGCCGGGCCGGCGGCGCGCGACGCCGGGCGCCGCGGCTGAGCCGTCCGGCCGCCCGGCGGCGAAGCGAATCTTGCCTGCGGGGCGGCTGTGTTCTAAAGCTTTCCCGGGTCGCCGCCCGGCCGCGGGGCCGGCGCCGGCCGGGACCCGGAAACGGAACCGGAGAAGCGGCCGTTGGCCGGTCGTGACCGCCGGGGTATTCTGGCGAAGGTCCCAGTTGCGCCCGTTTGAGCCCACCGTCTGCTTGAGAGAGTGATCTTCCGTGACCCTCGCCCAACCGAGCTTCAAGACCAAGTACTACCACAAGCGCATCGGCCATCTGCTGCGCCTCGAGCGCGACCGGCCGCCCGGCACCCGCGACGAGCCGGAACTGGTGGCACTGGACCCGGAGCCCGGTGTCACCCCCAGCGAAAAGCCGCCGGTGCGCATCTTCCTCGGCACCGAGCCGGCGCAGCACCGCGCCGAGCGCATTTTCGTCTGGTCGGTCCTGCAGCACCGCGACCCGGCGCGGCGCTACGAGATCTACCTGATGAAGGATCTCAAGGGCTATGACCGGCTGAAGTGGAAGACCGGCTTCACGGCCTATCGCTACGCCATCCCCGACATGGCGGGCAAGCAGGGCCGCGCCATCTACAACGACGTCGACCAGATCTACCTGGCCGATCCGGCCGAGTTGTTCGACCTGGACATGCAGGGCGCCGGCCAGATGTGCATCACCGAGAAGGAAACCGCGGTGATGCTGCTCGACTGCGAGAAGATGGCCAAGATCTGGCACAAGGAAGACGCCCAGCGCAGCGAGCGCCACAAGTTCTTCCGCCACCGGGTGCAGGCCATCGACGGCATGTGGCGGCAGCTGCCGGGGGTGTGGAACGCCCGCGACCACGAGTACAAGCCCGGCGTCTCCAAGCTGCTGCATTTCACCACGCTGCAGATGCAGCCCTGGCGCCCCTTCCCCAAGGTGCTGCGCTACAAGGAGAACCCCAACGGCGAAGTGTGGTTCGAGATGGAGCGCGCGGCCGACGCCGCCGGCTTCACGCTGTTCACCGAGGAGAACCCGAGCGCCAGCTACCGCAAGCTGGTCGAGATGTACAGGACCATGCACGAGGAGGGCTCGCCCGACGTCGGCCGGCCGCCGGAGAAGACCTTCTCGGGCAAATCGCTGGTCGAGCACGTCGGGCCCATCGCCAGGCTGATCGAGGAGAGCGGCGGCAAGACCCTGCTCGACTACGGCTCCGGCAAGGCGCTGTACTACAAGCCCTATCCCGGCGAGCCGGAGGATTCGCGCTTCAAGTCGCAGAAGGAGTGGGGCGACACCAAGGTCACCTGCTACGACCCCGGCTATGCCCCCTTCTCCGGCCCCATCGAGCCCGCCTACGACGGCGTGATCTGCACCGACGTGCTGGAGCATATCACCGAGGAGGACATCCCCTGGGTGCTCGACAAGCTGTTCCGCCACGCCCGGCACTTCGTTTACGCGGTCGCCGCCTGCTATCCGGCCAAGAAGTTCCTGCCCGACGGCCAGAACGCCCACTGCACGGTGCAGCCGCCGGAATGGTGGCGCGAGCAGCTGGAAGCCGCCGCGCGGCGCAATCCGGGCATCAAGTGGCAGCTCTGCGCCCAGCTGAAGGGCAAGTTCGGAAAGAGCGACAGGGTGTTCCGTGGCTGATCGACGGCACCACCGGAAAAGCTGAACGACATGGCGCAACTCGGTTACTCAAAGCTGAAAGGCGCGCGCCGCCGCATGGCCAAGCTGCGCTTCGGCCTTGCCCGCAAGCTGATGGGCCGCTACCGGCTGCGCGACGAGGACTATGCCTACCGCTTCGATCCGGCCTCGTTCCGCGAGCTCTGGCGGGTCAGCAGCATCTACCTGAAGGAAACCGGCACCGTCGAGCTGATCCGCCGCGAACTGCGCGAAGGCGACGTGTTCTGCGACATCGGCGCCAACATCGGCCTCTACAGCCTGATGGCGGCGGCCCGGGTTGGCGACACCGGTCAGGTCTACGCCTTCGAGCCGCTGGCCGCCAACTTCGCCAGCCTGGTCGAGAACATCCGCCTCAATGACTTCTGCGGCCGCATCACGCCCTTCTCCCTGGCGCTGACCGACGGGCCCGGCGTCTTCCCCTTCCACTACCTGAGCCTGGAGCCGGGCTCCTCCGGCAGCCAGCTGCACGACGCCGTCGACATGCACGAAGCCAGCTTCAAGCCGCTGGTCACCGAGATGAAGTACGGTACCTCTATCGACGAGCTGATCCGCAGCGGCGCCATGCGGGCCCCCGACGTGGTCAAGATCGACGTCGACGGCAACGAGGCGCGCATCCTGCGCGGCATGCGCGGCCTGCTGACCGGCCCGCAGCGCCCGCGGATCATCAGCGTCGAGGTCAACGCGCGCGAGAGGGATGCCCTCTTCGCCTTCATGCAGGCCCAGGGCTACGCCTTTAGCGACCGCAACGACACCATGGGCGGCTTGCGCCAGATCAATGCGGGCGCGGACCCGGAAATGGTTGCTTACAATGCGATTTTTCGCCCGGCAGAGAGTGCTGCTGAAGCATGCTGAATTTTGACGCCATCAAGTTCGACTACGAGCCCTACCCCATCGGCATGGCGAAAGGCGCCCTGGCGCCGGACCTCTACCGCGAGCTGATCGACACCTTCCCCGACGACAAGCTGTTCGTCCTCAAGGAGTTCAACGGCGTCAAGTACTCGCTGTCGAAGCACAACAACAAGACCGCCTACTTCGAGCATCTGAGCAGGAATGCCGCCTGGGGGCGCTTCTACGACTACATCAAGAGCGAGCGCTTCATCGAAGACACCATGGCCATGCTGCGGTCACACAACATCGACCTCGGCCTGACCAACATCCCCTTCAAGGAGCGTATGATCCGGCGCTGGAAGGCGCTGAAGAAGGGCAGCCCGCAGCCGCACTTCCCCAAGCTGCGCTCGCGCTTCGAGTTCTCCTCCATGCCGGTGACCGGCGGCAGCATCCGCCCGCACACCGACCATCCCTCGAAGGTCGTCACCATGGTGATCCCGATCCTGCGGGAAGGCGAGTGGAAAGACGACTACGGCGGCGGCACCAGCATCGTGTGGCCCAAGGACCGCACCCGCAGCTACAACTTCACCAACGCCTACATGGATTTCGACGAGGTCGACTGCGTCAGGACCTTCCCCTTCGAGCCGAACCAGTGCCTGGTCTTCGTCAAGACCTACAATTCCTGGCACGCGGTCTGGCCGATGACCGGGAACGACCCGACCATCCTGCGCCGCACGCTGACCATCAACATCGAAACCGACTAGGGTCCGCTGCCGCCTAGGCCGGCCGCTTCAGGCCGCGCCCGTCCTTCACCAGTTCGACCGTGCCCCGCTCCAAACGGTAGGTGCGCTCGGCAATCTCCGTCCAGGCCTCGCGATGGGTGATGGCCAGGATCGTCATGTCGTGGCTCAGCGCGTCGATGTTGCGGCAGATGTCGCGCTCGGTATTGGGATCCAGCGCCGAGGTGACCTCGTCGAGGATCAGCAGCTTGGGCCGGCCGGCAAGGGCGCGCGCCAGGGCGATGCGCTGGCGCTGTCCGCCGGAGAGCTTGGCGCCCTTCTCGCCCACCACGCTGTGCAGGCCTTCCGGCAGCGCCGCCACGAAGTCCCAGGCGCCGGCCTCCTGCAGCGCGCGGCGAACCTCAGCCTCGTCGATGCGCGGGTCGCCCAGGGTGACGTTGGCCAGCACGCTGTCGTGGAACAGGATCAGATCCTGCGGCACGTAGCCGACCATGCCGCGCCAGGCCTCCAGGTCGATCTCGCTGAGCGGCATGCCGTCGATCAGGATGCGGCCCTGCTGCGGCTGGTAGAGGCCGAGCAGCAGGTCGGTCAGCGTGGTCTTGCCGGAGCCCGAGGTGCCGGTGATCACCGTCAGGCCGCTCGCCGGGATGTCCAGCGAGACACTGTCCAGCACCTTCTCGGTGGTGTGGGCGAAGGAGACGCCTTCGAAGCGACAGCCCTTTTCCAGGCTCGGCATGGCGCTGCCGGGATTGGGCTCCCGCGCCGCATCAGCCTCGTCGATGAGATCGCGCATGGCCCAGTAGGGGCTCTCCAGCAGCACGGCCTTCTGGAACTGGCGCTGCATCTTGCCGACGCTGGAGACCGCCTGAAACAGCAGCACGCCCATGACCAGGAGTTGCGAGACAGGCACGTTCCAACGGGTAATAGCAATGTAGAAGCCGATACCGACGGCGATGGCGACCAGCATCTCCTCCAGGTTCTTCAGCGCGTACTGGCTGACCACCTGGCGGCGCAAGGCGCGTTTCAGCTGGTCGATCTTGCGGTTGAAAAGATTGGCGAACTTGCCGGACTTGGCCATGGCCTTGAGCGGCTTGATGTTGCTGAGCGCGTCGCTCAGGTAGATCACCAGCTCGGAAGTGCGCTCAGTCTGGCGCCGCCCGGCCTTCTTGGTGATGCGCACCAGGAAGTGCAGCGACAGCGCAATCAGGCCGCCCAGCGCCAGAGCCGCCAGGGCCAGCTGCCAGGAGACCAGCGCCGCCACGAGGCTGTAGATCACGGTCTGGATAACATTGACCTGGAAATTAGCCGCCATGAGATAGGCATGGCCGGAGCGCGTCGCATCGACGCTGACGGCATTAGCGATGCGGCCCATGGGCTGATGCGTGAAATACCCCCAGCGCACACTCAACAGCCGCTTGATGAGCTCCGCCCGCAGGCCCGTCGCCACCTCGGCCACGGCATATCCGACGTAGCGCATGGCTGTCATGGTCAGGAGGCATTTGAGCACGATGCCACCGACCACAAGGCCCAGCAGCAGACCCAGCTCCGGCGCCAGCCCGAAGAGGGCGAGGCCCTGCTCGACATAGCCGGCGATGGCCGAGGTTTCGCTGGCTCCGTCGTTGATGGCCAGGGAGAGCAGCGGCAGCAGCGAGGCTAGCCCGATACCTTCGAATACGCCGGCGAGCAGCAGGCAGCCCAGAACCAGCCAGGGCTTGGTCCCCTCGGCGCCATAGAAAATTCGGAGAATGCCGATCATGCCCATGTATTTGCATGAATCAGGCGAGGGTCAAGGCCAATTCCTGTGCCGGGCCTCGGTTCGGGCCGGCTTATTTAAGGACCAGGCCCTGCCCGGTCGGAATGTGGATCACCTTGCGGCTGAAGCTTTCGGCGACCTCGTCCATGGCCTTCCTAGCCCCTGGACAGGTGCTGAAGCCGTAGTCGTCGCAGAGAATGGCCCCGCCCTGGACCAAGCGCGGATAGAAGAACTTGAAGGAATCGCGGGTCGGCTCATAGAAATCGACGTCGATGGCGACCAGGCAGAATTCCTTGTCCGCCACTTCGTCGAAGCGCTCGGGAATCCAGCCCTTGTAGTAGTGCGCCTGGGAGTGAGCGGCCAGATTCCGGCGAGTCTCCTCGAGCGGGCTGGCGAACTCGCCGGCCTGGAGGGCGCGTACGTTCTCGGTCTTCGGCTGGTCATGGGCGGTCGGCTGCGACAGGCCGCTGAAGGAATCGAAGATGTGGTGTGGGCGAGCGTCTTCGAAGGCGGACATGATGACATGGCTCGACGCCCCGCCGAGGGCGCCGCACTCCGCCGTGTCGCCGGGCAGGTGCCGCAGGCTGCGTGCCAGGTTGTAGAGCAGGAACTGACGCTCCTTGATGCGCGGGTAGTGCGCTTGGAACCGCCGCATCACCGCCAGGAACTCAGCGTCGTCCTGCCAGTTCGTGTGCTTGTTGTAGATCCGCATGTCCAGCCACTTGGCCAGCTGGTTCATGACGTAGAAGGCGAAATCGCGCTTTTCGTGCGGTTCGCCGAGAAGGGACCGAGTGCCGTAACGGATCAGTTTGCGTAGCTGCACAGAATGTCGCCTCTCTTTCAGAATCGGAACCGTGTTTGGCAGGATTACGCGCGTATCGCAAGCGGCCTGAGCCTGCTCGTCCCCCTTGGGGAGCGGCCGCGGCATTGCGCCGCCGCGTCGAGGGCCTATGCTCAGCGGTATGGCCAAGCTTGGCGCCCTGCACATCGGCACCTGCGGTTGGCACTACAGGCACTGGATCGGCCCCTTCTATCCGGCAGGCAGCCGCAGCGCCGAACTCCTGGCCCGCTATGCCGCCCGCTTTTCCAGCGTCGAGATCGACAGCAGCTTCTACCGGCTGCCCGCGCCGGAAACCCTGCGGCACTGGCGGGCCGAGACCCCGGCGGATTTCGTCTTCACCTGCAAGGCGAACCGCTTCATCACCCATATGAAGAAGCTGAAGGACCCGGAGAAGACCCTGCCGCCCTTCTTCGAGAGCATGGCCGCCCTGGGCCCCAAGCTGAAGGTGGTGGTCTTCCAGCTGCCGCCGCGCTGGCGCTGCAACCTCGACCGGCTGGAAGCCTTTCTCGCCGCGCTGCCCAAGGGCCGGCGCTACGCCTTCGAGTTCCGCGACGAGAGCTGGTTCGATCCGGCGGTCTACGACGCCCTGGCCGCGCGGCGGGCCGCCTTCTGCCTCTACGACCTGGCAGGGCGGCAGACGCCGGAGGTGGTGACGAGCGACTTCGTCTACCTGCGTCTGCACGGACCCGGGGCGGCCTACCAAGGCGCCTACAGCACCCGCCGACTGGCGCGCCTCGCGGAAAAACTGCAGGTTTGGCGCCGGGAAGGCCGCGACTGCTTCGTCTACTTCGACAACGACGCCGAGGCTGAGGCGCCGAAAGACGCCCTCAGGCTGCTGCGCCGGGTCGAGAAGCTGCCGGCCGGAAACTGAGCCGCCTTGCGGCAGATCAACCGCGCGGCCGCCGGGGGGATGCTAACCTTTGTCCTCAGGAAACCTGCGCAATCATCCTCGGGAAAACGATGAGCGACAAAGCAAGCTGGCTGTCCGAGAATGTCTCCGGCATGGCCGTCTCGGCGATCAAGGAGATGGCGATGCGCGCGGCCGGGATGGCAGACGTCGCCTCGCTGACCTGGGGGCTGCCGTCCTTCGAAACGCCGGCGCATATCCGCCGCGCCGTTCAGGGCCTGCTCGACAGCGACCCGGAGATCGGCATGTACACCCTGCCCGACGGCCTGCCGGCGCTGCGCCGGGCCGCCGCGGAAGCGCACCGCCAGGCAACCGGCTTCGCGGTCGACCCGGACCGCAACGTCACCGTCACCGCCGGCAACATGCAGGGCCTCAACGCCCTGTTCCACGTGCTGATCGATCCGGGCGACGAGATCATCGTCACCGACCCGGGCTTCGCCTCCCACTTCCAGCAGATCCGCCTGTGCGGCGGCAGGCCGGTATTCTGGCCGCTCGATCCGGGCGACTGGCGCCTCGACGTCGATGCCCTGCCCGGGCTGATCACGCCGCGCAGCAAGGCCATCGTGCTGGTGTCACCCTCCAACCCGACGGGCAGGATCTTTACCGAGGCCGAGCTGCGCCGGGTTGGCGAGATCGCGCAGCAGCACGGCGTGAAGATCCTGCTCGACGATCCCTACTCGCACTTTTGCTATGAGAACCGCGCGCGCTATTTCAATCTCGCCAGCGTGCCGGAGCTGGCCGACACCCTGATCTATCTCTTCACCTTCTCCAAGGCCTACGCCATGACCGGCTGGCGCATCGGCTACATGGTGCTGCCGGAGGCGGTCAAGCGCCAGGCGCTGAAGGTGCACGACGCGACGCTGATCTGCGCGCCGCGCGTCTCGCAGCTGGCCGCCCTCGCGGCGCTGACCGAGCCGCCGGTGCATCTCGCCGAGTTCGAGGGCATGCTGGCGCGCCGACGCGAGCTGATCTGCCGGCGGCTCGACCGCCTGCCGCAGGCCTTCGACTACGTGAAGCCGGAAGGCGCCTACTACATCTTTCCGCGCATCCTGGCGCGCCATGAGAACGCCCGCGCCTTCTGCCTCGAGGTGCTGGAACAGGCCCGCGTCACGCTGACGCCGGGCAGCGCCTTCGGGCCCGGCGGCGAGCATCACGTACGCATGGCCTACTGCGTCGCCGACGAAGTCATCGACACCGCCTTCGACCGCCTGGAGACTTTTTTCGGCAGTTAGCCGCCGAAGAGGTTGGCGCGCACCTTCATCAGGTGGCTGTGCAGTTCGGCGCGGGCGCCCTCCGCGTCGCGGTCCTTGAGCAGCTGCACGATGCGGCGGTGCTGGTCGCCGTAGAGGCCGCGCCGCTCCGGCGTGACGCTGCGCTCCTTCAGGCGGCGCCACTCGGCGTGGCGGCGCAGGTCGTTGATCGCCTCGTAGAGCGCGCTCAGCATGCCGTTCTTGGCCGCCGCGACGATGGTCAGGTGCAGCATGCCGTCCCAGTGCTCGAACTCGGCGATGTCGCCGGCCTTGTCGCAGTGATCGAGGCAGTCGTCCATGCGCCGCAGGTCCTCGGCGGTGGCGCGCATGGCCGCCAGTTCGGCCGCCAGCGGCTCGATCATCAGGCGCACTTCCATGACCTCGACGGGGCTGGCGCCCTGGATGCGGTGCGCCAGATCGCGCGGGTTGCCGGCAGGCAGTTCGCCGCTGGTGGCGGCCTCGGTGACGAAGGAGCCGCGACCCACCTCGCGGGTGATCTTGCCCTGGGTTTCCAGCCGCTTCAGGCTCTTGCGCAGGGTGTTGCGCGACACGCCGAACTGGCGCTCCAGCACGCGCTCGGTCGGCAGCTTGGCGCCCGGCGGCCACACCCCCTCGGCGATGTTGCGCTCGATAAACTCGGTCAACGCGGCGGCGCCATTGGCCGCCCGCTCCCGCACGTTCATGCCGTCCATAGAGCCCCTCGGAGAGGATGTGAACCAATTCTGCGCCGATTATAGATTGGCAGAGAACTCGAGACAACCTTTGGCGCGCCATCGTCGCGGGTCCCTGTGGAAAAGTGGCGGCGGCGCTGCTTGACCGGATGATACCTTGATGCTCTATTGGACTAAATTTGGATTCAATGGATTACGAATGGTGGAGTGAAGCGTGAAGGTCGCGACATTTCGAAAAAACGGACGGCGGATGGTGGGGCTGGTCGACCCCGAGGCGGGCACGGTGGCGCCCTTCGGCCTGCCCGAAGCGGAGACGCATGACGGCATCGCCTGCCTGATCGGCCGCGATCCCCTGCCGCCGGTTCAGGCGGCCATTCCCCTGTCCCGGGTCACGCTGGAAGCGCCGCTGCCGCGGCCGCAGCGCAACATCTTCTGCGTCGGCAAGAACTACTTCGACCACGCCCACGAGTTCTCCAAGAGCGGCTTCGACTCCAGCGCCGCCGCCGGCAACGTGCCCCAGGTGCCGATCGTCTTCTCCAAGGTGCCGGAGAGCGTCATCGCCACCGGCGAGCCGATCCTGATCGACCCCGAGGTCTCCACGGCCATCGACTACGAGGTCGAGCTGACCGTGATCATCGGCAAGGAGGGACGCAACATCCGGCCCGAGGAGGCGCTGGACCACGTCTGGGGCTATACCATCGTCAACGACGTGACGGCGCGCGACATCCAGGGCCGCCACAGCCAGTGGCTGCTCGGCAAGTCGCAGGACAGCTTCTGCCCGATGGGTCCCTGGGCGGTCACCCGCGACGAGATCGACCTGGCCGACACCGCGGTGCGCACCTTCGTCAACGGCGAGAAGCGCCAGGATTCCAACACCGGGCTGCTGATCTTCGACGTGCCGACGATCATCGCCACGATCTCTTCGGGCATCACCCTGCTGCCCGGCGACGTCATCGCCACCGGCACGCCGGCCGGCGTCGGCATCGGCTTCGACCCGCCGAAGTACCTGAAGCCGGGCGACGTCGTGCGCCTGGAGATCGACGGCATCGGCACGCTGGAGAACAGCTGCCAGCTGATCTCTCAGCAGGCGACGGTGGGCCGCGCCAAGCGGCAGGCGGGCTAGTCAAGCGGCGGTTCCGGCCCCGGCAAGGCCGGCGAAAGAACGACAACATGAAGTGAGGGAGGAAAGAACGTGAAAAGGACAGCATTAGCGATCACAGCTGCGCTCTGCACCGCCTGGATGGGCGGCGCTGCGCAGGCCCAGACCGACATCGCCTGGGGCGGCTCCAACCCCGGCGGCGTCATGTACTACATGGTCGGCGTGGCCGGCACGGAGATCGGCAACGAATTGCCGGACATCAACATCACCCAGGTGACCACCGGCGGCTCGACCGAGAACGCCAAGCGCCTGATCAAGGGCGAGCTCGACATGGGCATCGTCTACGGCTCGCACGTCTTCATGTCGCAGACGCCGACCGGCCCCTTCGAGGGCGGCGACAAGGGCACCATGCTGCGCGGCGTGGCCATGGCCTACCAGGGCCCGACCTACTTCGTTACCTTCAAGGACAGCGGCATCAAATCCCTGGAAGACCTGGAAGGCAAGAAAGTGGCGCTCGGCCCGCCGGGATCGGGCACGGTGTTCAACTGCTCCAACATCCTGAGGGCGCTCGACCTGCTGGACAAGATCGAGCCTTCGATGATGACCTTCGCCGATGCCGGCCGCGCGCTGGGCAACGGACAGATCGACGTCCTCTGCCAGTCCTCGGCGCCGGCTGCGGCGGTCACCGAGCTGGCCGAGACCCGCGACATCCTGGTGCTGCCCTATGGCGGGGACAAGCTGGCGAAGATCAGCGAGACCTATCCCTTCTATGCCGCCGGCACCATGCCGTCGACCATGTACAAGGGCGTGTCGGATACCGACCTGCCCTACACGACGGTCTACTGGGTGGCGCATGAGCGCGTGCCCGCGGACATCGTTGAAAAGATGCTGGCCATCGCCTATGCCAAGCAGGACAAGCTGGCGGCCGGGCACAAGGCCTGGGGCCAGATGAAGCCCGACATCGTGAACTTCCAGGCACTCGGCGCGCCGATGCACCCCGGGGCCGAGGCCTACTACAAGTCGAAGGGCCTCTGGCCTCAGTAACCCTGCAAACTTGCTGCCCCGTCCGGCGGGTCCGCCGGGCGGGGCGCTTTTTTCCTGAAGACGACGAGGCCGCATGATCGATACCGCCTGGCTGTTCCGGGTCGAAGGCACGCGGCGCACCCTGACGGGCCTCTATGCCCTCGCCTTCAACCTCGTGGCGGTCGGCTTCTCCGGCTTCTACCTCTACACCTCCGGCTTCGGCCTGATCTCGACCCAGAGCAACCGCGGCATCTACCTGATGCTGACCTCGGTGCTGGTCTTCCTGCTCTATCCCGCCCGCAAGGGCGCGCCGGCGCAGCGGCCCAGCGCCGTCGACCTGGTGCTCATCGCGCTCACCGTGGTCACCATGTGGTACTGGATCGACCAGTACGTCAGCTACGCGATGTTCCGCGTCTCCTCGCCCAGCCAGACCGACCTGATCATGGGCGCCATCGCGATCGTCATCATGCTGGAGACCAGCCGGCGCGCACTCGGCCCGGTGATCTCGATCATCGCCATCATTTTCCTGCTGCAGCTCTACTACGGTTCCTATCTGCCGGGCCGACTGTCCCATCCCGGCATGTCGGTCGAGCGCATTCTCGAGTTCACCTACTCGACGCAGGAAGCCCTGTTCGGCGTGGTGACCGCGACCTTCGCCACTTTCGTCTTTCCCTTCATGATCTTCGGCGCCTTCCTGGAGCGCTCCGGCGCCGGCACTTTCTTCATGAACCTCGGCACGGCCGTCGCCGGGCGCTGGCGTGGCGGCCCGGCCAAGGTGGCGGTGCTGACCTCGGCCCTGTTCGGCTCGATCTCCGGCTCCTCGGTGGCCAACGTGGTGACCACCGGCTCCTTCACCATCCCGCTGATGAAGCGCACCGGCTTTAGGCCGCACGACGCCGGCGCCATCGAGGCCATTTCCTCGACCGGCGGACAGTTCATGCCGCCTGTCATGGGCGCGGGCGTCTTCATCCTGGCAACCCTGACGGAGACCAGCTACCTCACCATCGCGCTGATGAACGTGATCCCGGCCTGCGTGTTCTTCATCTTCCTCTTGTCGATGGTCGACCTGGAGGCGGTGCGCCTGGGCCTCAAGGGCATGCCCGCCGAGGAGATCCCCAGCGTCAAAAAGGTGCTGCTGGAAGGCGGCCACTTCATCCTGCCGCTGGTGGTGGTCATCGGCCTGCTGTTCAGTGGCTACTCGCCGGAGTTCTGCGCCTTCTGGGGCACGGTCTCCGCCGCCGTGCTGTCCTGGCGCCACAAGGAAACCCGCATGGGGCCGAAGGCGATCCTGCAGGGGCTGGTCGGCGGCGCCCAGAGCAACACCTCCGCCGGGGCGGCCATCGGCACGCTGGGCATCATCATCGGCGGCATCGTGCTGGCCGGCCTGGGGCTCAAGTTCTCCGCCGTGCTGATCGACTTCTCCCGCGGCGAGCTGTTCTTCGCGCTCTGCCTGGTCACCCTGGTGTCGATCATCATCGGCATGGGATCCTCGACCACCGGCTCCTATATCATCCTCTCGGTGGTCGCCGCGCCGGCGCTGATCCAGCTCGACGTGCCGGTGATCGCCGCGCATCTCGCGGTGTTCTACGCCGCCTGCCTCTCCAACATCACGCCGCCGGTCTGCGTCTCTGCCTTTGCCGGCGCCGCCATCGCCGGCGCGCCGCCGATGCGCACCGGCTTCGCCGCGCTGAAGTACGGCGCCACCCTGGTGCTGATGCCGTTCTCCTTCGCCTACGTGCCCGAGCTGCTGCTCGGCGGCACTTGGCCGGAAATTGTCTACGCCACCGGCCTCTACGCCACCGGCTGCGTGCTGCTCGCCATCGCCATTCAGGGCAGCCTGCCGGTCGGCGGAAAGGTGACACACCTGCAGCGGGGGCTCTTCGCCCTGGGCGGCGCGGCGCTGATGTTCCCCGCCTCGGTCTGGGTCGACCTCGCCGGCCTCGCCCTCACCCTCAGCGCCATCGCGCTCAACTGGTACGGGCGCCGCGTCGAGCCCGGCGGCGGGCCGGCCGCCTCCTGAGCCCGGCCATCCGCCTGCAGGCGCCGATTGAGACGCATCAACCGCGCAGCCGCCCGACCGTGCTAGCCTGACCCCAGTGCCAGCAGCGGCCAGCGGGCGGAGCGCATGCACGACACGAACGGCTCAAGCAGCTACAGCAGTCTCGCCGACCTGGCGCGCGGCCTGGCGCAGCGCGGCACGGCCACCGCTCTCACCGTGTTCCGCGACGACGGGGCGGCGCACCTCAGCTGCGCCCAACTCGCCGAGGACATCGACCGCCTCGCCGCCGGCCTGATCGCGCAGGGTCTGGCGCGCGGCGAGGCCGTGCTGCTCTGCGCCCCGAACTCGGCGGCCTGGGTCACCGCCTACTTCGCGGTGCTCTGCGCCGGCGGCCTGGTGGTGCCGCTCGACGACCAGTCGTCGGCGGAAGACCTTAGCCGCGTCCTGGCCGACAGCGGCGCCCGCCGCATCTTCACCTCGCAGGCGCATGCTGGCGAACTTGCCGCAACTGCGGCGGCGAAGGGCCCCGACGTCATCCTGCTCGACGATGCGCCAGAAACGCCCGGCACGAAGACCTGGCGGCAGCTTCTCGCGGCGCGGCAGGCGGCGCCGCCGCAGATCGCCCCGGACGACCCTGCCTGCCTGCTCTACACCTCCGGCACCACCGGCACGCCCAAGGCGGTGCCGCTCACCCACCGCAACATCCTCTCCAATGTCGAGGCGCTGCTGGCCGCCCGGCTGGCCGGACCGCGGGACCGGGTGCTGCTGCCGCTGCCGCTGCACCACGCCTATCCCTGCACCGTCGGCCTGCTCGGCAGCCTGGCGAGCGGCGCGACGCTGGTCCTGCCGGCGGGGATCAGCGGGCCGCAGATCCTCGCGGCGTTGCAGGCGGCGCGGGTAACGATCCTGATCGGCGTGCCGCGGCTCTACACCGCCCTGCTGGCGGCCATCGAGGCGCAGGTGCAGAAGGCGAATCCCCTGGCGCGTGCCGCTTTCCGGGCACTGCTGGCGCTGTCGCGGGCCCTGCGCCCCTATCTCGGCGTCGGCCTGGGCAGGCTGCTTTTCGCCGGGCTGCACCGCCGCCTGGCGCCGCAGCTCCGCCTGCTCGGCTGCGGCGGCGCGCAGCTCGATGCGGCGGCAGGAGAAATGCTGGAGGCCCTGGGCTGGGAAGTGCTGACCGGCTACGGTCTCACCGAGACCTCGCCGCTGCTGACCTTCGCGCGGCCGGGCCGCAGCCGTCCCGCAACCGCCGGCAGCCTGCTGCCCGGGGTCGAGCTTCGCATCGTGCCGCAGGCCGATCGCGACGCCGGGGAGATCCAGGCCCGTGGCCCGTCGGTCTTCACCGGCTATCGCAACAACCCCGAGGCGACGCGGCAGGCATTTACCGCCGACGGCTGGTTCTGCAGCGGGGACCTCGGCTTCCTGGATGGCGACGGCTACCTGCATATCGTCGGCCGCGCCAAGGAGATCATCGTGCTGCCCGACGGCAAGAACGTGCAGCCGGAGGACGTCGAGGCCGCCTATGCCGCCAGCCCGCTGATCCGCGAGGCCGCGGTGATCGAGCAGGAGGGCGTGCTGGTCGGTCTGCTGGTGCCCGACGCCGAGGCGCTGCGCGCCCGCGGCGCGGCCAGCGCCGCCAACCTGCTGCGCGGCGCGATCGAGGAGGTGTCGCACAGGCTGCCGAGCCACCAGCGCCTCGCCGGCTATCGCCTGACCCAGGAGAAGCTGCCGCGCACCCACCTGGGCAAGCTGCGCCGCCACCTGCTGGCCCCGCTCTACGCGCGCGCCGAAGGCGGGCCGCCGCGCGAAGCGGCGGCGCTGTCCGAGGCGGATCGGGCGCTGCTGGCGGCCGAACCGGCGGCGCAGGTCTGGCGCTGGCTCGGCGAGCGCTTTCCCGACAGCCCGCTCAGCCTCGACACCTCGCCGCAGCTCGACCTGCGAATCGACTCTCTGGCCTGGGTCGAGCTCAGCCTCGACCTCGAGGACCGCTTCGACATCACGCTCGCCGGCGAGGACATCGCCCGCATCGTCACCCTGCGCGACTTCCTGCAGGCGGTCCAGGAGGCGACGGGAAAGCCGGCCGAGGCCGCCGGGCGCGCCGTCACCGCAAGCGATGCCGCCGCCGACGAGGCCCGCTGGCTGCGGCCGCCGGGGCCGCTGCTCGCCCTGCTCGGACGCCTGGCCTATGCCCTCAACCGCCTCGTGATCCGCGCCTTCTTCCGGCTGCGCGTGGCGGGCGCCGAGCAGCTGCCGCCGCACGGCCCCTACGTGGTCACGCCCAACCACGCCAGCTATCTGGATCCCCTGGTCATCGCCGCCGCCCTGCCGCCCCCCCTGCTGCGCGAGGTCCACTGGGCCGGCTGGACCGGGGTGATGTTCGCCGGGCCGTTCAGCCGCCTGCTGAGCCGCATCGCCCGGGTCATTCCCGTCGACCCCGACCGGGCCCCGGCGCGCGGCCTGGAGCTCGGCAAGGCCGTGCTCCGCCGCGGCGGCATCCTGGTGTGGTTCCCCGAGGGCGGCCGTTCGCCGGACGGCCGTCTCGCCGCCTTCCACCCCGGCATCGGCCGCCTGCTGCAGGAAAGCGGCGCGGCCGCGGTGCCGACGCTGATCCGCGGCAGCTTCGAGGCCCTGCCCCGCGGCCGCCGCTGGCCGCGCCGCA
>JBFGUI010000066.1:0-17267 GCA_041565695.1 Kiloniellaceae bacterium
GCATCGGCTTCTCGGCCTACATCGAGGCCTGCGGCATCGCCCCCTCGGCGGTGGTCGGCTCGCTGGGCGCCGGCGTCGGCCTCTGGGAGTCGGCCCAGGTGCGCTTCAATGCGACGGGCACGGTGTCGATCTTCACCGGCTCCCACAGCCACGGCCAGGGCCACGAGACCACCTTCTCGCAGTTGGTCGCCGACACCCTCGGCGTGCCGATCGAGAACGTGGAGATCGTGCACGGCGATACCGGCTCGATCCCCATGGGCATGGGCACCTACGGCTCGCGCTCGCTGGCCGTCGGCGGCTCCGCCATCGCCAAGGCCTGCGACAAGATCATCGAAAAGTCGCGCAAGATCGCGGCGCACCTGATGGAGGCCTCGGTCGACGACGTCGAGTTCGACAAGGGCGCCTTCCGGGTCAAGGGCACCGACAAGGAGAAGTCGATCGCCGAGATCGCCTTCACCGCCTACGTGCCGCACAACTATCCGGAGGGCCTGGAGCCCGGCCTCGACGAGACCGCCTTCTACGATCCGCTGAACTTCACCTATCCGGCGGGCGTGCACATCTGCGAGGTAGAGATCGACCCGGCCACCGGCATCACCGACATCGTCGACTGGGTCGCGGTGGACGACTTCGGCAAGGTCATCAACCCCATGGTGGTGGAGGGCCAGGTCCACGGCGGCATCGCCCAGGGCGTCGGACAGGCGCTGCTCGAGGGCTGTGTCTACGACAAGGACAGCGGCCAGCTGCTGACCGGGTCCTACATGGACTACTGCATGCCGCGGGCCGACGACCTGCCGTCCTTCAGGGTCGGCATGACCCAGACCGCCTGCACCCACAACCCGCTGGGGGTCAAGGGCTGCGGCGAGGCCGGCGCCATCGCCGCGCCGGCGGCGACCATCAACGCCATCACCGACGCCCTCGGCATCCTTGCCATGGACATGCCGGCGACGCCGGAGAAGGTCTGGCGCCTCGCCAACCAGCACGCCCAGGCCGCGGAATAAGGGGAGAACCAGGACATGTACGACTTCAATCATCATCGCCCCGCTTCCGTGGACGAGGCTGTCAACGCCCTGGCCGCGGCCAGCGACGGCAAGCTGCTGGCCGGCGGGCATACCCTCCTCCCGACCATGAAGCAGCGCCTCGCCAGCCCCTCGGACGTCATCGATCTGGGCGGCATCGCGGCCCTCAAGGGCATCAAGGAGGAAGGCGGCAACATCGTCATCGGCGCCATGACCACCCATGCCACGGTGGCCGCCGATGCCAAGGTGAAGGCCAAGATCCCGGCGCTGGCCCACCTGGCCGAGGGCATCGGCGACGCCCAGGTGCGCAACCGCGGCACCATCGGCGGCTCCATCGCCAACAACGACCCGGCCGCCGACTACCCGGCGGGCCTGGTCGGCCTCGGCGCCACGGTGCACACCACCAAGCGCCAGATCCCGGCCGACGACTTCTTCCTCGGCATGTTCGAGACGGCCCTGGCGGAGGACGAGATCATCACCGCCGTGGCCTTCCCGGTGCCGGAGAAGGCGGGCTACGCCAAGTTCGCCAACCCGGCCTCGCGCTATGCCATCGTCGGCGTCATGGCCAGCAAGGGCCCGGCCGGCGTCCGCGTCGCGGTGACCGGGGCGGGGCCCTGCGTGTTCCGCCTGACCGATGCCGAGGCCGCGCTGGGCGGCAACTTCTCGGCCGACGCGGTGGCCAACATCAGCCTGTCCCCGGACGGGCTGAACAGCGACCTGCACGCCTCGGCGGAGTATCGCGCCAACCTGGTGGGCGTGATGCTGAAGCGGGCGGTCGCCGCGGCGGGCTGAGCCCCGCCCAAGATCTGCAGAGAGAGAAGACTGGGGCCGTTCCTGGCGGAGCGGCCCCTTTTTCTTTTCGCCCTTCGCCCCGGTCTGCCGACTGCGTTAGCCTAAGGCTATGGCATCCCCTGCCCCTGAGAAAAAGCGCTCCTTCCGCCTCGGCCGCGTGCTGTTGGCGGTTCTGGCCCTGGTGCTCCTGCTGGTCGGCGCCGGACTACTGTTTCGCACCGAACTCGCGACCTGGGCAGCGCGCAGCTACCTGGAAAGCGAAGGTGTCGCCGTCGGCGGCCTGGAGGTAACCGCGCTGTGGATGGATAGCATCGAAGTCCGTGATATTTCCCTCGGCGCCAATCGGGAACTGGTTGTCGAGCGCCTCCACGTTATGCCGGAACTGCCTACCGACGGTGGGATACTCCATTTCGTCGAGATCATGGGAATGGTACTCCATCTCGATGTGACCGGCGACAGGCCCTTGTTCGGTTCTCTGCAGGCCACTGTCGACCGCCTTGCTGCAAAGCAAACTCCCGCCGCCCCTGAAGCGGAAGACCGGACAACAGGCGATGGAGATGAAACGGTTTCGGCCGGCATCCCCGTGAGCATCGTTTTCCGCAAATCAACTGTCGTGATCAAAACGCCCTCCGGACCGATGACTGCCGAATTCCGGGGTGAACTCAGTCAGTCCTCCGACGGGTCTCAAACGGCGCAAGCAGTCCTCGATGCCGGCAGCGACCTCGGACGCTTGAAGGCCGACCTCGACGTCCGACGCGGAACCGACGGGCACCTTCAACTCACCGCCGAAATCGCCGACGGCCGGCTCGCCTGGCAGGACTTCCAGGTCGGCGCCTTTTCCGGCCGGCTTGCCGCCGCGCTGCCGGCCGACGGCGCGCCGCAGCTCGATGCCGTCTTCGATCTCGCAGAGCTCGCCTACGCTCCCGCCGAGGGCCCGGCGCTGCGGCTCGCCAGCGGTCATCTCGAAGCCAGGGGACAGCCCGCTGAGGCCGACCTCTCCGTGACAATGGAAGGCGCCGAGGAACGCCTGGCGCTGACCGCCAGCGCGCGGCAGCAAACCGCCAGCGAGGGCCTGTGGAGCACCATCAGGCTCCAGGGCGAGGTCCGCACCGCCGGCGGGTTGACGCAGTTCCTGCCCCTGCCCGAGCCGAAGATCGCGCGCGGGTCCCTGTCATTCCAGGCCAGCGGCGAAGGCAACCTGCTCGGCGAGGCCAGTGCGGCCGGCACCTGGCAGGCGCTGCCGGCACTGACCCGCGACCGGCGGCTTTCTCTGCAGGGCGAAGCGGTGCTCGCCGATGTCGCGCTCGCCGACGGCACCGAAGGCATCTCCGCCCGCCTGCCCCTGAACCTGGACGTCGCCGAGGGCAGCGCGGTCTTCACCCTGCGCGAGGATGCGACGGTCCGCATCGACAAGCCGTCGCGCGCGCGCCTACAGGCGCTGGGCTTGCCGGACGATTTCCTGCCGCTCATCGCTTCGGGCCTCTCGCTCACCCTTGCGGCCGACGGCGAGCGGCCCTTCCGCCTCACCGCCGCCACGGACTGGCCGCCGCGCGAGGCCGCCGTCGCCGTCGCCGCGCGGGCGGCCAGCGACCAGGGCGTCACGCTGTCGGCTGTGCTCGACGGCGAAGCGCGACTCAATGACGACCTCGCCCTGGCCGCCTTCAGGGGGACGATCGATGCCGGCGCCGAGGCAAAGCGCGTCGCGCTCGGCGGCCGCGAAGCGCGCAACCTCCGCCTCGCGCTGCCACTCTCGGCACGCTACGACGCCGAAGGCCTGGCGCTGGCGCTGACCCGCGCCGGCGCGCTGCGCATCGACCAGTTCGCCGGCGGCGCCCCGCTGCGCCTGCAGGACCCGCTGGACTTCACCGTCAGCGCGCTGACCCTGGAAACCCCGCCCGACGGCGCGGGCTACAGCTACCGGCTGAGCGCCGGCGAGGACGGCGCCAACTTTGCCGTGACCCTGGCCGAGGCCGAACCGGTGCCCGTCGAGGCCGGTGCGCTCGGCCTGCGCCTTGCCGGCAGCTTCCGGTCCGACCGCGGCCACGACGCGGCCCTGGAGATCCGCCTCGCCGGGCTCGGCCTGCCCGGCTATGCCTTCGTCGCCGAGGCCGCCGAGGTCGACGTGACGCTGGACCGCGAGCTGCGGCCGGCGGCGAGCCGCTTCGCCCTGGGACCGCTGGTGGTCGGCGGGGCAGATCCGCTGGCCGCGCCGCTGCGCCTCGACGGCACGCTGCAGCGGCACGCCAAGAACGGGGGCGCGGGCTACGACATCGCCGCGATCCTGGCGCTGGCCGGCGGGCTGCGCCCGGTGCAGCCGCTGGCCGACATCACCGCGCGGCTGAGCGACCGGGGCGAAGCGCAGCTGGAGGCGGTCAGCCGCTTCATCACCTTCGACCCCGAAGGCCTGCAGCCGGGCGATCTGTCACCGCGGCTGGCGGAGCTGAAGAATGTGCGCGGCAGCCTGACGGCCCAGGCCCGCCTCGTCTGGCCGCTCGACCCGGCCGCCGAGAGCGGCCGCCTCAGCCTCGCCGGCCTCTCCTTCGAGAGCCCGGTCGGCGCCGTCGAGGGCCTCGACCTCGACGTCATCCTCACCGGCCTGCTGCCGCTGGCCAGCGCGCCGGACCAGCAGCTCACCATCCGCCGCCTGGATGCCGCCGTCCCGGTCGAGGCGGTCGCGCTGGTCTTCGCCCTCGACCAAAGCCCGCAGCCGCACCTGACGGTCAGCGACGGGGGCTTCGACCTCGGCGGCGCGCGCTGGCGGATCGCACCCACCACCCTCGATCCCGCCGCCCGGCGCAACGCCGTCGCCTTTGCCACCGACGCGCTGGACCTCGCCACCTTCTTCCGCCTGATCGAGGTCGAGGGCCTGTCCGGCAGCGGCACCCTGAAGGGCCGCATCCCCATCGCCTTCGAGGGCGAGGACGTGATCGTCGAGGACGGCCGCTTCGAGGCGCTCGGCCCCGGCAAGCTGCAGATCCGCTTCGAGGCGCTGCGCGCGGCGCTGGCCGGCGGCGGCGAATACGTCGAGCTGGCGGCCCAGGCGATGGAGGACTTCCACTTCGACAACCTCAGCATCGCCGTGTCGAAGACGGCGGCCAACGACGCCACCGTGCGGCTCTCCACCCTGGGCCGCAACCCGGCGGTGCTGGACGGCCAGCCCTTCCAGTTCAACATCAACCTGGAGAGCAACCTGACTTCGGTGCTCGCCGCGCTGCGGCAGGGCTACAGCCTGTCCGACGACGCGCTGCGCCGCGCCTGGCGGCTCAGGGAGTGAGCGATCCGGCCGGTCAGGCCTCGCCGCGGCCCTCGAGATAGCCGCCCAGGTGCTTGTCGCTCTCCATGATGTGGCTGATCAGCCAGCGCTTGATGAAGTCGGCGATCTCCGGGCCGATGTCGGTGCCCGAGGCGTGGATCTCCCGCAGTTCCCAGATCTCGCCCATCAGGGCCTCGTGCAGCCGCGCGTGGTGCTCGGCCTCGGGATAGCCCGCTTCGGACATCATCGCCTCTTCGCGGCGGAAGTGGGTTTCGGTGCGGGCGATGAGGGCGTCGAGCCTGCCCATGATCGCGTCGTGGCCGGCCTTGCCCCCGACCGCGGCGTCCAGCTCGTTCATCAGGTCGATCAGTTCCCGATGATCGGAATCCAGCGCCTCGACGCCGACGCTGAGATTGGGGCTCCAATGCAGGCTGCTCATGGGCTCTCCTTCCACGCGATCCACGGGGGCCAAACGATCCGGGGGCCGGGCGGTCCCGGCAGCATCCCGCATCCTACAGGCACCCCCGGCGACCCTCGTTGATCCGCATCAAGTCGGCGGGGATGGACGCGGCGCGGCCCGCGTAGTATGTGACAGGCGGCCTGTGGTGGCCGCTGGCGCGGCGCGCTAAGCTGCGCGAGGAGCCGGAGTCGTCTCCGGTTGCGAGAGTGGGAGACCCGATTTGACCAGTCACGGCCGAAGCACAGTTTTGCTGGGTGGGCTGCTGCTTGTCTTGGCCCTGGCCGCCTGTACCCCGAAGGTCCAGGTGGAGGCGCCCAAGGAGCCCATCACGATAAACCTGAATGTTAAGCTTGATGCCGAAGTCCGCGTAAAGATTGAAGAACAGGCGGGCAAGGACATCAAGGAAAACCCAGATATCTTCTAGTTGGACGGTGGCTGCATCATGACCCGACTCAACGCCCCGCAAGACCGCGGCCTGACCCGCCGCCGCTTCTCCCTGCTCGCCCTGCTGCTCACCGCCGGCGTCGTGCTGCCGCTGCTGGCCGGCCCGGTGGCGGCCCAGTCGCTCGACGAGCTGCGCGCCGCCGGCCGCATCGGCGAGCGCTTCGACGGCTTTGCCGAGGCGCGCGACGGCGCCCTGGCCGACCAGGTCGCCGAGATCAACGCCAAGCGCCGCGCCATCTACCAGGAACAGGCGAACAAGCAGGGCGTACCCCTGGAACAGGTCGGCAAGGTCTATGCCGTCGAGATCGTTAAGCAGGTGCCGAGCGGCACCTGGATCCTGACCCCCGACGGCCAGTGGCGGCAGAAGTAGCCGCCTGAGGCTTTCCGACGCGATCCCGGACAAAGCGAGCCCCCTGCCCATGGCCGATGCGGCCCCCGCCCTGCCCAGCTCCGTCGACGAGACCCTCGCGCTGCTCGCCAAGGGGCACTACGTCGGCGAGCGCAACCTGGCGACGGTGCTCTACCTGGCCCTCAAGCTCGGCCGGCCGCTGTTCCTCGAGGGCGAGGCCGGCGTCGGCAAGACCGAGATCGCCAAGGTGCTGGCCGAGACCCTGGGCCGCCGCCTGGTGCGCCTGCAGTGCTACGAGGGCCTCGACGTCTCGGCGGCGGTCTACGAGTGGAACTACCCGCGCCAGATGGTCGAGATCCGCGTCGCCGAGGCGGCCGGCGAGCACGACAAGGACCGCCTCAGCAGCGACATCTTCGACCCGCGTTTCCTTATCGAACGCCCCTTGCTGCAGGCATTGCGCCCGGACACGGCCGGCGCCCCGGTGCTGCTGATCGACGAGCTGGACCGCACCGACGAGCCCTTCGAGGCCTTCCTGCTGGAAGTGCTCTCCGACTACCAGATCTCCATCCCGGAGCTCGGCACCATCAAGGCCGCCGAGCCGCCGATCGTCATCATCACCTCCAACCGCACCCGCGAGATCCACGACGCCCTGAAGCGGCGCTGCTTCTACCACTGGGTCGACTACCCCTCGGCGGTGCGCGAGCTGGAGATCCTCCAGGTCAAGGCGCCGCGGGTGCCCCTGGCGCTGTCGCGCCAGGTGGTCGGTTTCGTCCAGGCGCTGCGCGAGGAGGACCTCTTCAAGGCCCCCGGCATCGCCGAGACCATCGACTGGGCCGAGGCGCTGACCCAGCTCGACCGGGTGGCGCTCGACCCCCAGGCGGTCGACGACACCCTGGGCGTGCTGCTCAAGTACCAGGACGACATCGCCAAGATCCAGGGCAGCGAGGCGGCGCGCATCCTGGCCGAGGTGAAGCGCGAACTGGGCAGCATGGTGGTCGCCTGACGGGCATTTGCGCCGCCGGCGAAAGGCCTTAGAGTCGGAACCATGCCCGACGCCGCAACAGATCCGCCGGCCGGCAGCGGCCCGCCCGACAGCGGGCGCATGGCGGAAAACATCCTCTACTTCGCGCGTACGCTGCGCGCCGCCGGCCTGCCGGTCGGCCCCGGCAAGGTGCTGGACGCCCTGAAGGCGGTCGAGGCCGTGGGGCTCGGCCGGCGCGACGACTTCTACTGGACGCTGCACGCGGTCTTCGTCAACCGCCGCGATCAGCAGGAGATCTTCGACCAGGCCTTCCACGTGTTCTGGCGCAACCCGGAGATCCTGCAGCGCATGATGGCGCTGCTGCTGCCCGACATCACGCCGCTCGCCGGCCAGAAGCCGGACGCGGCCGAGGAGCTGGCGCGCCGGCTGTCCGACGCGCTGCGCCCCAAGGAGGGCGACGGGCGCGAGCCCGACGAGACCGAGGAGCGCCAGGAGGTCGACGCCGCCCTCACCTTCTCCAGCAAGGAAATCCTGCAGGAGATGGACTTCGAGAAGATGTCGGCGGCCGAGCTGGCCGAGGCGAAGCAGGCGATCCAGGCCATGCGCCTGCCGATCATGGAGGTGCCGACCCGCCGCTTCCGGCCGGGCGGGGGCCGCCGCGCCGACCTGCGCGCCACCATGCGCGCGGCCCTGCGCCAGGGCGGCGACACCATCCCGCTGCGCTTCAAGAAGCCGCGTCGGCGCCACCCGCCCCTGGTGGTGCTGTGCGACATCTCCGGCTCGATGAGCCGCTATTCGCGCATGCTGCTGCATTTCATGCACGCGGTGACCAACGACCGTGACCGGGTCCACACCTTCGTGTTCGGCACGCGGCTGACCAACATCACCCGCCACCTGCGCCACAAGGACGTCGACGTGGCGGTCGAGAAGGTCGCCGAGAGCGTGGTGGACTGGTCCGGCGGCACCCGCATCGGCGCCTGCCTGCACGACTTCAACGTCACCTGGGCGCGCCGCGTGCTCGGCCAGGGGGCGGTGGTGCTGCTGATCTCCGACGGCCTCGACCGCGACAACGCCCAGGGCCTGGGCGCCGAGGTCGAGCGCCTGCACAAGTCCTGCCGCAGATTGATTTGGCTGAACCCGCTGTTGCGCTACGATGGCTACCAGCCCAAGTCTCTCGGGGCCCGGGCCCTGATGCCGCACGTCGACGACTTCAGGACGGTGCACAACCTGGAGAGCCTGAGCGACCTCTCGGAAGTGCTGAGCCGCCCGGCGATGCGGCGCGAGGAAGGAATGAGCGAATGGCGCAAGGCGATCTAGGCAAGAGCGAAGACCTGCTGGCCGAGGCGGCACGCTGGCGCGACGAAGGCCATGCGGTGGCGCTGGCCACGGTGGTGCAGACCTGGGGCTCCTCGCCGCGCCCGGTCGGCAGCCAGCTGATCGTCGACGACAGCCTGCGCCTGCAGGGCTCGGTCTCCGGCGGCTGCATCGAGGGCGCGGTGGTGCACGAGGCCCAGGCCATCATGGCCGGCGCGCCGCCCAGGCTGCTCGAGTTCGGCGTCACCGACGAGCAGGCCTGGGACGTCGGGCTGGCCTGCGGCGGCACCGTCAAGGTCTTCGTCGAGCGCCTCGAATGAAGCGCGCGATCCTCGACCGGCTGCAGGAGGCCCGCGCGGCAAAGCGCCCGACGGCGCTGGTCACCGACCTGCGCGACGGGCGCCAGCTGCTGCGGGTCGACGGCGAGACGAGCGGCGAGCTGACCCTCGATGCCGTCCAGCACGAGGCCGTGGCCGCCGCCGTCGCGGCGGATCGCAGCGGGCCGCTGCCCGAGCATCCCGACCTCTTCGTCCATGTCTACAATCCGCCGCTGCGCCTGCTGGTGGTCGGCGCGGTGCACATCTCCCAGGCGCTGGTGCCCATGGCGCAGCTCGCCGGCTACGAGGTCATCGTCGTCGACCCGCGCAAGGCCTGGGCCAACACCGAGCGCTTTCCCAACGTGCAGCTGATCGATGCCTGGCCGGACGAGGCCATGACCGCCCTGGCGCCGGACCACCGCAGCGCCGTGGTGGTGCTGACCCACGACCCCAAGCTGGACGACCCGGCGCTGGGCGTGGTGCTGCGCTCGCCGGCCTTCTATGTCGGCGCCCTGGGCAGCCGCAAGACCCACGCCAAGCGGGTCGCGCGGCTCGGCGAGCAGGGCCTGTCCGAGGCCGAGATCGCGCGCATCCATGCCCCGGTCGGCCTCGCCATCGGCGCCAAGAGCCCGGCGGAGATCGCGCTCTCGATCATGGCGCAGATCACCCAGGTGCTGCACCGGGTGCCGCCCCTGGTGAAGGCCGAACAGCCCGAGGCGGCGCAATGAAGTTCGCAAGCACCGCCATCGCCGAGGCCGAGGGCTGCATCCTCGCGCATTCCCTGCGCGGCACCGGCTTTTCCTTCAAGAAGGGCCGCCGCCTTTCGGCCGCGGACATCGCCACTCTGCTGGCCGGCGGCTTCGCGGAGGTCATCGCCGCCCGCCTGGAAGCAGACGACGTACACGAGGACGCGGCGGCCACCGAGCTGGCCGCCGCGGCGGCCGGCCCCGGCCTGACCGCCAGCGCCAGCTTCACCGGCCGCTGCAACCTGATGGTCGCCGAACGCGGCGTGCTGGTCGCCGAGCGGGCCCGCATCGACGCCTTCAACCTGGTCGACGAGACCATCACAATCGCCAGCCTGGCGCCCTACGACCTGGTCGAGCCGCGCCAGATGGCGGCGACCCTCAAGATCATTCCCTTCGCGGTGGCACGCCGTGTCCTCGACGCCTGCCTCGCGGTGCTGCGCGACGGCGGCCCGCTGCTCCGCGTGGCGCCCCTGCAGGCGCGCCGCATCGGCCTGCTGCAGACCGAACTGGAAGGCACCAAGGCCAGCGTGCTCGACAAGACCCGCGAGGTGATGAACGCGCGCCTCGCCCACCTCGATTGCCCGGCCGCGACGGAGCAGCGCTGCGCGCACGACAGCGCCGCCGTGGCGCAGGCACTGAAGGCGCTGGCGGCCGAGGGCCACGAGATCCTGCTGATGTCCGGCGCCTCGGCCATCGTCGACCGCCGCGACGTGCTGCCGGCCGCGCTCGAAGCGGCGGGCGGCAAGGTCGTGCACTTCGGCATGCCGGTCGACCCCGGCAACCTGATTCTCATGGGCGAGCTGGACGGCCGCCCCGTGGTCGGCCTGCCGGGCTGCGCCCGCTCGCCCAAGGTCAACGGCTTCGACTGGGTGCTGCAGCGCCTGGTCGCCGGCCTCGACGTCACGCCGCGCGACATCATGCAGATGGGCGCCGGCGGCCTGCTGAAGGAGATCGCCGCCCGCGGCCTGCCCCGCGCCGAGGCGGTGGAGCGCCCCGAGGGCGCGCCGCGCGCGCCGCAGATCGCCGCCGTGGTGCTGGCCGCCGGGCAGTCGCGGCGCATGGGCAAGGTCAACAAGTTGCTGGCCGAGGTCGACGGCAAGCCCATGGTGGCCCACGTGGTGGAGAGCCTGCAGGCCTCCCAGGCCCGCCCGCTGGCGGTGGTCACCGGCCACGACTACGCCGCGGTGGAAGCGGCGCTGCCGCCGTCGCGCAAGGGGGCCGGCTTCACCCTGGCGCACAACCCGGACTATGCCAGCGGCCTCTCCTCCTCGCTGCGCCGCGGCCTCGCCGCCCTGCCGGAGGACATCGACGGCGTGCTGGTCTGCCTCGGCGACATGCCGCGCATCTCCCCGGCCATCGTCAACCGCCTCATCGCCGCCTTCAACCCGCTGGAGGGCCGCGCCATCTGCGTGCCGACCTGGCAGGGCAAGCGCGGCAACCCGGTGCTCTTCGCGAAGCGCTTCTTCCCCGAGATGCAGGACATCGCCGGCGACACCGGCGCCCGCGCCCTGATCGGCGAGCACGCCGAGGTGGTCTGCGAGGTGCCGATCGACGACGATGCCGTGCTGCTCGACATCGACACGCCGGAGGCGCTGGAAGCGCTAGGGGCCGGTTCGCGCTAGGCCCACAGTCTCTGCTGTAGGAGCCCGGCATATCGGCCGCTTGCGTCAGCCGTCCCGTTCGCCCGTCACCGGTAGAACATCTCCACCAGCGTCAAGGACACGAACGGCACGTAGGTGACCACCAGCAGCAGGGCGATCAGCAGGGCGATGAACGGAAGGTTGGTCTGGGTGGTCTTCCAGATGTCGGTGCGCGCGATCGAGCAGGCCGTGACCAGCACGCTGGCCACCGGCGGGGTCTGCTGGCCGATCGCGATGTTGAGCGTCAGGATGATGCCGAACTGCACCGGATCGATGCCGATCTGGTGGACCAGCGGCATGACGATCGGGACCACCAGGATGATCGCGGCGGCCCCGTGCAGCACGATGCCGAGGACGAACAACATCAGGTTCAGCATCATCAGCACGGCGATCGGATCATCCGAGACCCGGGTTATCGAGCGGGCGAAGTGCTGCGGCAGCTCCGTTTCGGTGAGATAGAGCCCGAGAATGGCCGAGGTGGCGACCAGCAGCATGACCACGGCGGTCTGCGTGACGCCCTCGAGCAGGGCCGCATGAAACTCGCGCCAGTCGATTTCGCGGTAGATGAACACGCCGATGAAAAGCGCGGCCACCACCGCCAGCCCGGCGCCCTCGGTCGCCGTCACGATGCCGCCGAAGATACCGCCGAGGATGATGACCGGCAGCGTCAGCGCCGGGCCCGCCGCCTTGAAGCTCCGCCACAGACGTCCGAGGGAAAAGGCCTCGTCGCGCGGCAGATCGTAGCGCACCGCGAACCAGTAGCTGAGGCAGAGCATCATGAAGCCGCCGATCAAGCCGGGAATCACGCCGGCCACGAAGAGCTGGACGATCGAGGTGTCGGAAAGCGCGCCGTAGAGGATCATCGGCAGCGAGGGCGGAATGATGATCGCCAGCGAGGCCGAGGAGGACGTGATGGCGGCCGCGAAGGTGGGCTTGTAGCCCTTTCGCTTCATGGCCGGGATCAGAACGGATCCGAGGGCCGCCACGTCCGCCACGGCGGAGCCCGATATCTCCGCGAAGAACAGCGACACGCCGACGTTCACCATGGCGAGGCCGCCGCGGATGAAGCCGATCAGGGCGGAAGTGAAGTCGATCAGGCGCCGCGAGATGCCGCCGGTGTTCATCAGCGCGCCGGCCAGGATGAACAGCGGGATGGCGATCAGGGGGAAGTTCGTGGCGCCGTCGAAAACGGTCAGCGCCGCGTCGTAGAATCCGAAAACGCCTTTGTCGAGCCACAGGCCGAGCAGCGCCACGGCACAGATGGCGACGCCGATCGGCACGTTGATGGCGATCAGCAGAACCAGCAGGACGACGAGCAGCAGCGCGATCATGGCTTGCCGTCCGTTGCGTCGTCGGATTGCCGAGCGCGGGCGATCTCCTCGGCGATCTCCTCCTCCTCCGCACTCTGGCCGGCCACCATGCGGGCGTAGGCCTGCGGCAGGGAGAGGAGCTGTGCCGCGATGAAGAGGGCCGCACCGACCGGCACCACCGACTGCGTGAACCAGAGGGGAACCCAGTCCAGCGAAATCAGGGTTTCGCTGCCCATGACCTCGAGGATCACCCAGCCGGCATAGGCCAGGACGGCGAAGACGAGGCAGACGACCCCCTCGCCGAAGAGGAAGACCAGCCGCCGGAAAGGCAGCTGCAGGCTGAGCAGCAGCCCCTCGAAGCCGAGGTGGCGGCGGCGCAGCGCTGCATAGGCCGCCCCGTAGAAGCTGATCCAGGCCAGCATGACCGAGGCGACCTCGTCGTACCAGATGAAGGAGGCGTTGAAGAGGTAGCGCGCGATCACGGCGGCCACCACGACGACGGCCAGCCCGATCAGCAGCGACAGGGTTATGAATTCCAGGAGTTTCTCAAGAACGGCAGCGGCGGTTCGCATGCCTGCCTTTCCTCGCTATGGGCAGCACCCGGCACGACGGCCGGCGGCAGGGCCATCGAACCTCGGGCCCCGCCGGGCTGGCAAGCCTGGCGAGGCCCGAGATCTTTCGGCCCGGGAGGTCAGGAGCCGGAAGCCAGGGCGATCGCCTTCTCGATCATGGCATCGCCGCCTTTCACTTCTTGGGCGAACGCATCGTAGATCGGCTTGGAGGCCGCCACGAAGGAGGCGCGATCCGCCTCGTTGTATTCCATGCCGCCGGCGACAAGCGACTCCATGAGCTTGGTGTCAGCCTCCTCGCCCTTGGCCCGGGCCCAGCCCTCCAGCTCCAGGGCGGTTTCGACCAGCACGTCGCGGATCGCCGGATCCATCTTGTCGAACACCGCCTTGCCCATGGTCGGATAGGCCGGCGAATAGACATGGCCGGTCTTGGAGAGGTACTTCTGCACCTCGTTCAGCTTGGCCGAGGCGATGTTGGTATAGGGGTTCTCCTGGCCGTCGATAACGCCGGTCTGCAGCCCGGTGAAGACCTCGGAGAAGGCCATGGGGCTGGGGTTGGCCCCCCAGGTCGAGAACATCTTGACGCGCCAGGTCGACTTCGGCGTGCGGATCTTCACGCCTGCGAGGTCGGCCGGAGTCTTGATGGGACGCACGTTGTTAGTGATGTGGCGCACGCCGTTCTCCCAGACCGCCAGCACCCTGTAGCCGTCGTCCTCGACGGTCGGTGCGATGGTGGGCCAGAAGATCTCCTTCTCGATGCGCGCCAGGTGCTCCCGGTCGGCGACCAGGAAGGGCATGTCGAAGAGCGCGAACTCGTCGGAGATGGACGCCATGATCGAAGACGGCAGGGCGATGTGAACCGTGCCGAGCTTGAGCTTCTGCATCAGTTCCTTGTCCTTGCCGAGCTGCGAGGAGTCGAAAAGCTTCACCTCGGCCTTGTCGCCCAGCTTGGCGTTCGCGCGCTTGACGAACTCTGCGGCAGTTTCCTGCTGCAAGGAGCCCGGCGTGGCCGAGATGCCGAAAATGATCTCCTCCTTGGCCTCGGCGAGCGCGGTCCAGCCGAACAAGGCTGCGCCGGCGAGGGTCATACCCAGAAACTTTTTCATCTTTTCCTCCCTAGCTTTGGTCGTGGGGCTTCAGGCTGCCGTTCTCAGGCTTTCGATTATCTCGGCAGTCGTCTCTTGGCGCTGCGCAACCGGCGGGCTTTTCCCGTCCCCGGTGCCTGCCAGACGGGCAGCCATCAGCAGGGCGCGCTTGGTTGCGTTGGGATTGGCGATGCCCTTTCCGGCGATGTCGTAGGCCGTTCCGTGGGCGGGGGTCGCAATCCAGAAAGGGTAACCGCCGATCAGGGTGACGCCGCGGTCGAAACCGATCAGCTTCATCGCGATCTGTCCCTGGTCGTGGTACATGGAGACGACCGCGTCGAACTCGCCGCGGACGGCGCGCAGATAGACCGTGTCGGAGGGGATCGGTCCCTCGACGGAGATCTGCAGCGCCTTGGCCCTGGCCACGGCCGGGGCGATGACCTCCTCCTCCTCCGAGCCGAAGTTGCCGCCGTCGCCGGCATGGGGGTTCAAGGCCGCCACGGCAAGGCGCGGCCGATCGTGGCCGGCGCCGCGCATGGTCTCCATGGTCAGCCGGATGCTGGCGAGCACGCGCTCTTCGGTGATCGAGTCGGCGACCTGACGCAGCGGCATGTGGGAGGTGACGCGGGCGTTCCAGATCTCGTCGAGCACGTTGAACTCGCTGCCGTCCGTTTCGGCCCCGATGACCGACTTCACATATTCGATCTCGTCGACGTAGCTCGGCCGCGCCAGGCGCATCGCGTACTTGTTGAAGGGGGTGAAGCAGGTGGCGGCCGCCGCCCCGGCATCGCACAGCCGCAGGGCAAAGGCGAAGTTCTGCAGCGCCGCCGCCCCGCTCTCGCGCGAGGCCTGGCCGACGCGGATCCCCTCGGGGTCGAGATTGCCCAGGTCGACGAAGCAGTCTTCCTGGCTGCGGTCCGCATTAAAGGCGTCGATGTCGACCGAGACGCCCGCCTGCGTGGCACCCTGATCCAGCTGCCGGCGGTCGCCAACGACGATGAAGTGCGCCGCCTCGCGGACTTCCGGATCGCTCAGCACCCGGGCCGCCAGCTCGCTCCCGATGCCCGCAGCATCGCCCAAGGCCAGGGCAATGCACGTTTTACGTGTCGTGGTATCGACGTCTGCGCTCAAACCGCTTCTCTCCCTGTTATATATTGTATACTATATACGGCTTACAGGAGGTCAACAGCGATGTCTCTCCCGAATCGGCAAATTTGGTAACCTCTCGCCATGAACGATGGACGAACCGCAGCAGCACCCGCGCCCGGCGGCGACGAGCTCGCCAGGCACGCCAAGCCCGAAGCCCACAGCCTGACCCCGCCGATCTCCCGGCAGTCCTTGCACGACATCGTCGCCAGCCGCCTGCGCGACATGATCATCGAGGGCGTTCTGGCGCCCGGTGAGCGGTTCAACGAGAGCCGGCTCGTGGAGGATCTGGGGATCTCCCGCACGCCGCTGCGCGAAGCGATCAAGACTCTGGCGGGAGAGGGCCTGATCGAGGTGCGGCCGAGCCGCGGCACCTTCGTGCGCAGTTTCAGCGCCGAGGAGTTCAAGGGCATGCTGGAAGTCCTCGGGGAACTCGAGGCCTTTGCGGGCGTCCTGGCCTGCGAACGCGCGAGCGATGCGCAGATCGAGGAGATCAAGGCCCTGCACGCGCGCATGATGCAGCTCTACGAAGACCGCGAGCGCCTCGCCTACTACAAGGAGAATCAGCGCATCCACAGCCTGATCGCGGCAGCGTCGGGCAACGCCACGCTGACAGAACTGCAGGCGATGCTGCAGTCCCGCATGAAGCGCCTGCGCTTTACCGGCAACAGCGAGCCTGGAAAATGGCGCGCCGCGGTCGCGGAACACCAGGAAATGGTCGACGCCCTCTCGCGCCGCGACGGGCCAGCACTAGCCGAGGTGATGCGCCGGCACCTCGTCAAGACCTGGGACCGCGTCCGCGACCAGCTGGAATAGACTGCGCCTCAGCGACCCGCGGGAAAGCCCAGCTCCCCGCGGCCGGCCGCGGCGCTGCGCGCGAGGGGCCGGCGTCCTGCCCCTCAGTTCTCAGGCACGCACCTGAACCGCACCAGCACGCCGGCCTGGTCGGCGGGTCCAGGGCCGCAGTCAAGGCCGACCCAGACCAGTTCGCCGGCTTCCTGAAGGCAGTCGGGATCTTCGCAGCGAAAGTTGTTCTGCAGGAACTGGGACACCTCGTTCATCGTCCGTCCGAGCGCCACAAGCTGGCCCGCCAAGGTGCAGCGCGGCGCCGCTATGGAGACGAAATTGTAGATCAGGTAGGTCTCGTCGCAATCGCGGTTGACCAGGGGGCGCGGCGGCGCGTGCTGGGACCCCGGCACAAGGTTGAAATCCGGAAAGATCCAGGAACCGAACTCCACATCGAAATCGCCCGGGTGCTTGGCGGCGAAAAAGCGGGCCAGGAAAGCCCGGATCACGCCGAGCAGGAGCGTGAAAAAGCCGACAGAACCGCGCTCGGGCGGTTCACGCCTCACCTGTTGCAGAGCTTCCTCATTCATGGGTCCGATCCTTTCTCGTGGCAAAGGCGGAGACACATGTCGGAGAGCGGTGCTGCGGGTCACGGGAGGAGATCACGGAATTCCGCTCCGTGGCGCGGCATGCTCCCAGAACGCGGCGGATACGATTTGAAGGGAAAGCCTAGCGCAATCCGGCGGCGGCGGTAAGCGCCCTGCCCGGAGGGCGAAGGGTCGTGAAAATCGCCCCCGCGCGGGCGCGGCAGATGGGTTCTAGCTGCCCACCCGCTGCGCCGCCTTTCTCGGGCCCTGCCGCGTGCGCAGGGCCGCGGCCGACTGGCGCACCACCTCCGCGATCTCCATGAACCGCTCGGACAGGGGGTTGGTCTTGCGCCAGACCATGCCGATGGTCCGCGACGGCCGCGGGCTGCGGAAGCGCGCGACGGACACGGGGGCCGAGCGGGTCTCGACCGCCATGGCCATTTCCGGGATCAGGGTGACCCCGATGCCGGC
>JBFGUI010000067.1:0-17253 GCA_041565695.1 Kiloniellaceae bacterium
CTGGATCCTGCTGAAGCAGGAAAAGGCCCAGGCCGAGGCGACCGCCGCGGCGGTGGCCGCCGAGCGGGCGGAGCTGGAGCACCGCGTCGGCCTGCTGCGCCGCGAGCACCTGGACCCCGATCTGCTCGAGGAGCGGGCGCAGGCGCTCTTGAACTACGGCCAGCCCGGTGATCATGTTATCTTTCTCGATCCGGAACTGCGGCGTTCCGCAGCGCCCCGCTAAGCGCATCGGCTAGCGGCGAGTTTTTCGTTGAACTTATTTCTTGTTAATTCAATAAACTTTCTTTTATTTCAACGAATTAACCACGATTGAATATTCCTCTGAATTCGGTTAAGGTGCGGCTAAAGAGGCGGTGACAAGACCGCCTCGCTTTCCTTTGCGCGAAGGCAGGGAGTTCTCTATGGCCAGCACCAAATCGGCCGGCGCGCGCGCCGGCGGCAAACGCAAGGCTGCCGCTCCGGCGTCGAAAGCCAGCGTCGAAGAACTGCAGAAATATTACCGCGACATGCTGCTCATCCGGCGCTTCGAGGAGAAGGCCGGCCAGATGTACGGCATGGGCCTGATCGGCGGCTTCTGCCACCTCTACATCGGCCAGGAGGCCGTGGTGGTCGGCGTCCAGGCGGTGATGGGCCCGAAGGACACGGTGCTGACCTCCTACCGCGACCACGCCCACATGCTGGCCTGCGGCATGGACCCCAAGGGCGTGATGGCCGAGCTGACCGGCCGCGCCGGCGGCTACTCCAAGGGCAAGGGCGGCTCCATGCACATGTTCAGCCATGACGAGCGCTTCTACGGCGGCCACGGCATCGTCGGCGCCCAGGTGCCGCTCGGCACCGGCCTGGCCTTCGCCCACCGCTACCTCGACGAGGACGCGGTCTCGATCACCTATCTCGGCGACGGCGCGCTCAACCAGGGCCAGGTCTACGAGTCCTTCAACATGTCGGCGCTGTGGTCGCTGCCCGCGGTCTACGTGATCGAGAACAACAAGTACGGCATGGGCACCTCGATCGAGCGCTCCTCGGCCAAGTCGACGGAGCTGTACAACCGCGGCCAGGCCTACGGTATCCCCGGCATGCAGGTCGACGGCATGGACGTGCTGGCGGTGCGCGAGGCGGCGGAGAAGGCGCTGGGCCACGCGCGCTCCGGCAAGGGGCCCTTTATCATGGAGATGCTGACCTACCGCTACCGCGGCCACTCCATGTCCGACCCGGCCAAGTACCGCTCCAAGGAAGAGGTGCAGAAGGTGCGCCAGGAGCGCGACCCCATCGAGCGGCTGCGCGGCATCATGGTCGACCGCAAGGTGATGGACGAGGCCAAGCTCAAAGAGCTCGACAAGGAAGTGAAGGCCATCGTTTCCGAGGCCGCCGACTTCGCGCAGACCAGCCCGGAGCCGGATCCATCCGAACTCTACACCGACGTCTACGTCACCGCGTGAGCCCGGGCTGAGCTGAGCTGGGGCGAGCGAACAAAAACGGGCAGGCCGCCCGCGGCGCGAAGACGCCAGGGGGACGGCGGGCCGAGCAGACATCCCGGAGGGGACATGCCAATTGAAGTATTGATGCCGGCACTCTCGCCGACCATGACCGAGGGCAAGCTGGCCAAGTGGCTGAAGCAGGAAGGCGACGCCGTCGCCGCCGGCGACATCCTGGCGGAGATCGAGACCGACAAGGCGACCATGGAGGTCGAGGCGGTCGACGAAGGCGTGCTGGGCAAGATCATGGTGCCCGAGGGCACCGACGCGGTACCGGTGAACCAGGTCATCGCCGTGCTGCTGGAAGACGGCGAGGACGCCTCGGCGATCTCCGAGGCGCCGGCGCCGGCCGCCAAGCAGCCGGAGCCGGAGGCCAAGACACCGCAGCGCGGACCGGCCGAGGACACCTCGCCGACCGGCGTGACCGCGCCGCCGGCCGCCGCGCCGGCGGCCGAGCCGGAGTGGACCGGTGCGACCAAGACCCAGACCGTGCGCGAGGCGCTGCGCGATGCCATGGCCGAGGAGATGCGCCGCGACGAGAAGGTCTTCCTGATGGGCGAGGAGGTCGCCGAGTACCAGGGCGCCTACAAGGTCAGCCAGGGCCTGCTCGACGAGTTCGGCCCGCGCCGCGTGGTCGACACGCCGATCACCGAGCATGGCTTCGCCGGCCTCGGCGTCGGCGCGGCGATGTACGGCCTCAGGCCGATCGTCGAGTTCATGACCTTCAACTTCGCCATGCAGGCGATCGACCACATCATCAACTCCGCCGCCAAGACCCACTACATGTCCGGCGGCCAGATCTCCTCGCCGATCGTGTTCCGCGGGCCGAACGGCGCGGCGGCCCGCGTCGCGGCGCAGCACTCCCAGTGCTATGCCTCGTGGTACGCCCATATCCCCGGCCTCAAGGTGGTGGCGCCCTATTCGGCGGCCGACGCCAAGGGTCTGATGAAGTCGGCCATCCGCGACAGCAACCCGGTGATCTTCCTGGAGAACGAGATCCTCTACGGCCAGTCCTTCGAGGTGCCGGACAGCGACGACTGGACCGTGCCGATCGGCAAGGCGCGCATCGCCCGGCCGGGCAAGGACGTCACCATCACCGCCTTCTCGATCATGGTGGGCAAGGCGCTGCAGGCGGCCGAGAAGCTGGCCGAGGAGGGCATCGACGCGGAGGTCATCGACCTGCGCTCGCTGCGCCCGCTGGACAGCGAGACCGTCGTCGCCTCGGTGCAGAAGACCAACCGCCTGGTGACCTGCGAGGAAGGCTGGGGGCCCTGCGGCATCGGCTCCGAGGTCGCCGCGGTGGTCATGGAGCAGGCCTTCGACTGGCTCGACGCGCCGGTCAAGCGGGTCTACGGCGTCGACGTGCCGATGCCCTACGCGGCCAACCTGGAGGCCATGGCCTTGCCGCAGGCCGACGACATCGTCGCCGGCGCCAAAGAAGTCTGTTACCGCGACTGAGCGCGGCGGGGGAGGGAACAGCCAAATGCCGATCAACATCCTGATGCCGGCGCTCTCGCCGACCATGACCGAGGGCACGCTGGCCAAGTGGCTGGTCAAAGAGGGCGACGAGGTCGCCTCCGGCGACGTCATCGCCGAGATCGAGACCGACAAGGCGACCATGGAGGTCGAAGCCGTCGACGAAGGCACCGTCGGCAAGATCCTGGTGTCGGAGGGCACCGACGCGGTGCCGGTCAACCAGGTCATCGCTGTGCTGCTGGAAGAGGGTGAGGATGCCTCGGCGATCCCGGACGACCCGCAGGCCGGCGCGCCCGCGCCGAAAGAGGCACCCAAGGAGGCGCCGAAGGAAGAGGCGAAGGCGGAAGCTCCCGCCGCGAAAGGCAACGGTGCCGAGCCGCCGGCTCCGGCCGCACCGGCTGCGGCAGGTCCTGCGCCGGCGGCGCCCAGCGTCGATGGCAAGCGGATCTTCGCCAGCCCGCTGGCCCGGCGCATCGCCAAGCAGAAGGGCCTCGACCTGGCGGCCCTCAAGGGCAGCGGTCCGCGCGGCCGCATCATCAAGGCCGACGTCGAGGCGGCCCAGCCGGGCGCCGCGCCGGCGGCAAAGCCCGAGGCGGCACCCGCCGCCGCAGCCGCGGCTGCGCCTGCGGCCTCCGGTCCGGGCGCCAAGGCGCTGGCCGACATGCTGGGCATGGCCCACCGGCAGGAGCCGCTCAGCTCGATGCGTAAGGTCATCGCCAAACGCCTCACCGAGTCCAAGCAGCAGGTGCCGCACTTCTACCTCACGGTCGACTGCGAACTGGACGGGCTGCTGAAGGTGCGCAAGGAGCTCAACAGCCGCTCCGACGACTACAAGATCTCGGTCAACGACTTCGTCATCCGCGCCGTCGCCCTGGCGCTGAAGCAGGTGCCGGCGGCCAACGCCTCCTACGACGACTCGGGCCTGCTGTTCTACGAGCACGCCGACGTCTCGGTCGCGGTGGCGACGCCCGCCGGCCTCATCACGCCGATCGTCAAGGCGGCGGAGACCAAGGGCCTGGCCACCATCGCCAACGAGATGAAGGACCTCGCCACGCGGGCGCGCGACGGCAAGCTGAAGCCCGAGGAGTACCAGGGCGGCAGCTTCTCGGTCTCCAACCTCGGCATGTTCGGCATCAAGGACTTCGCCGCCGTGATCAATCCGCCGCAGGGCTGCATCCTGGCGGTCGGTGCCGGCGAACAGCGCCCGGTGGTGAAGGACGGCGCCCTCAGTGTCGCCACGGTGATGAGCTGCACGCTCTCGGTCGACCACCGGGTGGTGGACGGCGCGGTCGGCGCCCAGTTCCTCGCCGCCTTCAAGAAGCTGATCGAAGACCCGCTGTCCATGCTG
The DNA here is from genome assembly GCA_041565695.1 of Kiloniellaceae bacterium. Taxonomy (GTDB): domain Bacteria; phylum Pseudomonadota; class Alphaproteobacteria; order Kiloniellales; family Kiloniellaceae; genus Pelagibius. The sequence continues at coordinate 4,297 of JBFGUI010000067.1, forward strand.
CTCTAGCCGCACAACCCATAGCCAAAGGCGGTTCGCAATGCGAAGCCTGCTGATCCTTTTGCTCTTCGTCCTGCTCGCCCAGCCCATGGCAGCGGCGGCCGAGCCGATCGAGGAGGTGAAGAAGAGCTTCAGCGCCTACAAGACCGCCATCCTGGCCGCCGACGGCGAGGCCGCGGCGGCGGTGGTGACCCAGGGCTCGCGCGACTACTTCGGCAAGCTGGCCGACCAGGCGCTGACCCTCGACCACGAGGGCATGCATGCGCTCAGCCTCTCCGACCGGCTCTACGCCATGCTGCTGCGCCACAACCTGAACCGCGCGCGGCTGCAGGCCATGTCCGGCGGCGAGGTGGTGTCCTACGCGGTCGACGAAGGCTGGATCGGCCGGGAAGGGGCCGAGCAGCTGCGGCTCGGCGACTACAAGGTCGAGGGCGACACGGCGAGCGGCACCATCCTGCGGCCCGACGGCGGCACCACCAGCTTCAAGATGGAGTTCGTCAAGGAGGACGGCCGCTGGCTGCTCGACCTCGTCGCGCTGATGCAGCTGACCCGCACCGCCTTCGAGTTCGCGGTCAAGCAGTCCGGCATCGACGAGGATACCTTCGTCATGCTGATGCTGGAGCAGGGCAGCGGCCGCGCGCCGCGCCCCGACATCTGGGAACCACCGTCGTGAAGCTGCGTCTTTTCATCGCCGCGCTGCTCTTCGTGCTGCCGCTGCCGGCGGCGGCGACCCCGCAAGCGGTCGAGCGCGCCTTTCAGGACTACAAGGTGGCGGTACTGAACGGCGATGGAGTCGCGGCAGCCGCGCTCGTTACACAGCAAACCTACGATTACTACCGACAGATCGCCGACCATGCACTGACGCTCGACCAAGGCGGGCTCAATAAGCTGCATGTGATGGATCGCATGGCCGTCCTGCAGTTGCGCTACCAGATGTCCCGCGCGCAGCTCGAAAGCATGAGCGGAGCCGAGATTGTCGCCTATGCAGTCGATCAGGGCTGGATCGGCAAGGACGGAGTGTCCCGTCTCCAAGTCGGTCCCTTCACCGTGAATGGCGACACGGCAAGCGCCGCCGCTTTGGGTGGCGACGGCCAGGAGACGTCGCTGCGGCTACACTTCGTCAAGGAAGGGGACCGCTGGCGTCTCGACCTCATGCGGATGCTCCTCGTGACCCGCGTCGCGATCGCACAGGCAATCCAGCAGACCGGCATGTCGAAAAACGACTTTATTCTCTATGCCCTGGAAGCCATGACCGGCCGCAGGCCCGGCCTAGACATCTGGAGCCCGCCGTCGTGAAGCTGCGCGTTCTCATAGCGGCGTTCGTGCTCGCGCTTGGGGTGCCGCTGCCGGCAGCCGCCGACGAGTCGGCCGCCGTTGCGGCGAGCTTCGCCGCCTACAAGCAGGCGCTGATAGCCGGCGACGGCGCGGCAGCCTCGCGGCTGACGTCCGCCGATACCCACGCCTACCTGAAACAGACCCTCGACCGGGCACTGACCATGGAGGCCAGGGAGCTGCAGACCCTGCCGCTGCTCGACCAGATCTCCGTGCTCATGTTGCGCCACAACATGAAGCCGCAGGCGCTGCGCGCCATGACCGAGAGCGATCCCGTCGCCTACGCGGTGAACCACCAGGCCTTCGACATGAAGGAGGTCGAGAAGCTGGAAGCCGCCGAGTTCAGCGTCACCGGCAGCCAGGCGCAGGCGCCGCTGTCGAACCTCAAGGGCTCACCGATCCCGGTCAACGTCCACTTCAAGGAGGAGGCGGGCAGCTGGCGCTTCGACCTGCTGTCCTCCATCGCGCCCTTCCGCGCCGTCTTCGAGAGCCAGGCCGGCCTGTTCAAGAACCTCAACAGCGCCGACGGCAGCAACGCGGTGGTGCCGCTGATCATCCACATCATCACCGGCCGCGCGCCGGACCCCAACATCTGGAACCCGCCGGGATGAGACAGCGCACATTCGTCACGTCCTCTCGATCGTCATCCTCGCACTTGTTGCGAGGATCCATGGGAGAGGTCAGGCGCCAAGCGGCGCCATGGACCCTCGGGACAAGCCCGAGGGTGACAGCTGAGCAATCGTACCGTAGGCGCGATTTCGGCAGATGGCGTTTGAACAACTAGAACGTCCCGGCCTAGAGGAGAGTTTCTGTGGCTGATACTTCTTTCGATCTGATTGTCGTCGGCGGCGGGCCGGGCGGCTACGTCGCGGCGATCCGCGCCGCGCAGCTGAAGATGAAGGTCTGCGTCGTCGAGAAGGCGCACCTCGGCGGCATCTGCCTCAACTGGGGCTGCATTCCGACCAAGGCGCTGCTGCGCTCGGCGGAGATCTACCACTACATGCAGCACGCCGACGCCTACGGCCTCTCGGCCGGCAACGTCGGTTTCGACGTGGCCAAGGTGGTGGCGCGCTCGCGCGCCGTCTCCAAGCAGCTCAACGGCGGCGTCGGGCACCTTCTGAAGAAGAACAAGGTGACGGTGGTCGACGGCACCGCCAAGCTGAACGGCCCGGGCAAGCTGACCGTCACCAAGGACGGCAAGAAGGTCAGCGACTTGACGGCAAAGAACATCATCCTGGCGACCGGCGCGCGGCCGCGCGCGCTGCCCGGCATCGAGCCAGATAAGAAGCTGATCTGGACCTACTTCGAGGCCATGGTGCCGGAGAAGATGCCGAAGTCGCTGCTGGTCATCGGCTCGGGTGCCATCGGCATCGTATTCGCCTCCTTCTTCCACACCATGGGCGCCGATGTGACGGTGGTCGAGGTGATGCCGCAGATCATGCCGGTGGAGGACGAGGAGATCTCCAAGCTGGCCCGCAAGCAGCTGGAAAAGCGCGGCCTCAAGATCATGACCGAGGCCAAGGTGACCGCGGTGAAGAAGGGCGGCGACAACGTCACCGCGACCATCGAGGACAAGGCCGGCAAGAAGAGCGAGATCACCGTCGAGCGGGTGATCTCCGCCGTCGGCGTGCAGGGCAACATCGAGGACATCGGCCTGGAGACCACCAAGGTGAAGACCGACCGAGGCTGCATCGTCATCGACGAATACGGTCGCACGGCCGAGCCCGGCATCTACGCCATCGGCGACGTGGCCGGCCCGCCCATGCTGGCCCACAAGGCCGAGCACGAGGGCGTCATCTGCGTCGAGAAGATCGCCGGCCTCAACGACGTGCATCCCATGAAGAAGGAACAGATTCCCGGCTGCACCTACTGCCACCCGCAGGTGGCCAGCGTCGGTCTCACCGAGAAGAAGGCCAAGGAGGCCGGCCACCAGGTCAAGGTCGGCCGCTTCCCCTTCATCGGCAACGGCAAAGCCATCGCGCTGGGCGAGCCGGACGGCATGATCAAGACCGTGTTCGATGCCAAGACCGGCCAGCTGCTGGGCGCCCACATGGTGGGGGCCGAGGTCACCGAGCTGATCCAGGGCTACGTGGTGGCCATGGGCCTGGAGACCACCGAGGCCGAGCTGATGCACACGGTCTTCCCGCATCCGACCCTCTCGGAGATGATGCATGAGTCGGTGCTTGATGCCTACGGCCGCGTCATCCATATGTAGGCAGAGGATCCCTGGGGCCGTTGAATGAGCATCCTGGCCTACATCCTGCTCGGCCTCGCCGGCCTCGGCATGGTCTACCTGCTGCACAAGCGCCCGCAGCTGGCCCTACCGGCCCTGGCCGTCGCCGCGGTGGTGGGCGGCGCGGTGCTGCTGCTGGGGCCGTGAGGGCAGAAGGACAACCTGAGTTGGAACGTCGCAATGAGCGATAGCACGAACGAGAAAGCCCGCGTCCGCCACCCGGAGAAGGCGCACAAGCCGGACCAGGAGGTCAAGCGCAAGCCGGCCTGGATCCGGGTCAAGGCGCCGACCTCGCGCGAGTACCACGCGACCCGCGAAGTGGTGCGCGAGAACAACCTGCACACGGTCTGCGAGGAGGCCGCCTGCCCGAACATCGGCGAGTGCTGGGCCCAGCGCCACGCCACCATGATGATCATGGGCGACATCTGCACGCGGGCCTGCTCCTTCTGCAACGTGGCCACAGGCAAGCCGGGCGCCCTCGATCCCTTCGAGCCGACCAACGTCGCCACCGCGGTGGCCAAGCTGGGCCTCAAGCACGTGGTGATCACCTCGGTCGACCGCGACGACCTGCCCGACGGCGGGGCGCAGCACTTCGCAGACGTCATCCGGGCAACCCGCGACGCGGCGCCGCAGACCACCATCGAGATCCTGACGCCGGACTTCCTGCGCAAGGACGGCGCCCTGGAGGTCGTGGTGGCCGCGAAGCCCGACGTCTTCAACCACAACCTGGAGACCGTGCCGCGGCTCTACGGCGAGGTCAGGCCCGGCGCGCGCTACTTCCACTCCCTGCGCCTGCTCGACGAGGTCAAGCGCCTCGACCCGGCGATGTTCACCAAGTCGGGCATCATGGTGGGGCTCGGCGAGAGCAAGGCCGAGGTGCTGCAGGTGATGGACGACCTGCGCTCGGCCGAGGTCGACTTCCTGACCATCGGCCAGTACCTGCAGCCGACGCCCAAGCACCACGTGGTCGACCGCTTCGTCACGCCCGAGGAGTTCAAGCACTACGAGTCCATGGCCTACAACAAGGGCTTCCTCATGGTCTCGGCGACGCCGCTGACCCGCTCCTCCTACCACGCCGGCGACGACTTCGCGCGGCTGCGCGCCGCCCGCGAAGCCAGGCTGGCCGCGGCGGGTTAAGCGCTTTTCAAATTTGCCTCGTTAGTCTTCCGTTATGCCGACCCACAAGGAAAAGAAGCTGCTGCCCTACACGCCGGAGCAGCTCTATGGCCTGGTCATCGATATCGAGCGCTACCCGGAGTTCCTGCCCTGGTGCCTGGGTGCGCGCGTCAAGTCGCGCCGCGAGGACCTGATCGTCGCGGACCTGGTGATCGGCTTCAAGATGTTCCGCGAGCGCTTCACCAGCCGCGTATCGCCGAACCGCGCGGCCCGGCGCATCGATGTGACCTACGCCGAAGGGCCCTTCAGGTACCTGGAGAACCACTGGGTCTTCGAGGAGCACCCGGAGGGCTGCCTGATCGACTTCTACGTCGACTTCGAGTTCCGCTCCAAGCTGCTGCAGAAGGTCATCGAGAGCCTGTTCCACGAGGCCGTGCGCCGCATGGTGCACTCCTTCGAGACCCGCGCCCGCGATCTTTACGGCCTGCCCGATGCACCGCCGGCGTCGCGGCCGGCCAAGCCCTGATCACCGTCGGGGTTGAAAGACTGGAGTGAAGATTCGCTCCCCGCTAAAGTCCCCCGAGCAGGAACTTGGGCAGGGGATCGCCGTCAAGATGAAGCCTTCCGAACTGGTGACCATCGGCTGGGCCTACGGCACCTCCGACGCCTACCTGGCGATCTCGATGCTGCAGAGCGCCGGCATCCCGGCCTTCACCCAGACCCTGCACCACCTCAATGCGAACTGGTCGCTGTCCCACGCCCTCGGCGGTATCGCCATCCAGGTGCCGGGCCCGGAGGCGCCTGACGCCTGGGAACTTCTGGCCGGCTTCCGGGGCAACACGGCGCGCCGCTGGCGGCGCTGGCACTGGCTCGTCTTCGCGGTGGTCGTCACTCTCTGGCTGCCCGTGCCGCCGCCGTCGAACGGCTATACGCCCGCGGCGCGCTGGCTGCCGGCGCGCAGCGCCGCGCCAATTCTAGAAACCGCTTGAGGGCTCCCCGGCGCACCGCGCCGAAGCACGGTGCGCCGCAGGTCCCGTGGGACGCGGCTCCCGCCGCGTGCCGTCAGAGATTGCCCTTCGACAGCTCGCCGGCGATGTAGTCGCCCTGGCGGATCGCCAGGGCAATGATGGTCAGCGTCGGGTTCTCCGCCGCGCCGGTGGTGAAGACGCTGCCGTCCGAGATGAAAAGGTTCGGGATGTCGTGCGTGCGCCCCCAGCGGTCGACCACGCCGTCACGCGGGTTCTCCGACATCCGGTTGGTCCCCAGGTTGTGGGTCGAGGGGTAGGGCGGCGTCGGGAAGGTCCGCGTCGCGCCGACCGCTTCGTAGACCGCCGTGCCCTGCCGGTAGGCATGGTTGCGCATGGCGATGTCGTTGGGGTGGTCGTCGAAGTGGACGTTGGGCACCGGCAGGCCGTACTGGTCCTTGACGCTGTGGTTCAGGGTGACGCGGTTGGTCTCCTGCGGCATGTCCTCGCCGACCAGCCACATGCCGGCCATGTTCTCGTAGGAGTCCAGCGCCGAGGTGAACTCGCGCCCCCAGGCCCCGGGGTCCAGGAAGGCCGCCATGAACGGCAGGCCGAGCGCCAGGGTCTCCATCTCGTAGCCGCCGACGAAGCCGCGCGAGGGATCGTGGCCGGCCTCGTCGCTGATGATCCCGGCCATGGTCGTGCCGCGCCACATCTTCACCGGCTTTTCGAACACGGCATAGACCGAGCCGGTCATGTGGCGCATGTAGTTGCGCCCGACCTGGCCCGAGGAGTTGGCGAGCCCGTCGGGGAACATCGGCGTCGCCGAGTTCAGCAGCAGCCGGGGACTCTCGAAGGAGTTACCGGCAACGCAGACGGCGCGCGCCTTCTGCATGTGCTGGTTGCCGTCGGCATCCGCATAGACCACGCCGGTGACCTTGCCGGCCTCGTTGTGCTCGATCTTCAGCACATGGGCGCGCTCGCGCACCTCGAGATTGCCGGTGGCCTCGCCGCGCGGGATGTCGGTGTAGGCCGCCGACCACTTGGCGCCCCACTTGCAGCCCTGGAAGCAGAAGCCGGTCTGCTGGCAGGCTACGCGGCCGTCATAGTCGCCGGAATTGATCGCCATGCGGCCGGTATGGACCTCCTTGTAGCCGAGCTTCTTCGCGCCGGCCTCGAAGACCTTGAAGTTGTTGCTGCCGGGAAGGCCTGCACGGCCGCCGGTGCGCGTCACGCCCAGCTTCGCCTCGGCCTTCTCGTACCACGGCGCCATTTCCTCGGCGTCGATCGGCCAGTCCAGCAGGTTGGCGCCGGGAACGTTGCCATAGGTCGTCTTCGCCTTCCACTCGTGGGGCTGGAAGCGCAGCGAGGCGCCGGCCCAGTGAGTCGTGGTGCCGCCGACCGCCTTGACGATCCAGGCCGGCAGGCCCGAGAAGTCCCTGGCGACGCGCCAGTCGCCGCTGGTCGTGCGGGCATCGAGCCAGGCAAGCTGGCCGAAGCTCTCCCACTCGTCGTTGACGTAGTCGTCCGGCAGATAGCGGCCGCCCGCCTCCAGGGCGACGACGCTGACGCCGCGCTGCGCCAGTTCGTTGGAGAGGACACCACCGCCCGCGCCGGTGCCGATGACCACGACGACGCTGTCGTCGTTCAAGTCGAAAGGTGCAGTCATCGCTCGTCTCCCTAGATCCAGTCGATATCGTTGAAGCCGCGGTCGATGTAGCCACCCTTCGAGTAGCTCTCGCCCTCGTAACCGAACAGCGGCCAGACCGCCTTCTGGTTATAGAGGCCGGTCACCAGGCCGCCGCGAACGGTCTGGAAGAAATCACCGTCTTCCATGTCGCGCAGGATGTCGACGCGGTCGCGCTCCCAGGCGGTTTCGGCGTAGCTGGCGAAGCCCCTGCCGCGCGCCGCCGCGTCGAGCGCGGCCACGCCGGCCTCGACCGTGTCGGCACGTTCGTCGCTGTCGTAGCCCTTCACCGCCGCCGCGTAGTACTGGTCGCCGACATGATCGTGCGGATAGATGTCACGGGCCATCTGAATGAGGGTCGCCATGGTCTGCGGCCGCAGGTGGACAACCTCCATGGCCCAGGCCGCATCGGCGGCGGCGACGAAATTGCCGCCCACCGCGAAGGCCGCGCCGAGTGCGGCGCTCTGCTTCAGCAACGACCGCCGCGTCAGAGCGGTCTTGTCCAGCCTCTCCGCCATCTCAACATCCTCCCATCCTTGCTGTTGTTTGTTCGTTTCACTGATAGTGGCCGTGCCGCTGCAGGACCTCGATCTTGTAGCCGTCCGGATCGGTGACGAAAAAGAACCTGGCGATCAGTTCACCATCATCGCGGAACTCGACCAGCTTCTGGGGATTGAACCCCTCGGCTGTGAAGCGCGCGTGCTCGGCGTCGAGATCGTCGACCACGAAGGCCACGTGGCCGTAGCCGTCGCCATGGCTGTAGGGCTCGCCGTGCCCCTTGTTGACGGTGAGCTCGATCTCCTGGTCGGTCTCCTTGCCTCTCAGGTAGACGAGGGTGAAGGTGTCCTTGTCGAGGCGCCGTGACACCTTCATGCCGAAGGCCTTGGCGTAGAAGTCGACGGAGCGCTGCTCGTCGAGCACACGGATCATGGTATGGATGAGCTTCGCCACCACGCTCTCCCTGCTGGTTGATCAACGGCGCGCCGACGGGGATCGACTGGCCAGAAAACGGTACCATGCTGACTCAGGGGGCTGGTGTTAGCCCAATACTACGCGCGCAAATGGGAACGAAGTCCGTGCGCGCGATCCGTGACCCTGGGAAGTCAGACGGCGCGCGCCATCTCCGCGTTCGCCTCTGCCATCACCTCGGCCGGTTGCTCGAGGTAGAGCGTGCAGGCGCAGCGCAAAAGCGAGGCGAAATTGGTGACTTCGCCGCGCAACTCCAGGGCTTCATCGTAGATCGTCGAGAGCAGCTGCGGCGTGGTCATGCCCTGCTCCTCGGCGATGACGTCGAGGATCTGCCAGAAGCGCTTCTCGAGGCGGACGCTGGTGGCGTGGCCGCCGAGCCGGATGGAGCGCGTGACATTCTCGTAATTGGCCGGATTCTGGCCCGCGAAAATATGGCACATGGCCGCTTGACCTCCCCAGCGCCGATCCTGCGGATCAGGACCGATCTTGCTTTTCGATCAGCGTACAACCGGTTCGGATCGCGAGGCAACAGATGCTTGGCCGGGCGATGCTGCAGTGCGGCTCAGTAGCCAGCGCCGCCGGCCAGCGCGGTGTAGTAGGTGATGGTCATCAGGCTGTTGAAGGTGCCGTGCACCACGATGGCCGGCCACAGCGAGCCGCTGCGCAGCGCGAAGACGCAGAGCACCAGGCCCATGACCGCCAGCGCCGGCATCAGCTGCGGGATGCCGTGCACCAGCGAGAACAGCAGGGCGTTGAGCGGCACGGCCAGGATGTAGGGCAGGCGGCCGCAGAGCCAGCCGAGGATGAGGCCGCGGAAGATGATTTCCTCGATGATCGGCACCAGCACCCCGACCAGCAGCAGCATGGCGATGAGGCTGGTCCAGCTGAAACCTTCCGGCGCCAGGTTCTCCAGCTGCGGGTTGTCGATCGGGCTGCCGAGCAGGTTCTGGACCAGCAGGTTGACGGCGCCGACCAGCGGCAGGCAGAGAAAGCCGGCGGCCACGGCCAGGCGGTACCAGGCGCGGTAGGTCGGCCTGAGGCCGATGTCGGCCAGGCGCAGGTGATAGGGCCGCAGCACCACCAGCCAGGTGAGCCCCAGCATCATGATCGACTGCGCCAGGAACAGCGCGAACACCGTCGACAGGCTCGTGAAGGCCGCCTGCGGCACGAAGATCGCGACCAGCGACGGCAGCAGGAAGACGCCGGCGACGATCAGCAGCAGCAACAGCAGGAGATGCTGGGTGCGTACCGGCAGCGGCGGCAGGGGCGGCAGGTGGGGCGGCAGCAGCACTTAGTCGAGCACCCGGAGCAGGAGGTTGAGCGCCGCGCGCACCGTGGCGAGGCGCACCGCGCCGCGGTCGCCGGCAAAGACGTGGCGCTCCGCCTGCGCAGGACTGCCGCGCCGGGCCCAGCCGAGGTAGACCAGGCCGACCGGCTTGCTGGCCGTGGCGCCGCCCGGCCCGGCGATGCCGGTGGCCGAGACCGCCGCGTCGGCCGCCGAGCGGGCCAGCGCCCCCGCCGCCATGGCCGCCGCCACCTCGGCGCTGACCGCGCCCTGCGCGTCGATCAGCGCCGACGGCACGCCCAGCATCTCGATCTTGGCGGCGTTGGAGTAGGTGACGAAGCCGCGCTCGACCACGTCGGAGGAGCCGGCGATCTCGGTCAGGGCGCCGGCGATGAGCCCGCCGGTGCAGGACTCCGCCGTGGCGATCTTCCGGCCGGCGCCGCGATAGGCCTCCAGCAGGGCGCGTGCCTGTTCCTCGAGCGCGGCGTCGAACATCAGGCCCGCTCCCACAGCCAGAGCAGGCCGTAGAGCACGGCGGCGGCATAGAGGCCGGCGATGACGTCGTCGGCCATGATGCCCAGGGCGCCCTTCAGGTGGCGGTCCGCCCAGCCGACCGGCCAGGGCTTGGCGACATCGAAGACGCGGAACAGGAGGAAGGCGAGGAGGACCGCCGGCGGGTTCAGCCCGGCCGGGATCAGCGCGATCCACTGGCCGGCGACCTCGTCGATGACGATGGCGCCCGGGTCCTTGACGGCCGCGACCTGCTCGTAGGCCTGGGCGGCCCAGAGCCCGAGGCCGAAGACCGCCGCCGCGGCCAGCAGCAGGCCGAGCGGACCGGAGAGCCAGAACAGCGCCACGCCGAAGGGCAGGGCGGCCAGCGAGCCCCAGGTGCCCGGCGCCCAGGGCAGCAGGCCGGCGCCGAACCAGGTCGCCAGCAGCGAGGACGGCAGCCAGGGGGAGGGAGCGGGCATGGCGCTATCCTGTCCGCTCAGTCCGCCGCCGGCAGGGCGATGGTGGTCACCGCCTGGGCGGCGATGCCTTCGCCGCGGCCGGTGAAGCCGAGCTTCTCGGTGGTGGTCGCCTTCACGCTGACGCGTTCGGCCGGCAGGTCGAGCAGCTCGGCGATGCGCGCCGTCATGGCGGCGCGGTGCGGGCCGATCATGGGCCGCTCGCAGATCAGCGTCACGTCGAGGTGCAGCAGGCGCCCGCCGCGCGCCGCCACCAAGTCGCGCGCGTGGCGGATGAAGGCGCCGGAATCCGCGCCCTTCCACTGCGGGTCGCTCGGCGGGAAGTGGTCGCCGATGTCGCCGGCGCCGAGCGCGCCGAGGATGGCGTCGGTCAGCGCGTGCAGGCCGACGTCGGCGTCGGAATGCCCGACCAGACCGGCGTCGTGAGCGATGCGGATGCCGCAGAGCGTCACGTGGTCGCCCGGCCCGAAGGCGTGCACGTCGAAGCCCTGGCCGACGCGCGTCTCGCTCTGGGCGCCGCGCAGCCAGCGCTCGGCGGTCATGAGATCGTCCTGCGAGGTCACCTTCAGGTTCTCCCGGCTGCCTTCCACCAGGGCCACGGCAAGGCCCGCCCGCTCGGCCACCGCCGCGTCGTCGGTCAGTTCCTCGCCGGCCGCCGCGCGATGCGCGGCGAGAATGTCGGCGAAGCGGAAGCCCTGGGGCGTCTGCGCGCCCCACAGCCCGGCGCGGTCCTGGGTGCCGGCGATGCGCCCTTCCGCGCCGCGCTTCAGGGTATCGACCACCGGCAGGGCGGCGATGGCGCCCGGCGCGCCCTCCAGCGCCGCCAGCACCCGGTCGATGACGGCGGCCGAGACGAAGGGCCGCGCCCCGTCGTGGATCAGCACCCGCTGCGGCGCATCGGCGGCCAGGCTCTCCAGGCCGTTCAGCACCGATTCCTGGCGGCTCGCCCCGCCGGCCACCGGCTCGGCCAGGCCGAGACCCGCCGCCGCCGCGTCGTAGAGCTCGCGGTCGTCGGGGTGGATCACCGCGCGCACCCGGGAAACCGCCGGATGCGTCGCGAAAGCCTTGAGGCTGTGGCGCAGCAGCGGCACGCCGGCCAGCCGCATGTACTGCTTGGGCAGGCTGCCGCCGAAGCGCTGGCCTCGGCCGGCGGCGACGATCAGCGCAACTGTGGAGGACAAGGACGGGACTCCGCGCGTTCAACTGCTTTTCTCGTGCCGACCCTAGTGTTCTCTGGTGGCGCGGCCAAGAGGTGATATATAGGGGCCCATGAACAGCCTGGTCCTGTCGCTTTCCGCCCTGGCGGCGCTGCTGCCGGCCACGTTGCTGCCCTTCGTGCGGCACGCGGCGCGGGCCGATGCGCTGTTCTGGCTGCTGCTGGGGGCGGCGCTGGCCGGCTCCTCGGCGCTTTCCATCGTTTCCCTCGGCGCCCAGTGGCAGACCGGGCTGGCCACCACCCTGTGGCTCGCCGTGGCGGTGGCGCTCGGCATGTTCGGCCTGCTGGTGGTGGTGAACCGCGAGGCGGCGCGCCTCGCCCCGCTGCTGCTGCCCTACCTGCTGCTGTTCGGGGCCCTGGCCACCGGGCTCGACCCGCTCAGCGCCCCGGCGCCGCTCAGCGGCACGGCGGACGGCTGGCTCCTGGCCCATATCGCCGTGTCCGTGGCGACCTACGCGCTCTGCACCATCGCCGCGGTGGCGAGCTGCGCGGTCTTCGTGCAGGAACGGGCGCTGAAGCGCCGGGCCCCCAACGCCTTCACCCGAATGCTGCCCTCGGTGGCCGACGCCGAGCGCCTGGAGGTCCGCCTGCTGGCCGCCTCGGAGGTCATCCTCGGGCTCGGCATCGCCACCGGAATTTCAGAACTTTACGTGACTTCCGGCGAGATCTTCACCTTCTCGCACAAGACCCTGCTGTCGGTCCTGGCCTTCGCCGTGATCGGCCTCCTGCTGCTGCTGCACTACCGCAGCGGGCTGCGCGGGCGGCGCGCGGCGCGCATCGTGCTGGTCGGCTATCTGCTGCTCACCCTGGCCTATCCCGGGGTCAAGTTCGTCACCGACGTGCTGCTGGCCTGAACCGCGGTCGCGACCAAAACGCGATCCAAATCAGCAATGAATCAATCTTTGAGTGGGTTATGTCGAGCTTTGCCCGCTTTTCGTGCAGGTCGGGGCCGCCCCGGCGGTCGCTGCACCAATCTCCCGTGACAACGCCTAAATTTTGTGCATCAATCGCCGCGCCGGATGGGGTTGGCACCGAGAAGGGGTTGGCACCGAGAATCAGCGTCCTCTGGCGTGCCCGGCGGGGGCCGGGCGCGCGGGCGGAGATGCTGATGCCCGCCCGGTGCGGTCCGCCCGGTGTAGCAGGGCGCCCGAGGGGGCGCCGCAGCAGAGAGACGTTTATGAGCATCGCC
>JBFGUI010000068.1:0-16878 GCA_041565695.1 Kiloniellaceae bacterium
CCGAACATGACCTATCCCTTCGGCGCCTACATCTGCGTGGTCGATGTCGACGTCGACACCGGCGTCACCAAGATCCGCCGCTTTTACGCGCTGGACGACTGCGGTACGCGGATCAACCCCATGGTCATCGAGGGCCAGGTGCACGGCGGACTGACCGAGGCCTTCGGCATCGCCATGGGCCAGGAGATCCGCTACGACGAGGGCGGCAACGTCATGGGTGCGAGCTTCATGGACTATTTCGTCCCGACGGCGGTTGAAACGCCGGCCTGGGAGACCGATTTTACGGTTACGCCCTCGCCGCATCATCCGATCGGCGCCAAGGGCGTCGGTGAGAGCCCCAACGTGGGTGGCGTGCCGGCCTTCTCTAACGCCGTCAACGACGCCTTCGCCCATCTCGACATCACCCACATCCAGATGCCGCACGACCACTGGCGCACCTGGAAGGTCTGCGAGAAGCTGGGGCTGACCGGGTAGGGCGGACTGCGGTGCGGCGGCTTCCCTGCTGCCGCCGCACCGCCGCTCCGCCGCCGAACCAGGAACACCTGCCGATGGACCGCAAGGAGATCTCAGAACAGCTGACGAAGGTCGGCTACGTCACCGACAGCCAGCTGACCATGGCCCTGTGGCTGATGGAAAGGCTGGAGCGTCCGCTGCTGCTGGAAGGCGCGGCCGGTGTCGGCAAGACGGAGGTCGCCAAGGCGCTGGCCGAGGTCCACGATACCCGCCTGATCCGCCTGCAGTGCTACGAGGGGCTCGACGCCAACGCGGCGATCTACGAGTGGAACTACCAGCGCCAGCTGCTGGCCATCAAGGCGCGCGAGGGCCGCGGCGAGACCGCCGAAGAGGTCGAGAAGCACATCTTCTCCGAGGAGTTCCTGCTGGAACGTCCGCTGCTGGCGGCGATCCGCGAGGACAAGCCGGCGGTGCTGCTGATCGACGAGATCGACCGCGCCGACGAGGAGTTCGAGGCCTTCCTGCTGGAAGTGCTCTCCGACTACCAGATCTCGATTCCGGAACTGGGCACGGTCTACGCCACCTCGATCCCGCTGGTGGTGCTGACCTCCAACGGCACCCGCGAGCTCTCCGATGCGCTGCGCCGGCGCTGCCTCTACCACTACGTCGACTACCCCAGCGAGGACAAGGAAGCGCGCATCCTGACCACGCGCCTGCCGCGCATCGACGCCACCCTGGCCCGGCAGATCGCCAGCTTCGTGGCCGCGGTGCGCAAGGAGGACCTGCGCAAGGTGCCGGGCGTTGCCGAATCCCTCGACTGGGCGGCGGCGCTAGTCGGCCTGGAGGTGCGCGACCTCAGGGCCGAGCCGGAGGCGGTGCAGGATACCCTGCTGTGCTTGCTGAAGACCCAGGAAGACCGTCTGGCGTTGGCGCCGGAAGTGACCCAGCGCCTGCTCGGCAAGGTGGCCTGATGGCCGCCGACGCGCGCGCGCTGGACGTCATCGCGCCGGAGAACCTGTCGCCGGTCGCCGGGGCGCAGTTGCGCCAGCGCATGGCCGCCTTCCTGGCGCTGCTGCGCGACAACGGTTTCCTGGTCGGGCTGGAGGAGGCGCAGGACTGTCTGCGGTTTGCTGCCGCCGCCGATCTCGGCCGACCGGCGAGCCTGCGCGCCGGGCTGCGCTCGGTCTGCTGCACCTGCCGGGCCGACTGGCAGCGCTTCGACGAGCTGTTCGACGCCTACTGGCTGAAGCGCGGCATGAAGGGCATGGTGAAGGTCAGCGGCACGCCGCCCAAGGGCAGGGGCGCGCGCAGACTGTCCGAGGCCGGGGCGCCGCGCGGCAGCCTCGGCGCGCCCGACCAGGTTTCCCGCGAGGGCGCGGAGGCCGGCGGCAATCCGGCCGACCGCCAGGGCAGGCGCGAGGGAGCCTCGAGCGCCGAGTCCCTGGCCGAGGCCGACTTCCGCCATCTCGTTACCGCCGAGGAACTGCAGCGCGTGCACGAGCTGGCCGACCGCCTGGCGCGGCGCATGCGCCATCGCCTGAGCCGGCGCGAGCGGCAGCGGCGCAAGGGCCGGCGGCTCGACCTGCGGCGCACCATCCACCGCTCCATCGGCCGCGGCGGCCTGCCCATCGACCTCGCCTGGCGCAAGCGTCGCGAGCGGCCGCTGCGCCTCGTCGTGGTGCTCGACGCCTCGGGCTCCATGAGCCATTACAGCACCTTCTTCCTGCGCTTCATCCACGGCGTGCTCGACCGCTTCCGCGAGGCCGAGGCCTTCGTCTTTCATACCCGGCTGATCCACGTCTCGCCGGCGCTGAAAGAGCGCGACGCGGCCAAGGCCGTGGAGCGCCTGTCGCTGATCGCCCAGGGCTGGGCTGGCGGCACCAAGATCGGCGAGAGCCTGGCCGCCTTCAACCGGCACCACGCGGCGCGGGTGGTGCACGGGCGCAGCGTGGTGATGATCGTGAGCGACGGTTTCGACACCGGCGCGCCGGAATTGCTGGCCCGCGAGATGGCGGCGCTGCGCCGCCGCACGAAGCGCATCGTGTGGCTCAATCCGATGATCGGCTGGCAGGACTACGAGCCCACCGCCGGCGGCATGTCCGCGGCGCTGCCCTATATCGATCTCTTCGCGCCGGCGCACAACCTGAAGAGCCTCGAGGCGCTGGCGCCCTATCTGGAGCAGATCTGACAGATGAGCGACGACGACGACCTGCTCGACCTCATGGCGCGGCTGCGCCGCGACGGACGGCCCTATGCGTTGGCCACGGTGGTGCGCACCGTCGCCGCCACCTCGGCCAAGGCGGGGGCCAAGGCGGTGGTCACCGACGACGGCGAGATCCACGGCTGGATCGGTGGCGGCTGCGCGCGCGGCGCCGTAATGCGGGCGGCGCTGGAAGCGCTGAAAAGCGGCGCGGCGCGGCTCATTTCCGTGCTGCCGCAGGAGGAGCTCGACGCCGGCGGCCTCGCCCCCGGCGAGACCCGCGAGAGCGTGCAGTTCCACCGCAGTGCATGTCCCAGCGGCGGCAGCCTCGACATCTTCGTCGAGCCCATGCTGCCGCGCCCGCAGCTGCTGGTCTGCGGCGCCTCGCCGGTGGCCCGCGCCATCGCCGACCTCGCCGCGCGCAGCGGCTTCGCCGTCACCGTGGCGGCACTGGCCGAAGACCAGGCGGGCTTCGCAGCGGCAGACCGGCGCATCGAGGGTTTCGCCCTGCCGCCGCGGGAGGCGGGGGAACGCTTCATCGTGGTGGCGACCCAGGGCAAGCGCGACGCCGAGGCGCTGCGCGCGGCGCTCGCCACCGACACGCCTTACGTCGCCTTCGTCGGCAGCCGGCGCAAGGCGGCGACGCTGACCGCGCGGCTGCGCGACGAGGGACTGGCGGCGGAGCAGACCGCGCGGCTGCGCTCGCCCGCCGGCCTCGACATCGGCGCCATCACGCCGGAGGAGATCGCCCTGTCGATCATCGCCGAGGTGGTCGAACTGCGCCGCCACGGGCGGCGTGCCGCCGGCCACGACGGTGCGCAGGACAGCAGCCATGATGCCGCCTGACCGCCGATCGGCGGCCTGAGGCCGGGCAATGTGCCTCTGCCGGGTCCTGCCGCCACCAGCCCTTTTTGGACAGCGGAATTCTTGGAGATGAACCAGCCATGGACATGACCGGCAGCGAACGTATCGCCGCGCCGCGCGAGCGGGTTTACGCGGCCCTGAACGATCCCGAGATCCTGAAGGCCGCGATTCCCGGCTGCGAGGCCATCGAGAAGACCTCCGACACCGAGATGACCGCAACGGTGGTCACCAAGGTCGGCCCGGTAAAGGCCAAGTTCCAGGGCGCCGTCACACTGTCCGACCTCGACCCGCCTCACGGCTATACCATCAGCGGGGAAGGCAAGGGCGGCCCGGCGGGCTTCGCCAAGGGTGGCGCCAAGGTCCGCCTGGAAGAGGACGGTGCGGCCACGGTGCTGCATTACGAGGTGAAAGCCGACGTCGGCGGCAAGCTGGCGCAGCTCGGCTCGCGCCTCATCGACGGCACGGCGAAAAAGCTGTCCGGCGAGTTCTTCTCGCGCTTTGCCGAGCTGGTGGCCGAGCCGCAGGCAGAGGCTGCCGCGGCGCCCGCCGCCGAAGCGCCGGCGGTCGAGGCGCCGCCGGCTGCTGCGGCGCCGGCCCCTGCCGCTGCCGGCAGCCGACTGTGGATCTGGGCGCTCGGCGCCCTGGTGGTCGCGATTGCCGCCTACGTCCTGCTCTCCGGCTGATGCGCGGCGGCAGGTTCAGCCGCCGGCGTGCGGCTGTGAAAATGCGGTTGTTCCACGAGAGCGCCGCGGCCCGGCAGCGGAACTTCGGCGTCACCGGTTCGGCCGCTCACGGGGAAGACCCGGTGATGTGCTGCCGCGTCGAACCCGGTCGTCGTAGGGTGAGCGATTTCAACCTTTGCCAATTCGCCCACAATGGGAATCAGCGGACCGGGGAAAGCGCCGAAGAAGTCGGCGCGACCGGGGCGATTTTACGTTAGAGCCCTTTGCACTCCGATTGAAGCTGCCGCGATAAGGCGCCGGCAAATCGCAAGGCGCCGAGGGCTCCGGAGTCGGGTCCACGTTGGCCAGGGGCTCAAGGCGTGTTCCGCAGCGCTTGGTGCACGAACGATTCGGACTGCGGTGGCGATGCGCCAGGCCCATTTGGCATCGCAGCGCGCGCTGCCGCAGCGCCAGCATGAAGAGCGTTGAAACAGCAAGGCTTCTGCCGCCACGGGGCGGTGCGATCCGACGGACTGCCGCGCCATGTCACCGAGCTGTGCCCATGTGGGTATTGACTTGGCGGCGCGTTCCAACGAAGGCTGCTTGCCAGCATTGGCAAGCGGGGGTATGCCGATGGCGATCGTACCGAGACCGGTCGAGGGCGGTTTCGAGGATGCGCTGTTTGATTTCATTGCGGCCAGCGAGGGCTTCGTGCCCCGCGTCTACAGCGATCATCGCGGTATTCCGACACTGGGTCTGGGCTACGCCATCCTGGTCAACACGCCGGGCTGGCCGCCGCGCGATTCGCTGGACCGCGACCTCGCGGCGATCGGCGTCAGGCTCACCGCGAAGGACCGTTCACGGCTGACGTCGGTGGGGCAGGAACTGTCGCGAAACAACCCGGACCGTGCCAAAGACCTGGTGGTGCCCTGGACGCCCGGCGAGGACTCCGCAGCCCTGAACAACTTCAGCTTCATGATAACGCGCGATCAGGCCAAGGCGCTCTTCGCGCTGGTGCGCCCGGACTACGAGGCGGTGATCCGCCAGAAGCTCGGCCAGTCGCTGACCGACAGGCTGGCGGGCTCCAGGGAGATGATGGCGCTGTTTTCGCTGGCCTACAACAGCCCGGCGCTTATCGGACCGGGCATCACCGCGGCGCTGCGCAGCGGCGCGCGTGAGAAGGCCTGGTACGAGATCCGCTTCGGCTCCAACCGCAATCGCCACCGCGGCCTGCAGAACCGCCGCGATCACGAGGCGGAGATGTTCGGGCTGACCAACGCCGTGCCGAATGAAGAAGAGCGCGCGCGGATCGGGCGGCTGCTCGCGGACAAGGGCAGCTTCATGGAGCGCTACCTGCGGGAGGTCGGCCGCGATGCAGGGGAGATCGAGACGGTCCTCGCCGCGCTCGCCGACAGCGCGGCGCCGACGCGCTTCGCCTGAACCGCTTCCCCAGCGTCGTCCGCGCGGTCTTCGGTATCTTCACGCGGACCGGAAGACCAGACCGCTGCAAGGGTCCGGCTGCAGCTATCCCTTCCAGGACCGTGCGGCGGCAACCGCTCCGGCAAAAAGATCCCGCTGTGCCGCGCGGGGCCGGCGCGGCTGGACGACGCTTGCTTCGCCCGCTGCCGGCACCGCCTTGCCGAGTGCGGCAGCGGCGAGCTTCGCGGTGCCGCTGCCGGTCAGTTCCGCCGTGGTGGCGATGTGCAGTTCGCGCTCGAGGACGTCGGCGAGGAACTGCGTGAAGTAGGGATTGCGCGACATGCCGCCGTCGATGGAAAGCGGGCCCTCGGCCGGCACCAGGGAGTTCATCGCCGCCATCACCTCGGCGGCGCGTAACGCGACGCCTTCCAGGATCGACTTCATCAAATCGGCGGGGCCGTGGTCGATGGAGAGCCCGACCCAGAGGCCGCGGGCGCGGCGGTCCCAGTGCGGGCAGGCGAGGCCGGAGAGCGCCGGCACGAAAATGAGGCCCTTGTCGACGGCGGCTTCGCCGTCGAGGCGGTTCAGTTCCTCGAAGCTCTCGAACAGGCCCAGCGCGCGCGCCCAGTTGACCGCGGCGCTGGCGGTGTAGACGCCGCCGTCGAGGGCGTAGACCGGCGGCTCGCCGGCGAACTGCCAGGCCACCGTCGGCAGCAGGCCTTTCTCCGGCGCGCGGCGGATCTCCGACCCCGTCACCATGAGCACGAAAGCGCCGGTTCCGAAGGTGATCTTAGCGTCGCCGGCCTCGCGGCAGCCGTGGCCGTAGAGCGCCGCCTGCTGGTCGACCACGCTGGCCACCACCGGCACCCGGCGTCCGCTGACCTCCAGGGCGCCGAAGTCGCCGGTGGTAGGCACGATTTCCGGCAGGGCCTCGAGCGGCACGCCGAAGAGGCGACAGAGTTCCGGGTCCCACCGGCCGCTGTCCAGGTTCAGGAGCGAGGTGCGCGAGGCGGTCGTGATGTCGGTGACGCAGCGCCCGGTGAGGCGGTCGAGAAAGAAGGCGTCGCTGGTGCCAAGGCGCAGCTTGCCCTTCGCATGCAAAGCCTTTGCCGCTGGAACGTTGTCGAAGATCCAGGCGAGCTTGGCGGCGGAGAAGTAGGCATCGAGCGGCAGGCCGGCGCGCGCCAGGGTCTCCGCCTCGGCGCCCGCCCGCTTGAGCCGCGCGATGCTGTCTTGCGTGCGGTTGTCCTGCCAGACGATGACCGGCGAGACGGCCGCCTTGCTCTCGGCGTCCCAGGCGAGGCAGCTTTCGCCCTGGTTGTCGATGCCGAGCGCCTCCAGTTCCGGCACCGCCCCGGCGCACGCAAGGATGTTGGCGATCAGCTCTTCCGGATCGTGCTCGACCCAGCCGGGGCGTGGATAGAGCTGGCGGTGCTCAAGCGCCTTGGCCACCCGCACCGAGCCGTCTTCCGCCAGCGCGACGGCGCGGGTCGAGGTGGTGCCCTGGTCGATGGCGGCGAGGGTCATGTCAGGCGGTCTCCGAAAAGCCGAGGGTGAGGGTATCGCAATCCGGGGCCGCGCCGAGACCGGCGAGCGGCACGAGGATGCGCCGCTCCGGCAGGCCGTCGATGGTCTTCGACCACAGCACCCGGCCGGCGGCGCTCAGGGTGAGGCGGCCGCGCACCGCCTGGTTCAGGCGCAGCTGCAGATGCGTCATGCCGCCCGCGGCCGGCGGCGGGACGAGGCGCTGGGGCAGGGCGAGCTTGATCGCCGGGTGGGCCGGCTCGACGGAGATGAAGCGCTCGGCCTGGGGCAGCCTGCCGGCCAGGCTGTCGGCGATGAGGCCGCCTGCGGCCTTGCCCTCCTGCCAGGACCAGCCGGCGGTCTCGACCGGGCGCAGCAGGTTGCCGGCGGCGAAGTAGTCCGGGTCCGAGCAGCGCCCGAACTGGTCGATCACCGGCCCGCCGCTGCCGGGGTCGAGCGCCAGGTGGCCGAGGCGCAGCAGGGTCGCTTCCGGCGTGAAGGCGCCGCTGACGATGACGCCGTCGGTCTCCAGCTCCCGCATGGTGCCGTCCGGGCCGCGCAGGGTGACGCCCTCGACGCGCTGGTCCCCGTGTATGCGCTCCAGGGTGGTGCCGAGGTAAAGCGGCATGCCGAGCAGGCGCGGCAGGGCGGCGGTGAAGCGGCGCGCGGTGACGCGCCTGCCCGCCTCGATCATGGCGATGGGCCGGATGCCGGCATGGCGGCAGGTGAGGATGGCGGAGAAGGAGACCAGCTCGGTGCCCAGAATGACCGGGCGCCGGAACGGCCGCCTGCCGGCCAGGTAGACCAGCGACTGCAGGGCACCGGTGGAGACCACGCCGAGCGGGCGCTGGCCGCCGATGAAGCGCGCCGCGCGGCTGGTCTCGCGCACCCCGGTGGCCAGCAGCACGCGGCGCGCGGTCAACTCCGCCGCGCCGGCCGGGGTCGAGAGCCGCAGGCGCGGGCCGGGCGCGATGCCCACCACGGTGGTCGCGGCATGGATCGCGACGCCCGCCGCTTCGGCCTGCGCGACGAGGCGCCGGGCGTAGTCGGGGCCGCGCAGCAGGCGGTGGAACTCGCGCAGGCCGAAGGGGTAGTGGCCGCAGTGGCGGGGAATGCCGCCGGCGGCGGGCTCGCGGTCGAGCAGCGCGACGGCGGCGACGCCCCGTCGGCGCAGCTGCGTTGCCGCGGCCAGGCCCGCCGGGCCGCCGCCTACCACCGCGACGTCCACCGCCGCCGGCAGGGTCGGCTGTTCAGTCCTCTGCGGCATCGGCGAGCGCCATCTCCGGTGCGAAGCGGCCGGCGGTCAGCTCGGCCAGGGCGCCGAGGCAGTAGAAGCCCTGGCAGCGCCCCATGGTGACGCGGGTGCGGCGCTTCAGCCCGGCCGGGCTGCGCGCGGCGAGTGGCCCTTCGAGGGCGGCCTCGATCTCGCGGCGGGTGACCAGCTCGCAGTGGCAGACGATGCCGCCGTTGTCCGGCGCGGCCCAGGGCCGCGGCGCGTAGTCGGTGAGGCTGGCGACCCGCGGCCAGGCGACGCGCGCCGGCGGGTCGTAGGCCTCGCCCAGGGTGTCGAGCAGGGCCACCACCTCGCGCGCCAGGCCGAGCGCCGCGGAGAGGCCGGTGGAGCGGATGCCGCCCAGGGTGATGTAGCGCCGCGCGCCCTGGACGTGGACCTGGTAGTCCTTGTGCTCGCTGGCGGGCCTGAGGCCGGCGTAGGTCGCGGTCACCGGCACCTCGGCCAGCGCCGGCAGCATCTCGATGCCCCTGCTGCGCAGGCGGCGCAGGGTGGCGCCGTCCACCGAGGCGTCCTCACGGCTGTCCTGGTCCTCGGCGGTGGGGCCGACCAGCAGGTTGCCGTAGCTGGTGCGGCAGATCACCACGCCTTTCGTGGTGGCGGTCGGCACCGGCAGGATAATCGAGCTGACCAGCTTCGCCGCGGCCTTGTCGAACACCACGAACTGGCCCTTGCGCGGGCGGATGGTGAAGCTGCTGGCGCCGAGCAGGCGCTGGTCGACGATGTCGCCGTAGAGCCCGGCGCAGTTGACCACGGCCCGCGCGCCGAGGCGGCCGGTCGTGGTCTCCAGTTCCCAGTGCTCGCCATCGAAGATGCCGCCGGTCACCTCGCAGCCGCGCCGGCAGGCCGCGCCGTTCTCCAGGGCCTGCAGCAGGTAGGCGGTGGGCGCGCTCCAGGGATCGATGACGTATTCCCGCGGCACGCTGAAACCGGCGCGCAGTTGTGGCGCAAGCTGCGGCTCGCGGGCCAGGACCTCGCGCCGGGTCAACAGCACGACGTCGTCGACGCCGTTGGCGCGGGCCTGGTCCATCAGGGCCGCGAGGCGCTCCTCCTCCGCCGCGTTCCACGCCAGGACCAGGGCGCCTGTCTCCAGCAGCGGCAGATTGAGGCGGTCGCGGATCTGCAGGTATTCGCGGTAGCCGGCGGCGATGCAGCGCTGCTCCAGGGAGCCCGGCGGGGCGTCGAAGCCGGTGTGCAGGATGCCGCTGTTGCCCTTGCTGGCGCCGTCGAGAATGTCGACGGCCTTTTCCAGGATGACGGCACGGGCGCCGGCCAGGGCCAGCGCCCGGGCCACGGCGCAGCCGACCACGCCGGCGCCGATGACGGCCACGTCGAAGGTTTCGGCCCGATCAGCCGGGGCGGCTTGGAGATCTGCCATGTCGGAACCGGGTCCCTGTGGCGTCCGGCTTGGCGGACGGCTGCGGAATTTGAGCTTGCCCCGCGAAGAACACCCGCCTACCGTAGCCGAGGTTGCCCTTTCGGTCAATATAACAGCCCACAAATGTTTCTAATTAATGACAAGAGAAACAATGGGTTGTCCGAGTTTATGTGGATTCGGTCAATTCGTAGCGCGGCAGGGTGGCGGACCCCGCGAGGGAGCGCCGGCGCTTGAGAAGCCGCGCCAGAACGCTCGGGCCGAAGCTGCGCCAGGAGAAGATCGCCGAGGCGGTGCGGCGCCAGGGCCGGGTCAGCGTCGAGCAGCTGGCCGCGCGCTTCAAGACCTCCCACGAGACGATCCGGCGGGATCTGACGGCCCTCGCGGAGACCGGCCGCGTGCTGAAGTTCCACGGCGGCGCCAAGCGCCCGCGCGAAGCGGAGGAGGGACCCTTCCACGAGCGCATGACCCAGAATGCCGTGGCCAAGCGCGTCATCGCGGAAAAGGTGGCGCGGCTCATCGCGCCGGGAGAGACGGTGATGATCGACACCGGCTCGACGACCCTGATGTGCGCCGAGGAGATCTGCAAGATCGACGGCCTCACGGTGATCACCAATTCCGCACGTATCGCGGCAGTGCTGGCCGAACACGGCAACCGCACGACCGTGTTCCTGCTCGGCGGGCGTTTCGACGGCGACAATCACGAAACCGTGGGTCCGACCGCGATTGGCGAAATTCAGTCATTCCATGCGGACCACGCACTGATTACCATCGGGGCTTTGGACCAGGGGGCCGGTGCGACGGACTTCAACTACGACGAAGCGCAGATCGCCAAGGCCATGCTGGAGGCCGCCGACAACCTGATCGTGGTGGCGGACTCTTCGAAGTTCGAGCGGCGGGCCACCTTTACGGTCTGCCCGCTGGGGCGTATCGACGCCCTGGTCAGCGACCGTTTCCCGACCGGGCCGCTCGGGGCGGCGCTGGCGGAGGCGAAGGTCACGATTCATTGAACGGGCGAGCATTGAAAGGGGGGTACTGAAAGGGGGAGAGTTTCGCAAAAGGCCGCTGCCGTCCGCCTGTGCAAGGCTGCATGGAAGGGCACCGGCGGCGCCATCAAGAGTTCTTGAGAACATCTGTCGGCCCCGAGCGCTGCGGGTCGGTATGTGTGTCGGGCTTCCCTGTACCCGCTTGGCGGCCAGGCGGCTGCATCGGGGGGGAAGTGAAGTTTCGGATCACAACGAAATGACACGTCTTTGGGGAAAGCAGAAAAATGAACAGAGACAAAAGAAACAGGAGAAGGCTATGACGAAGAAGTCACCACCTAAGACGACCGTCGAGAACAAGACGGCGATCAACACGGGGCGCCGCTCATTCCTCAAGAACGCCAGTGTCGGCGGCGCCGCGGCGGTTGCCGGCTCGACTCTGGCGGCGCCCTACGTCAAGGCGCAGAGCCCGATCAAGTGGCGCCTGCAGACCTATTCCGGCGCGCCGCTGGGCGCCCACGTCATCAAGCCGCAGATCGAGGCCTTCAACAGGGCGGCCAACGGCGAGATGGAAATCGAGCTCTACTACGCCGACCAGCTGGTACCGACCTCCGAGCTGTTCCGCGCGCTGCAGAGCGGCACCATCGACGCGGTGCAGAGCGACGACGCCACCATGGCCTCGCCGGTCGACATCTCCGTGTTTGGCGGCTACTTCCCCTTCTCGACCCGCTACAGCCTGGACCTGCCGGTGTTGTTCCAGCGCTACGGCCTGAACGAGATCTGGAAAGAGGCCTATGACGAGGTCGAAGGCGTCGAGTGGCTCAGCGCCGGTGCCTGGGATCCGCTGCACATCTTCACCAAGGAGCCGATCAAGTCGCTCGCCGACATGAACGGCAAGCGCGTCTTCGGCGTGCCGACCGCCGGCCGCTTCCTGGCCCGCTACGGCCTGATCCCCGTGACCGTGCCGTGGGACGACGTGGAGGTCGCGATCCAGACCGGCGAGCTCGACGGCGTCGCCTGGTGCGGCTTCACCGAGGCCTACGAGGTGGGCTGGGCCGACGTCTGCAACTACGCGCTGCTCAACAACGTGACCGGCGCCTGGTGCGGCTCCTACTTCGCCAACACGAACTCCTGGGCGAAGGTGCCGGATCACCTGAAGGAGCTGTTCCTCATCACCTGCGACCAGTCGCACTACTACCGCCAGGTCTGGTACTGGGGCGGAGAGGCGCAGCTGCGCGCCGAAGGCAAGAAGATGGAGCTGACCACCATCCCCGCCGAGGAGTGGGACCAGGTGGTGAAGGACGCCCAGGGCTTCTGGGAAGAGCTGGCGTCGATCAGCCCGCGCTCGGCCCGCGTCATCGACATCTTCAAGAAGTACAACGCCACCATGGAACAGGTCGGCGTTCCCTACCGTTACTCCTGATCGGCCTGAAAGGGGGCGGCCGCCGCAGTCTCGCGGCGGCCGTCGCCGCCGATCCATTGCCGCAGGCGTCAGCTGCGGGCGCAGGGCCCGTCGAGGCGAACCACGAAGAACCGCGTCGTCTCCAGCGCGACGCGCGCCGGCTCGGGCCGCCCGAGCAGCAGGTCGCCGCGTGGCACCGTCTCCCAGATCTCCCGGATGCGCGCAGAGAAGGGCGCGAAGTACCACGGCGCTTCCGCTTCCGGCCGGAAGTGTGCCTTTTCCGCGATCACGTAGTCGACCCCCCAGTCGCACTGCAGGCTCTCAAGGGCTGACGGCTCGGTGGCGAAGTAGCCTTCGACCAGGGCGGACATGCGCCGGCGCATCTCCAGGATGTGGTTCTCGTAGCGCGGTTCGTGCAGGTAGAACATGACGAACAGCGGCCGCTTCGCCATATAGGGCAGCCATTCGAAGTGGTTGCGGTCACCCGGCCAGGCGGCGAAGAGGGTTCCCGGCGGCTGGCGCGCGGCGAAGTCCAGTACCTGGCGGTACTCGCCGTCGAGATGCCAGGGATAGCCGATGCGCCGCGCGCTGAAGCTGTCGATGCCGAGCACGAAGACGGCGAGCAGCAGCACGGCCGGCAGGTCCGCAAAGCGCCGGAGCGGGCCGAGGCTGCGGCAGAAGCGCTGCAGGCCGAGCACGAAGAGCAGCGGCATCACGCTGTAGAGCGGATAGAACAGGAAGCGGTAGAAGAGGTGCGGGCGGAGCGCCAGGATCACCAGGCAGACGGCCGCCGCGCAGATCAGCAGGGCCAGAAAGGCGCGGCGCCCGGCCCCGCCGCGCGGCAGGGCGAGGATGCCGTAGCCGGCGACGCAGGCATAGATCACCAGCAGGAAGATCCGGCTGTGCTCGAAAAGATCGCGGAACTGCAGGAAGACCCGGGCCGCGACATGGCTGACCGGGTTGAACAGGCTGGCCGAGGGCCGGCCTTCGGGCCCGTTCTCCGGGTAGAGCTCGGCCTTCTCGCCCGGCGCCAGCGCCGGGCCGAACTCGTCCGGCGGCGTGATGGCATCGAACACCAGCCAGAGCGACAGCAGGCCGCTCGCCGCCAGCAGCAGCAGCCGCGCGGCCTGCGCCCGTCGCGGGGCGCGCCAGATCGGCTGGGCGACGATCAGCTGCCAGGCCAGCAGCAGGCCCAGCAGCGGCGTCATCGCCGGGTAGGTGACGCCGGAGAGCAGGGTGAGCAGGAGCAGGCCGCGCGCCGAGCCGTGCAGCAGCGCGACGACGGCCCAGATCACCAGCGGGAAGCCGAGGGCATGCGGCATGGCCGAGGTGATCTGGAACAGATAGAGCGGCTGTGCGACGGCCAGCCCGACGGCGCCCAGGACGGTCAGGCGGTCGCCCAGCTGTCGTGCGGCCAGCGCCATGCCGATGAGGAACAGCAGCCAGCAGGCCATGGGCAGCAGGCGGTGCAGCACAACGAGATCGCCGCCGGCCTGCAGCCAGAGCCGCGTGACGGCGTCGTAGAGATAGGGATGGTCGAAGGCGTCGATGTAGGCGGCCAGGTAGCTGTCGCCGAAGGCATCCGGCTCACCGACCAGGTGATACTTGAACAGCAGGCGGGCGCCGGCCGAGGGATAGTCGGTGTCGGCCATCAGATTCATCTGGAAGCCGAAGACGGCGAGGAAGTAGAGCGCGAGGGCGGCCAGGGCGAGCCAGCCAATGCGCGTGGCTGCCGGCGGCGGGCTCACCGGCCGGTTCCTTCGGGAGCGGCGGCGCCCCGGCGCGAGACCTCGGCGGGGCAGGGGCCGGCCAGACGCAGCACGAAGTGATCCTCGGTTTTCAGGGCGACGAGATTTGGCGGCGGCGCGCGCAGCAGCAAACCCTCGGCGCCGTTTGCCCGCCACAGCTCGGCGATGCGCCGGTCGAAGGGCGGCAGGTACCAGGGCGCCGCGGCGCCGGGGACGAAGTGGGCCCTGTCCACCACGAGAAAGTCGACGCCCTGGGCGCAGTGCAGGGCGCGCAGCGGCGCTGCGTCGGTCGCCAGGTAGGCCTCGATCAGCGCCGACATGCGTCGGCGCATCTCCAGCAGGTGGCTCTCGTAGCTCGGACTGTGGAAGTTGAGCATGACCAGCAGCGGGCGGCGCGACAGGTAGGGGATCAGCTCGAAGCGGTTGGTGCGCTCCGGCCAGATGGCGAAGCGGCTGCCCGGCGGCTGGGCGGCGGCGAAGTCGATCACCTGGCGGGACCTGGCGTCGAAGTGCCAGAGATAGCCGATGTTCCGGGCGTTGAAGCTGTTGAGGTTGAGCGCGAAGAGCAGCACGACGACGAGGGCGGCGGCCTCGGGGGCGCGGCGCAGGCCCGCCAGCCGGCGGCAGAACTGCTGCACGCCGAGAACGAAGAACAGCGGCAGCAGAGTGAAGGCCGGATAGAAGGCGAAGCGGTAGATGAAGTGGGGGCGCAGCACCAGCACCGCCAGCGAGGCGACCAGCGCGCAGACGACAAAGGCGAGGAGCGCAGCCCGGCCGCCGCTCGCCTTCGGCAGGGTAAGCATGCCGTAGAGGCCGACGCAGCCGTAGAGCAGCAGCAGCAGCAGGCGGCCGTCCGCGAAGACGTCGTGGAACTGGAAGAAGACCCGCACCGCCAGGTAGGTGAGGGGATCGAAAACGGAAACCGCGTACTGCCCGCGCGGGCCGTTTTCCGGGTAGAGATCGGCCTTCTCGCCTGGCGCCAGCGCCGGGCCGAACTGCGCCGGCCCGGCGATCGCCTCGAGCAGCAGCCACAGCGCAACCGCGCCGACCGCTGCGACCAGGATCGCGCCCTTCGCCTGGTCGGCCGCGCGCTGCCGCCAGAGGCGCCCGGCGACGAGCACCTGCCAGGCGAGCAGCAGCCCGGTGAGCGGCGCAATGGCCGGATAGAGCAGGGCGGCCAGAAGGGTGATCAGGGCGAGGCCGCCCGCCGTGCCGCACAGCAGTGCGACGAAGGCCCAGATCAGCAGCGGAAAGCCGAAGGCGTGGGGCAGCGCGGCGGTTATCTGCAGCAGGTAGAGCGGCTGCGCGGCGGCGAGGCCGACGGCGGCCACCAGGGTGACCCGGTCGCCCAGACTGCGGGCCGCGACTGCCATGCCGCCCAGGAACGCGAGCCAGCAGAACAGCGGGATCACGCGATGCAGCACGACGAGATCGCCGCCGGCCTCGAGCCACAGGCGGGTGATGGCTTCATAAAGCCGCGGATGGCTGAAGGCGGCGGCGAAAGACGCCAGGTAGTCGTCGCCGAAGGCCTGCGGGTCGCCGAGCAGGCGGTACTTGAACAACAGCGCCACGCCGGCCGACTGGTAGTCCGGGCCGGCGATCAGGGCGATCTGAAAGGCGAGGACGGCGCCGAAATAGAGAACGGCGGCGGCCAGCAGCAGCGCGGTAACCCGGCCGGGCAGGGTCGCCGGGATCATCGATGCCCTTTCCGACTGTCGTGGCGGTGCCGCTCCGGCATCTCGGTTCCCATCCGCTGCGCGCCCGGCACAGAGTATCGCATGTTTCTTTTCTCTGCTGCGCCGTGGCCCGAAGAAGGCGAAGCACGACATCTGTCGACGGCCTGCCAGCCGCTCGGGCGATGCGGCACATCGGTGCGCCCCGCGGTCCCCGAACCGCGGTTCCTCGGCGGGCAAATGGTTAACGTCGGGAACGAAACGCGGTAGGTGCGGCGATCCTCGACCACTGCCTTAGGATGCAAAGGCACAAGATCTTGGGAGTCATCAACCGTACGCCACAGGTCAGCTCAATTTAGGGTTAATACCAATGTTACTCCTTCTGGGAAACCTACAGAATAATGTATGAGATTCGTGAAGAATTCGCGATGAATCTTTGGGGGCCGTTCAGAATTGTGACAATCTTGGGCCATAGCCCACAACCACCTGCTTAGAAGCACAATGAAAAGAATGGGCTAGTCAGAACAGGAAGAGTTGAGGGATGAGCAAGCTGGCGCGTGTGCTTATCGCTGACGACGAGCCCGATCTGATTGAAGACTACCACTCGGCCTTTGCGCCGATGGAGCCTGAGGTCGCCGATCTTCGCCTGGCCGCACTACAGGACGAGCTCTTCGGTTCACAGCACGCCAACGGCAGTCTGCCGCAGGTGGAGGTCGTCGCCGTGAGCCAGGGCGAGGCGGCGGTGCAGGAGATCAGCCACGCCCGCAGCGCCAGCCAGCCTTTTTCCGTCGCCTTCATCGACGTGCGCATGCCGCCGGGCATCAGCGGCGTCGAAGCGGCGGCGAAGATCCGCGAGATCGATCCCGACCTGCCGATCGTGATCGTCACCGCCTATACCGATATTCAGACCATCGATCTGGCGGAGCGGATTCCGCCGGCAGATCGCCTTTTCGTTCTGCAGAAGCCCTTCCATACGACCGAGATCCAGCAGCTGACCATCGCGCTGACCGCGATCCGCGACATGAGCCGCGGGGCTGCCGTCGAGGGCGGCCGCGGCGATCCGCAGCTGCTCGAGGAGATCTTGCGGGGGCTGCCCGGCGGCGTCGCCCTGTTCGACGAGCAGGGCCGCCTGGTGGAGAAGAACCGCGAACTGGAAGCGCTGTTCCCGGAGCTGAAGGAACAGCTGAGCATCGGGGCCAGCTACAGCAGCCTGCGCGACAGCCTGAGCGAGCGGCTGATGGCCGACCGCGTGCTGAAGCGGCCGTCTCAAGACCATGCCGCCGG
>JBFGUI010000069.1:0-16795 GCA_041565695.1 Kiloniellaceae bacterium
AGCGCAGGTCGCCGGAGGCCAGCACCGGTTTGATCAGATTGGACGCGTCCATGACGCCGCCGGAAGCGGCACCGGCCCCGATTATGGTGTGGATCTCGTCGATGAACAGGATCGCGTCGGGGTGCTCTTCGAGCTCCGAGACCACGGCCTTCAGCCGTTCCTCGAAATCGCCGCGATAGCGGGTACCAGCCAAGAGCGCACCCATGTCGAGAGCGAAGATCGTCGCGTCATGCAGCACGTCGGGCACGTCGCCCTCGACGATGCGCTTGGCCAGGCCCTCGGCGATGGCGGTCTTGCCGACGCCGGGGTCGCCGACGTAGAGCGGATTGTTCTTGGTGCGCCGGCACAGCACCTGGATGGTGCGGTCGATCTCGTCGGCGCGGCCGATCAGCGGGTCGATGCGCCCGTCGCGTGCCTTGCGGTTCAGGTCGACGCAGTAGGCGTCGAGCGCCTCACGCCCCTTGCGCACCACCTTCTCCGCCTCGCTGTCCTCGTCGGCCCCCTCGACGGTGCGGCTTTCCTCGTGGCCCTTGGCCTTGGCGATGCCGTGGCTGATGTAGTTGACCGCGTCGAGGCGCGTCATCTCCTGCTCCTGCAGGTAGTAGACGGCGTGGCTCTCGCGCTCGGAGAACATGGCGACCAGCACGTTGGCGCCGGTCACCTCCTCGCGGCCGGAGGACTGCACGTGGATGGCGGCGCGCTGCAGCACCCGCTGGAAGCCGGCGGTCGGCTTGGCATCGCCGAGTTGGGCGGTGATCAGGCTGGAGAGCTCGTTGTCGATGTAGTCCAGGATATCGGCACGCAGGCGTTCGAGATCGACACTGCAGGCCCGCAGCACCGCCATGGCGTCCGGGTCGTCGACCAGGGCCAGGAGCAGATGTTCGAGCGTCGCGTATTCGTGGCGCCGTTCGTTGGCGCCCGCCAGGGCACGGTGAAGCGTCTGCTCTAGGTTGGCCGATAGCATCCGATATCTATTCCTTCTCTAGGGTGCACTGAAGAGGGTGCTGATGCTGGCGCGCATAGTCAATGACCTGCGTGACTTTCGTCTCGGCAACCTCGTAGGTGAAGACCCCGCAGACGCCGACACCGCGCTGGTGAACATGCAGCATGATGCGGGTGGCTTCCTCACGGTTCTTGCTGAAGAACTGCTCAAGTACGTGAATGACGAACTCCATCGGCGTGTAGTCGTCATTCAACATCAGAACCTTGTACATCGACGGCTTCTTCGTCTTGGGCTTCGTCTTGACGATGATGCCCGTCGAGGTGCCGCCGCCGTTCTGCTTGTCGTCACTCATCGCTCTAATTTGAACCTGATACTCAACTCTGTGCTCTGCTGCGACCGTCCCGGCCCTACAATCATATTGGATGATTTCGCGAGGGTAAAAGACCCAGCGGATTCTCGACCTCCCCCAGCCGCTGCGCTGCGGCGGGGCCGCCCGGCGGCCCGCGGCATCGCCCGCGGTGCCAACGATTTCAATACTATGCCACGCCGACCGGCCGCGCCGAAGGGGTCATGCGGAATTATGAAATTATTCCTTCATCGCAGCCGCGCGCGGCTGCCGCGACCAACCGCCAAGGCACGAAAAAGGGCCCCGCGCTTCCGCGCCGGGCCCCGTCATCTTCAGCCCTCGGCAGCCGGGATCCGACTGCCTCGACCGCCGGATCAGGCGGCCAGCGGCTTCATCAGCTTCTCGACCGTGGCATTGAGCTGAACCTGGATCGGCTCGAAGGTGTCGTTGGCGAGATTCAGCGACAGCTCGGTAAGCTTGGCGCTCTCGGAGACCAGCGAGTCGATGCGGCCGCGCGAGAAATCGGTCTGCAGGTCGATCACCTCGCGCAGAGTCTTGGCGCCGAACAGCGCCTTGGCGTTGGCGACGTTGGCTTCGACGGCGCTCTGGGTGAAGCCCATCAGTTCCTTGCTCATGGCCTCGATGCCCTTGGCCAGGACGCTGGTCGAGGCGACGTAGGCATCGACGCTCTCCTTGCCGAGGCTGGCAACCTCGTCGTAGCCCTTGAACAGGGTGCTGGAAGCCTTCTCCACCTGCTCCTGGGCCATGGCGACGGCCTGCTCGTAGCCCTTGGAGGCGGCCTGGGTACCGGCCTTCACCACGGCTTCGATGGTTTCTTGGCTGGCGGCGACGGCAGCCTCGACGGGCTCGACCGCCGCCGGGCTCGCCGGCACGGCCACCGCGGCCGCGGCCGCCGGCTTCCTGGCGGCAGGGTTGTTGGTGACAGTCTTGCTGGAAACGGTCTTGCTGGAAACGGTCTTCCTGGGGGTCGTCTTGCTGGGGGTTTTCTTGCTGGGGGTCTTCTTGGTGGCCATCGGAATAGTCTCCCGGTCGGGTGTCACTTGTCTCGGGGTTGGGGCAGTTCGGGGCGGGCCGCCTGGCCGGAACCACGGCGCCTCAGGCGGCCGGTCCGGTTTGGCGGGCAGGCCCTCGAAACGGGTCCAATTTGTTGCACTGCAACATAGACGGAAATGTAATGACGCCGACGCCGCTGTCAAGGAGTATTTGTGCGGCGCAGCATTGTTGTCGCCGAGGCGGAACAGCCGCAGCCTGGGGCCAGGGAAGTCGGTGCTTGCTGGGGGTTTGGGGGTCTGCCAGTATCGCGGCAGCGTCGTCCGGCGGCGCCCGGAAATCTACGATGGACGCCATATGACATACTGCCTGGGCATCAAGGTCGACGAAGGGATCGTCTGTCTTGCCGACGGCCGCATCACCAGCGGCAGTCAGGTCACCAACGCGCAGAAGCTCTCGATGCACGGTTCGGGCAGCGCCCAGTTCGCGGTCATGACCTCCGGCCTGCGCTCGCTCAGGGACAAGACCCTGGCCTATCTCGAGCGCGACATGCGCAAGAACCACCCGACAGGCTTTGCCACCCTGCTGGACGCGGTCACCGCCTTCTGCCACTGCCTGCGCGAGGTGGCCAAGGAGGACCGCAAGCAACTCGAGGAATCGGACCTCAGCTTCAACCTGCACACTCTGGTCGCCGGCGCCCTGCCGGAAGACAGCGAACCCAGCATCTTCATGATCTACCCGGAAGCGAACTGGATTGAGGTCGACCACCGCACGCCCTACCTCTCGATCGGGGCGACGGCTTACGGCAAGCCGATTCTCGACCGCGCGCTGACTTTCGACACCGCCATGACCACCGCGCTGAAGCTCGCCTACCTGTCCTTCGACTCGTCGCGTTTCTCCTCGGCCGATGTGGGCTTTCCGATCGACCTGGCGACCTACAGCAAGGCCGAGCAGCGCTGGCGCAAGGCGCACTACGACTACGACGACCTGCGCGAGCAGCGCATCTGGTGGAACGAGCACATCAAGAAGCTCGCCGCCGACATGCCGGACGGCCCCTGGGCCGACGAACTGCGGCCCGGCGCCAACACGGCCCACCTCACGGTGGTCTCCGAGGACTGACGCTTTTCCAGGCCCGGCGCGGGGCGGCCGCGGCGCGTCAGAAGGCGATCCGGTCGGTTAGGCCGTTTTCCCCGACCTTGACGTTGAAGTAGTTGCCGCGTTCGTCGCTGCTCTGCTGACG
This sequence comes from Kiloniellaceae bacterium, assembly GCA_041565695.1. Taxonomy (GTDB): domain Bacteria; phylum Pseudomonadota; class Alphaproteobacteria; order Kiloniellales; family Kiloniellaceae; genus Pelagibius. The sequence goes on from JBFGUI010000069.1 coordinate 3,541, forward strand.
CCGCGGCACAGAGGCCCGCGCCGAGGCTCCGACCGGCACCGCCACCGGATCGCGCACGGCGACCCCGGTCTGGTCCAGCGAGAACAGCAGATCGTCGAAGACGATGGCCGCGTAGCGATCGGAAGGAAAGCGCCAGGCGTTGAAGGCGAAGGTGCCGTTCCGGCAGAGATTGGACACCCAGTAGGTCTCCTTCGAGAACAGCTGCAGGCCGGAGGGGGCCGGGTCGAAGGCGCCGCTGCGCGCCAGGGCGTCATCGAGGCTCTGCAACTGGGCGGGACTGAGGGGCGTGACGCTCTTGGTCCAGCCTGCCCAGCCGAGGGGATCCGCGAGGCTCATCCGGTTGACCACCAGGCCGCTCGGCCCCTGCACGCGGGAGATCAGCGTCGCCGCGCCGTCCGCCCCGGCGGTGACTTCGTAGCTGCGCAGCTGCGCGTCGTAGTCGGCGTTGTAGATCAGCCGATAGCGGGTGCCGCTGCCCTCAACGCAGGCCGCGCGGATGTCGTCGCCGTTGAGGTAGCTGAACCACGTCGCCTTGATGGTCAGCGGATCGTCGATGTCGCCGCGGTAGCTGCAGCCCGCCGCGAGCGCGGCGGCGAGCAGCGCCAGCGTCACCGCGATCCGTCGCATGCCTGTCGTCGTCACCTCCGCCGATCTCCTTTGGTTTACGCCGCCGCATCGCGCGCCGCGACGTGATTTCGGGGGCATTCGGGCGCGATTGTGGCTGCGGCACCGGGATACCGCAGCACCGCCCCGGCAAGGTCCTGATTTGAGGGTATTTTAACCACATTGTAATGGCTGCCCCATTAGACTGGACAGGGAATCCGGCAATGCCTTAGAATCGATGCGTTTTTTGGGGGCTTTGCCGGGTTAATTGAGCGAGATTCGCGGGACGTTCCGACGACCGCGCCGCCCACCGATCAATCGACTGCTAGCGAGAATCGATGCTCCGAAAGACCGCGCTGCTGTTCCTGACGTTTCTGACCCTGGCGGGATGGACGACGCTGGCGCCCTCTGAGGCCGCCGCGCGTTACGCCTCCATCGTCGTCGACGCGGACACCGGGCAGGTGCTGCATGCGGTCAACGCGGACACGCGCAACTACCCCGCCTCGCTGACCAAGATGATGACCCTCTACATGGTCTTCGAGGCCCTGGAGAAGGGCGAGCTGAAGCTCGACCAGCAGCTGACCGTGTCGAAGCGCGCCAGCGGCATGCCGCCGTCCAAGCTGGGCCTGAAGCGCGGCCAGACCATCACGGTGGAAGACGCGATCCTGGCCCTGGCCACCAAGTCGGCCAACGACGTGGCCGTGGTGGTGGCCGAGGCCCTGGCCGGCAAGGAGACCACCTTCGCCAAGGAAATGACCAAGCGGGCCCGCGCGCTGGGCATGACCCGCACCACCTTCCGCAACGCCTCGGGGCTGCCCAACCGCGGCCAGAAGAGCACGGCGCGCGACATGGTGCGCCTGGCCAAGGCGCTGATGGAGGACTACCCGCAGTACTATCACTATTTCTCGGTGCGGACCTTCACCTACAAGGGCCGGACCTACCGCAGCCACAACCGCCTGCTCAAGAGCTACAACGGGGCGGACGGCATCAAGACGGGCTACACCCGCGCCTCCGGCTTCAACCTGGTCAGCTCGGTGGAGCGCAACGGCCGCCGCGTCATCGCCGTGGTCTTCGGCGGCAAGACGGCGCGCTCGCGCGACCGCCACATGGTCAAGCTGCTCAACCGCGGCTTCACCAAGCTCGCTTCCATGGGCGTGAAGACGATCCCCGCCGTTCCCGGCCGCAATCCTTTCCAGAACCCGCAAGCGCCGGCTCTGGTTGCGGCGGCGGAACCCGCGCCTGACGCGGCCCTGCCGGTGCGCAGCCGACCGGTCAAGCCCGTCGACGCCGCTTCCCAGATTGCCACCGTCGATCCCATGGACATGCCGGCCGAGGCGGAGGCCGTGACCAACGACTGGACCGTGCAGGTCGGCGCCTTCAGCCGCTTCCGGGCGGCCCACAGCAACGCCAAGGCGGCGCTGGAAACCGCACCCAAGGCGCTCCAGGGAGCCAAGGTCGCGGTCGAACGGGTTGATTCCCCGGCCGCCGGCACGCTCTACCGATCTCAGTTGACCGGTCTCTACGAGCAGCAAGCCCGCTCCGCCTGCCAGGAGCTGATCGCCGCCCGCATGAACTGCGTCGTCCTGCAGCCGGTGGCTCAGGGCTCCAACTAAGAGCTTTCTTTCAGACGGTCAGAATGGCGGCGGCTCGAGCCCGCTGGCCTTCAGTTCCCGCGCCAGCCGCTGCGTCAGGACCTCGAGGCGTGCCGCGTCGGGCGCCTCGCAGCGCAGGGTCAGGGCATCCTCGGTGTTCGAGGCCCTGAGCAGCCACCAGCCGCCGCCCTCGCGCACCCGCACGCCGTCGATGTCGACCACCTCCGCGCCCTCTGCCAGGAGCCGCGCCTTGACCTCCGCGACCACCGCCTTCTTGCGCGCTTCCGGGCAGGCGACGCGCAGTTCCGGCGTATTGACCACCGGGGGCAGCGAGTCGCGGAAGCCGGCCAGGGTCTGCCCGGAGGACTGCAGGATCGACAGCACGCGGACCGCCGCGTAGAGCGCGTCGTCGTAGCCGTAGAAGTTCTCGCCGAACACGAAGTGCGCGGCCATTTCGCCGGCGAAGAGGGCGCCCAGTTCCTTCATCTTTGCCTTGATCACCGAGTGGCCGGTCTTCCACATCAGCGGCCTGCCGCCGGCCGCGGCGATGGCCGCGAACACGGTGTCGCTGCACTTCACGTCGCCGACGATGCTGGCGCCCGGGTGGCGCTCGAGGACGTCGAGGGCGAAGAACAGCAGGATCTGGTCGCCCCACAGGATGCGCGCCTGTGAATCGACCAGGCCGAGGCGGTCGCCGTCACCGTCGAATGCGATGCCGAGGTCGCAGCCCTCGCGCAGCACCGTTTCCTGCAACTGCTTCAGGTTTTCCGCCACCGTGGGATCGGGGTGGTGACTGGGGAAGGTCCCGTCGATCGTCTCGTTGAGCAGGAAGTGCTCGCCCGGAAGGCGCGCCGCCACGGCGGCCATGGCCTCGCCCATGGCGCCGTTGCCGGCGTCCCAGGCGACCTTGAGCGGCCGGCCGTCGCCGGCCTCGGCCAGGATCCGCGCCACGTAGTCGTCGAATACCCGGACCTCGGCGATCGTACCCGGGCCGGTCTCGTAGTCGCCCGCCGCCGCCATGCGGCCGAGCTGCTGGATATCGGGACCGAAGAACGAGGCCTTGTGCAGCACCAGCTTGAAGCCGTTGTAGTCCGGCGGATTGTGCGACCCGGTGATCATCACGCCGCCATCAAAGTCCATGGTGTAGGCGGCGAAGTAGAGCATCGGCGTCGGGCCACGCCCGATCAGCCCGACGCGCAGGCCGCAGGCCGCAAGGCCGGCGCTCAGCGCCGCGGCCAGCCGCGGCGAGGAATCGCGTCCGTCATAGCCGACCGCCAGCGCCGCGGCGCCGCGGCGCCGCGCGAGGCTGCCGAAGGCGCGCCCCAGGGCGTAGGCATCGGCCTCCGTGATGGTCTCCCCGACGATGCCGCGCACGTCGTACTCGCGCAGCACCGTCGGGTCAAAGCGGTGCGGCGCCTGCGGATCGGGCAGCGCAGCGGTCGCCATGCTCAGGCGCCCGGGCGCGCCAGCGGGCGGCCGACGGAGCTGTAGCGGAAGCCTGCGGCCAGCATGTCGGCCGGGTTGTAGATGTTGCGCAGATCGATCATGACCGGCGCCTTCATGATCTGCTTGATGCGCTCGATGTCGAGGCCGCGGAACTCGTTCCATTCGGTCAGGATGGCGACCGCGTCGGCACCGGTCATGGCCTCGTAGGCGGAACCGCTCCAGACCACCCCGGGCAGCAGCGGCTCGGCCTGAGCCATGCCCTCGGGATCGTAGGCGCGCACCGTCGCCCCCGCGGCGATCAGGGCGGGGACGATCTCGAGGCTGGGGGCGTCGCGCATGTCATCGGTGTTGGGCTTGAAGGTGACGCCCAGGATGGCGACGGTCTTGCCCGCGACCGAGCCGTCGCAGGCTGCGATTATGCGCGAGGCCATGGCCTTCTTGCGCCTGTCGTTGATGTCGGCGACGGTCTCGACGATGCGCACCGGGGCGCCGGCCTTCTGCGCGGTATGCACCAGCGCCAGGGTGTCCTTGGGAAAGCAGGAGCCGCCATAGCCCGGGCCGGGGTGCAGGAACTTGCGCCCGATCCGGCCGTCGAGGCCGATGCCGCGGGCGACGTCGTGCACGTCGGCGCCGACCTTCTCGCAGAGATCGGCGATCTCGTTGATGAAGGTGATCTTGGTGGCCAAAAAGGCGTTGCCGGCGTACTTGGTGAGTTCGGCCGTCTCCAGCGTGGTGAAGAGGATCGGCGTCTCGATGAGGTAGAGCGGCCGGTAGAGCGCCCGCATGATCTCGCGCGCCCGGTCGCTTTCCGCCCCGATGATCACCCGGTCGGGCCGCATGAAATCGTTGATCGCCGCGCCCTCGCGCAGGAACTCCGGATTGGAGACCACGTCGAAGTCGGCGGCGGGATTGACCTGGCGGATCAGCCGCTCGACTTCGCGGCCTGTGCCGACCGGCACCGTCGACTTGTTGATGACGACCGTGTAGCCCTGCAGATGCGCGGCCACCTCGCGCACCGCGTCGTAGACGTAGGTGAGGTCAGCTTCCCCACCGGTGCGCCCCGTCGGCGTGCCCACGGCGATGAACACCGCATCCGCCCCGGCCACGGCGCCGGCCAGGTCCGTGGTGAAGGTCAGGCGTCCGGCCTCGCGGTTGTTGGTGACCAGAACGTCCAGGCCGGGCTCGAAGATCGGAATCTCCCCCGCGTTCAGGCGCTCGATCTTGGACGCGTCCTTGTCGACGCAGACCACCTGGGTGCCGAACTCGGAAAAGCAGGCCCCGGAAACCAAGCCGACATAGCCGGTGCCAACCATTGCTATACGCATAAAAGACTACTCCAGAAACCTCAGGCGCGGCGCTATAGCGGCGCTCCAGGCATGTCGATCAGGTTACCGCGCCGTAGCGACGCAGGATGTCGCGCGCCGCCGCGGCCAGGTCGTCGCGCTCCAGGGCATAGGCGATGTTGGCCTCCAGGAAGCCGGCCTTGCTGCCGCAGTCGAAACGCCGCCCTTCGAAGCGCAGGCCGTGGAAGGGCTGGCGGCCGATGGTCCGCGCCATGGCGTCAGTCAGCTGAATCTCGCCGCCGGCCCCCTCTTCCTGGCGGTCGAGCTCGTCGAAGACCTCGGGCTGCAGGATGTAGCGGCCGATGATTGACAGCGTCGAGGGCGCCTCGGCCGGCGCCGGCTTCTCGACCAGCCCCTTGGCCCGCACCAGGCGCGCCCCCTTGTCCGCCTCGGGCCCCCCGACCACGTCGAGGATGCCGTAGCGGTCGGTCTGGTCGCGCGGCACGTCCTCGACGGCCACGAGATTGCCACCGACCTCGCCGTAGGCCTCGACCAGCTGGGCCAGGCAGCCGTGCGGATGCAGCACCAGATCGTCCGGCAGGATCACGGCGAAAGGCTCGCGGCCGACCAGGTTACGCGCACACCAGACCGCATGGCCGAGGCCCAGGGCCTCGGGCTGGCGGGTGTAGCTGATCTTGCCGGCGGTGCCGATCATGCCGCGCGCCAGTTCCAGCTCCTCGGTCTTGCCGCGGGCCTGCAGGTTCTCCATCAGCTCGAAGTGGTGGTCGAAGTGGTCCTCGATCGCCGTCTTGCCGCGGCTGGTGACGAAGATGATCTCCTCGATGCCGGCGGCCCGCGCCTCCTCGACGCCGTACTGGATGAGGGGCTTGTCGACGACGGGCAGCATTTCCTTGGGGATGGCCTTGGAGGCCGGCAGGAAGCGGGTGCCGAGGCCGCCGACCGGCAGGACCGCCTTGCGAATAGTGCCTGTCATGAGACCACGTACCTCACTCAAACGACTTCGGGGCGCCGGGAACCGACGAGGACGCGGCTGTATTGCCACAGGGGGCCCGGGGCGACAAGGGACACGGAACAGGCCGCGGCGGCGGGGAATCGGCCGCTCAGCGGCGCAACAGCAGGTCTTTCGCCTGGTTCAGCTTCGCGGCCAAGTAGTTGGAGCCGCCGTGGTCCGGATGCAGCTTCTGCATCAGGCGGCGGTGGGCCTCGCGGATCTCCGCCTCACTGGCACCCTCCTCCAGGTCGAGGATCTCCAGCGCCTCCTCGCGGGTCATCGACCCGCCGGACCCGGCCCGGCCGCCGCGCTCCGCGCCCTGCTGCCCGGCGCCGGCCTCCGCCTGCTCCGCCCCGCCGCCGGCCGCCGCGCGCCAGTCTGCCGACTGCGTACGGTCGAGATAGGCCTCCAGCACCGAGGCCGATTCCGGGTCCACGACGCTGTATTCGCGCAGCAGCTCCAGCAGTTCCGCCAGATCGAGCTGCGAGAGGGTTTCCCCGGCGTGGGGGCCGTCGAGGATGCGCCCGTCAAGCGTCCCGGTGTCGTGGTCGAGGGTCATCTCGAGAAAGCGGGTACGCACCTGCGAGGACTGGCCGCTGGTCGGCCCCCTTGCGGCCCTGGCGCGGGAGAGAATGCGGCGCAGCCAGAAGATGAGGGGGATCAAGAGGAGGATCAGCCCGATGCGCCCGCTCAGCACCAGCGCCAGGCCGACCAGGGCAACGAAACCGAGTCCGCCCCACTTCAGCGCCGTGGCGAGCTTGCGCGGATCCGCCTCGACGAACCAGCGCCCGAGGAAGAGGAACGCGGCCAGCAGGGCAACGCCGAGAATGAAATACTGCATCGCCGGCTATTTGACCTGGTGGGTGAGCTGCGGCACAAGCCCGCCGGTCTTGCGGCTGTAGTCGGCCAGGGCGCGGCGTCCGCCGGCGGCGAAGACCGCGACGGCGGAGAGCAGCTCGCGCAGCTGCCGGGCGCTGGCGGAGTCGAAGTTGCAGAAAGCCCCGCCGCTGAGACGGGCGACCTGCTGGAAGGCATTGCGCGAGATCGGGTCGTCGCCTTCGTGGAACATGAAGCAGGGCACGCCGAGCAGCCCCAGCTCGCCGGCGAGATGGCCGAGATGGTCGATGTCCTCCTCCATCGCGTCGCCGACGAAGACCAAGGCCGCGACCTTCTGCTCCTTGGTTTCCTTGATGGCGCGCTTGAGGACCTTGCTGATCTGGGTCCGCCCGGCAAGGCAGAACACCCCGGTCATGAAACGCAGCAGCGCCGCCGAGTTGTTGACCCAGGGGCTGGCCTTGCACTCGCCGAAACCCCGGTAGTAGATGAGCTGCACCTGCAGCCCGCCGAGCGCCTCGGTCTCCTTGAACATCTCCGCCTGCAGGTGGGAGGCGCGGTCCCAGGTCGGCTCGCGGCTGGCCGTGGCGTCCATGGCGAAGATCAGGCGCCCGCGCGCAGCGGCGTCCGAACCGGCCACAGGGGCCGGCGTGACCGCGAGCTTGCGCAGGAAAGCCTCCACTTCCGAGCTCGACCTGTCCTGCGGGAGCTTCGGATCCTTGGCCATTTGCCCTCTTCGACTGCTGTTTACGGACCTGCGGCCGGCGGCCGCACCTGACTATAATCTAGCGCCCGGAAGCGACGAGTCCAACGCGTCAGGCTGTCTCAGGCGGCCGCGACCCAGACCGCGGTATCATGGAAAACCGCGCCGCCGGCCGGCGGCCCCGGATCGGCGCTGATCAGCAGGTTGATGCCGCGACCCTCTTCGAAGGCACTGTTCGGCCAGATGCTCTCGACCACCACCACGTCGGGCTGCAGGCCCTCGAACAGCTCGGCATGGACCACCAGCGAGCCCTGCCGGTTGCCGAGACGCACGCGTGCGCCTTCGCGGATCCCCAGGCGCGCCGCTGCATCGGGATGGATCAGCACCGTCGGGCGCTGCTCGCGCTTCAGCGACCCCGGAGTCTCCGTAAAGGTGGAGTTGAGGAAGGTGCGCGCCGGCGCCGCCACCAGGCGGAACGGCCGCTCCGCCTCGGCCCTGTCGTAGTCGGGATTGTGGCCCGGCAGGTGCGGCATGGCCGCAAAGTCGCGGCCTTGGGCCGCCCAGTCGGGCTTGAAGTGGAACCGGCCGTCGGCATGAGCGAAGCCGTCGAGAAAGTGCATCTGCTCGAAGGGCTTCACGCAGTCGTACCAGTGCGCGGCATGGACTGTCTCGGCATCCGGCAGGCCGGAGGCCTTCAGGGTCGCGTCGATGATCTGCCAGGCGTTCATGCGAAAGCCGGGATGCTCGGCCCCGAGGCGCGCGGCCAGTGCGCAGATCACTTCATGATTGCTGCGGCAGTCGGGCAGCGGATCGATCACCGCCCGGGTCACCTGCAGATAGGTATGGCCGCTGGCGACATAGATGTCGTCGTGCTCCAAGAAGGTGGTCGCCGGCAGTACGATGTCGGCCATGGCCGCGGTATCAGTCATGAACTGCTCGTGCACGCAGGTGAAGAGATCCGCGCGGGCGAAACCTTCGGCCACCTTGGCGCTCTCCGGGCAGACCACCAAGGGGTTGGTGTTCTGGATCAGCAGCGCGGTCACCGGAGGGCCGTCGCCGAGATCGCGGCGGTCGCCGGTGAGGATCGGGCCGATGCGCGACTGGTCGAGCAGACGCGTCGACTTGTCGCGCAGGTCGAGCCCCTGGATCAAGGTCTCGTCGAGACCGTAGACATCCGACTGGCCCTGCATGGCGCCGCCACCGCGATACTGCCAGGCGCCGGTCACTGTCGGCAGGCAGGCGACCGCGTGCACCGAGGAAGCGCCGTTACGCGCCCGCGACAGGCCGTAGCCGACCCGGATGTAGCTGCGCTTAGTCTGGCCGTAGAGCTGGGCGAAGGCGACGATCTCGGCCTCGGTGAGGCCGGTGATCTCCGCTGCCCAGGCCGGCGTGCAGGCGGCGAAGTGGGCTTCCAGCGCCGCATCCCAGTCGCTGTACTTCGCCATGTAGGCGCGGTCGGCGTAGCCCTCGGCCAACAGCACGGAAATCACCGCCGCCGCCAGGGCACCGTCGGTGCCCGGCTTGAGGCAGAGGTGCTGATCGGCCTGGGCCGCGGTGCCGGTGCGATAGGGATCGACCACCACCAGCCTGGCGCCGCGCCCCTTGCGGGCCTTGGCCACGTGGGTCATCACGTTAACCTGGGTCGAGACTGGATTGCCGCCCCAGATCACGATGAGGTCGGATTCGACCATTTCGCGGGCATCGGGACCCAGCCGCGCGCCGCAGGCGGCATTCCAGCCGGTGGCGACCAGCTTGGTGCAGATCGTCGAGTTCTGCCGCGCATAGCGCTTGGCATGGCGCAGGCGCTCGATCCCGTCGCGCTGCACCAGCCCCATGGTGCCGGCATAGAAGTAGGGCCAGACGGTCTCGCTGCCATGGCGCTGTTCGGCCTTCAGCAGAGCCTCCGCCACCTCGTCGAGGGCCTGGTCCCAGGAGATCTCCTGGTAGGCGTCCCGCCCCTGCCCGCGCGCGCCGACCCGGCGCAGCGGTGCGGTCAGCCGGCCGGGGTGATGTACCCGTTCCGCATAGCGCGCCACCTTGGCGCAGACCACGCCGTCGGTGTAGTCGTTGTCGCGCGCGCCGCGCACCTTGCCGATGCGCGAACTGGACAGGCGCTCGACTTCGAGAGCGCAGACGCTCGGGCAGTCGTGCGGACAGGTGGAATGAACGAAGACCGGCTCGGCGGCACGATCGAGGGCCATGGTCACAGGGTTCCGGCGCCTGGGGACAGAAGCCCGATCCTACAGGCCGTGCCTTGGCGCATCAACGTGCCTCGCAGGGGCCTGCCAGGCGTAGAATCCTGTAGCGCGGCGTCTCCAGCACGACGAAGGCCGGATCGGGCGCATTGAGCAGGAAGTCGCCAGGGGCCCTTTCCCGCCACAGCGCCTCGAGGCGCGCGTCGAAGGGGGCGAAGTACGCGGGACGCGTGCCCGCCTCGCCGAAATGCGTCCTGTCGGCGACCAGATAGTCGGCTCCCCAGCGGCAGTGCAGGGCCCGCAGCGGCGCCGCGTCGCTCGCCAGATAGGCCTCAATCAGCGCATCCATGCGGGCCCGCATCTCCAGCACATGCTTCTCGTAGGTCGGGTAGTGGGCCTTCTGCAGGACGAAGACCGGCCGGCGCGCGAGATAGGGAAGATACTCCAGCCCGCCCTCGCTCTGCGGCCAGACCGCAAAGAGGGTCCCCGGCGGCTGCTCCACGGCGAAGTCGATGACCGCCGCGCTCTCCGGCTCGAGGTGCCACCAGTAGCCGAGCTTCCTGGCCTCGATTCCGTCCAGCGACAGGGCGAACAGCAGCACGACTGCGAGCGCCGCCGACTGCGGCGCCCGAAGCAGCTGCGCGAAACGTCCGCAGAAGCTCTCGATACCGCGCACGAAGAGCAGCGGCAGCAGAATGAAGCCGGGATAGAGTATGAAGCGGTAGACGAGATGGGGCTTTGCCAGGAACACCAGAATACTGACCGCCAGGCTGCAGAGGATCAGGGCCACGACCGCCTGTCGCCCTCTTGCTTCTGTGCAGAGCACGACCAGACCGTAGAGGCTGACGAGAGCATAGACGAGCAGCAGCAGCAGCTTCATGTTGCCGAAGACATCGTGGAACTGGTCGAAGGCCTTGGCCGCCACGTAGGCGAAAGGATTGAAAACGCCATAGAAGTGACGCCCCTGCGGCCCGTTCTCCGGATAGGCCTCGACCCGCTCCAGGGGGGCGAGGGGCGCCCCGAAGCCGCTGGGCCCAGCGAGGGCGTCGAACAGCAGCCAGAGGGAGACGCCGCCGACGGCCGCGAGCAGCAGCAGGTCGGCGGCACGGCGGCCGGCACCCAGGCGCCAGGCTTGCCGCGCGATGATCACATGCCAGGCGAACAGCAGCCCGACCAGCGGCGTCAGTGCCGGGTACAGCAGGCCGCAGAGCAGCGTCGCCAGTGCCAGCCCCGGGGTGGAGCCGAAGAGCAGGGCGACGAAGGCCCAGGCCAGCAGCGGAAAGGCGAAGCTGTGCGGCAGGGCCGAGGTGATCTGGTGCAGATAGACCGGCTGCACCACGGCCAGACCCAGCACGGCGATGGCGGTGACGCGGCCGCCGAGACGCAGCGCGGCGACCGCGAGGCCGGCCAGAAAAGCCAGCCAGCAGAGCAAGGGGATCACCCGGTGCAGCACCGTCAGCTCACCGCCGGCCGCAAGCCAGAGGCGGGTGATCCAGTCGTAGAGATAGGGCTGGTCGAAGGCGGCCACGAAGGACGCGATGTAGTCGTCGCCGAACAGCCGCGGATCGCTCGCCAGGTGGTAGCGGAACAGCAGCCGCATCTCCTCGTGCAGGTAGTCGGCATCGGCGATCAGGGTCAGCTGGTAGACAAAGACCGCCACGACATAGACCGCGAAGGCGATGAGGAGCGCCTTGCCGGCCGCGGAGAGCGAAGCCGAGGCCATCACGCGAGGACTTCCCGCATCGCTTCGGCAAGCTGGCGGAACATCTCCGCCTCGTCGCGCTGATAGCCGGCGTCGAAGTAGCGCATGGTCTCGAACCACGCGACGCTGTCGTAGAAGTCGCCGATCGATACGAGGGCCGCGTAGTTCAGCTCGGCCGGGACCGGCAGCACCAGCTCGTGCTTCATGTAGCCGTTGTAGTCGTAGGGCAGACCGTCGAGCTCCCCGTCATAGAGCACCGGCACGCCGCCGCGCAGCAGCTCCACGGTGACCGTGCTGTTGCCGCAGACGACGACGTCGCAGAGCTTGATGTTGTCGAACAGCGGCATGCCGAAGGTGTCCTTGACGCGCCCGCCGCCGGCGCAGAGCGCCGACAGGTCGTCCTTGATCACCTCGACCGGGTGCGGGCGGATCAGGATGTCGCCGACCCTCGGGTTGCCGCTCAGCTGTTCTACCAGGGTGCGCAGGCGCGCCATGTTCGTCAGGGCGGTCAGGAAGATGCCGACAGAGAGGGGCTGCGCGTCCTCGAGGCGGCTGCGCATCGGCCGCTGCGCCGAGGCCAGGGGAATGAAGACGGCCCGCAGCTCCCGCGGGCTGTGCCGGCGGTAGATGTCGAGCACGGCCTGGCTGGTGACGGCGGCGAGATCGCTGTAGAGCGGCGGCACGAACCCGCTATCCCAGGTCGCGTTGGCATGATTGGCGAAGATGACCTTCTTTCGCGCGCGATGCGCCGCGGCCGCCACGGCGAGACACTCCGGCGAGTAGTGGTTGGTGATCAGCACCGCCTTGACGCCCGGGCGTTCCAGCAGCTGCCTGAAACGGGCGTAGTAGGTCATGGTGCTGAACACCCGGCAGGCAGGCAGGAAATGAAAGCGCCGCGCCAGCCGGCGGCACAGTCTCAGCAGCCGGCGGCTCGATGCGAGGAAGGCAGGCAGGGCGCGCAGCGCGGCCGGACTGAGGCAGTTGCGCTTCGAGGCGGCGATGTTGCCGCTGGCCAGCCCCTCGACATGGCCCAGGATGTGGCCGATCGCCACGTGCTCGTTGTGAAAGGAGGCGAAAGTCGCCAGTTCCGCTCTTCCCGACCTGTCCCAGTCGAGGGAGAGGTAGCATTTGAGGCCATAGCACCATAACAATAGGGCCTTGATGGCCAGCGGCGCAGCCTCGTAAATAACGTAGAAAAAGCGTACTTTAAGATTTTTTTGAACAACCTCGGTAAAGATCGCCAGGCGCCGGGGAGACCCGTCGAGGTTCCTTACGATCCAGCATGCCCTGCCGAGAGAGTACATCTTTCACCGACGCTGAAAGCCCAAGATAAAGCGAATGTACAAGCTGTTCAAAAAACTGGCAGGGATTTCCATTTTCTACTCGTTTGCGAACAGCATCGAGGCACTCTCGCCATTCTTCCTCGCTATTTTGTTAACGCGGCTGCTGAGCCCGGAGGACTATGGAATCTGGGTGCTCTTCGTCTCGCTGGTGGCCTTTCTGCGGCCGGTAGTCAACCTGACCATCCAGGACGCCCTCAAGATGCGGTTCTACGAGATGGACGGGTCCGGCCGGGCCGCCTTCGTGGTCTCTGCCTTCTATCTCTCGACCGCCTCGGCCCTGTTCCTCGGCCTTGTCGCCGTGCTGTTCAACGAGACGGTTGCCGGCCTCATCAAGTTCCCCAGCACATGGGTCGTCGCCATCGTCCTGGCGGCCTATCTCTACGCCAACTTCTACTTCATGCTGACCTTCAACCAGTTCGCCGAGCAGCGCGGCCGCTTCATCGGCCTGCAGCTGACGCAGTCGCTGTTCGGCTTCGCGATCATCGCGCTGCTGGTCTACCAGGGCTGGAACTGGCAGGGCGTCGTCCTCGGCAAGATCGCCG
>JBFGUI010000070.1:0-16744 GCA_041565695.1 Kiloniellaceae bacterium
CCTCAAGCCGAGCGAAAGCCTGTCGCGGCTGCGCCACCGCGACCGCGAGCAGGAGCAGCGCATCCGCAACATGGAGGCCTTTGTCACCTCATCCGAGGCAAAGCTCCACCAAGCCTTCCGCGAATTGGAAAGCTGATTCTTAAGCCATTGAAATAACAAAATTGCTGCGCAGCATAGATGGTCATGCTGCGCAGCATTTTTTGCTCCCGGCTCAGCCGCAGCAGGTCCCATCGCGGCCGCCCTTTCCGGTGCTTTCCTGGGCCGCGGACGGGCCGCAGGGCTGCGCCTCGCAGCAGGCCAGGCCCGCCTGCTGCGCCGCCTCTTCCAGCGTGTCCTCGCCGTAGACGGTGATCTCGCCGTGGGAGTGGAAGGTCTCCCAGGCGATGCCCTGGGGATCGTTCACCCAGGCCTTGTCGGAGCGCGCGTAGCAGCAGGCCGCGTCCTTCTGCTTCACCAGCCGGGCGCCCGAGGCGGCAAGCCGTTCGCCCACCTCCTGCAGTTCCTCGGCGCTGTCGACCTGAATGCCCAGATGATCGAGCCCCACCGCGCGGCCGCGCTGGGAGATCGCGAAATTGACCCGCGGATCCTCCAGCGACCACTTGGCGTAGTCGGCCTTCAGCACGTTCGGTCGATCGCCGAAAAGAGTGGCGTAGAAATCGACGGAGCTTGCCAGGTCGTCGACACTGATGTGGACATGCAGGCGCTTCATGCTTCGATCTCCTCAAGGGCCGGCGCGTCCGGCGGGCTCGCACAGCCGCCGCGGCAGCAGTTTTCGGTCAGATAGCCCACCAGACCGCTGATGGCGGTGAAGTCGGCGGCATAGATCAGGGAGCGGCCGGCGCGCCGGCAGGTGACCAGGCGCGCCTGGCGCAGTTCCTTCAGGTGAAACGACAGGGTGGCACCCGGCAGGGCCAGGCGCGCGGCGATGTCGCCGGCGGCCAGCCCATGCGGTCCGCACTCGACCAGCAGGCGGAAGATGTCCAACCGGGTTTCCTGAGCGAGAGCGGCCAGACCGGCCAGGGCACTTTGTTTTTCCATATTTCCAGTATTATAGAAATAAAGCACACGGTCAAGCGTCGGAGCCCCGGAGCTAAAGGTCCGGCTGCCGGGTTCGCGCCAGGGAATAGACCAGGATCTGGCTGACGTTCTGGCCGTCTTCCGAAAACGGCAGGATGATCGCGTACTCGGAGCGCCAGCGGCGCTCGGGCGTGACGAACTCGGCGACCTCATAGAGATAGCTGCGGCTCTTGCGGATCGTTTCGTAGCAGGCCACCGCCTCCTCGGCGCTCGACCAGAAGAAACCCTCCTGCACCAGCTTCCCGGTCGGGTCGTGGCCGCGCAGGCGCACCTCCTCGGTGCCGACCACGCGATAGCGATAGATGCCGACCCCTTGGTCGTCGAGCCCCTCGACATCGATCAACAAAATGCCCGGCAGGTGACGGACGACGGCCTCCGGCTGGAAGTCCGCGCGCCGCGGCATGCGCCGCGCGCCGCGCAAGCCGTCCCAGTAGTGGAACAGCTCGGCAATGCGGGCGGGGCAGCTCTCCAGGAACTCCCGCGTCGCACAGCGGGTCAGCGCCGCCCCTTTCGGCCTCTGGTTATGGTCGTCTACCGCCATGATGTCCGTGTGCCGCGCCCCCCGGTTCCGCCCAGGCTGCGCGCCGCGGAACAGTCGATGGCGACATCCCTACAAATGTTCGTCCCGCGGGCCGGCTGTCACTCCGCAGGGCAAACACCGCGAGCTTCGCGTCCAACCTATCCGCCGGGGCCAGCCACACCAAGCCAAACCTCCACATTCCGTCTAGGTCCTGTACTCATAAACTTTCGTGGCCGCGAGAGTTCATGAGTACAGGACCTAACCCCAGGCTAACCAAAACGATGCCCCTTCATCCGCTCGGCGGCCAGCCGCGCAGCACCCTGGCGGGGTGAACGGCGCCGGCGGCAGCGGGCCGCCAGGTTGCGCTTGCTGCGCGCCGCCACGTTCCCCATCTATCCTGAAAATGCCGCAAAATGGCCACAGTCGGCCCCGAGGCTGCGCCGGTCCGTGGCAGAACCGCCGTCGTCGGCGGGGCCGCGGACCCGGGGGACAGGCGGCTTGTCGGCACGCTCGCGGTCTGCTTTCGTGGCCGGAACCAGCCGCGCGCCCGGAAAGCGGGCAATCGCCGCCGCAATCTGTTCTAATGAGAGGGGTTCTTCAGCTCTCCACGGCCATGCAAGACACCATCGCCCTGGTCGACGACGACCGCAACATTCTGACCTCGGTTTCCATCGCCCTGGAGGCCGAAGGCTTCAAGGTGCGCACCTACAACGACGGCGCCGAGGCACTGCGCGGCATATCCGCCAATCCGGTGGACCTGGCGGTGCTCGACATCAAGATGCCGCGCATGGACGGCATGGAGCTGCTCGGCCATCTGCGCAAGTCCTCGAACCTGCCGATCATCTTTCTGACGTCGAAGGACGACGAGATCGACGAGGTGCTCGGCCTGCGCATGGGCGCCGACGACTACATCACCAAGCCGTTTTCCCAGCGCCTGCTTATCGAGCGCATTCGCGCCCTGCTGCGGCGCGAGAAGAGCGGCGAGGACGCCGAGGCCGACGGCCAGCCGGTCGAGGCGCCCCTGGTGCGCAGCGACCTGACACTCGACCCGGCCCGCCATCTCTGCACCTGGAAAGGCCAGCGCATCAACCTGACGGTCACCGAGTTTCTGATCCTCAAGGCCCTGGCCCAGCGCCCGGGCCACGTGAAGAACCGCGACCAGCTGATGGACGCGGCCTACGGCGAATCCGTCTATGTCGACGACCGCACCATCGACAGCCACATCAAACGGCTGCGCAAGAAGTTCCGCGACATCGACGATTCCTTTCAGCAGATCGAGACGCTCTATGGAGTCGGCTACCGCTATCGGGAAGCCTGAGCGGTATAGAGGCCTTTGGGCATGAGCCTCGACAGTCAGATCAAGGGCCTGCTGCTCAGGCAGAACATCAAGCCCGGCGACGCCACCGCGGCGAAGGAGCCCCGGCGCAGCCGCTCCGAAGCGGCGAGCGGTCTGTCCGGTGAGGCACCGCCGGTCCGCGCCGCGCGGCGGCGTTCGCGCGGCTGGCGCTCTCCGCTGGTGCGCCGCATCCTCACCATCAACGTTCTGGTGCTGCTGATCCCGGTGCTCGGACTGATGCACCTCGATCAGTACCGTGACAGCCTGATCGCAGCGGAACTCGACTCCCTGCGCATCCAGGGCCGTGCCTTTTCGCTCTCTCTCGGGTCCACCGCCGTGGTCGCCACTCAGGTCGGCGACGAGCGCCTGCTGCCCGAGGTGACCCGCAACCTGATGCGCGTGCTGCTGACTGATACCGGCGTGCGGGCGCGCATCTTCGCGCGCTCCGGCGAGATTCTCGCCGACAGCTTCGTGCTCGGCGGGCCCGGCGGCCAGGTGCAGGTGCAAGCCCTGCCGCCGTCGGGCGAGGGTGGTCTGGGCCTGCTGCGCCGCCTGCTCGACCTGGCGGCGCAGTGGCTGCCCGGCAAGGACGACTTTCCGCTCTACATCGAGCCGCATGATCAGAAGGCGCGGGACTACGACGAGGTCATCGGCGCCCTGGCCGGACAGAGCCCGGGCAAGGTACGCGTTGACCGCCAGGGCCGTCTGGTTATCTCCGTCGCCGTGCCGGTGCAGCGCTATCGCCAGGTGCTGGGCGCGCTGATGCTGTCCAAGGACGGTGCCGTGGTGAACGCCGCGGTCGACGACCGCCGCCGCGACATCCTCATCGTCTGCGGCGTCGCCTTCGCGGTGACGGTGCTGCTGTCGTTTTACCTGGCCGGTACCATCGCCCGACCGATCCGCCGCCTGGCGCAGGCTGCCGATCAGGTACGCTACGGCAAAGGCCGGCAGTTCGAGCTGCCTGACTTCACCCGCCGCGGCGACGAAATCGGCGATCTCTCGGATTCGCTGCACGCCATGACAGAAGCGCTCTGGGCGCGGCTCGATGCCATCGAGGCCTTTGCTGCAGATGTCGCACACGAGATCAAGAACCCGCTGACCTCGCTGCGCAGCGCCGTTGAGACCGTTGCCCGCGTCGAGGATCCCGAGCAACAGAAGCGTCTCATGTCGATCATTCTCGACGACGTGCAGCGCCTCGATCGCCTGATCAGCGACATCTCCGACGCATCGCGCCTCGATGCCGAGCTGTCGCGCGCCGAAATGGAGTCGGTCGACGTCGCGGCGTTGCTGAGTGCGCTGGTGGCGCTGCAGGAGGCTGTGGAGCGAGCGGATGCGCCACGCTTCCATCTCGATGTGCTCGACCACCAGGATCTGTCGGTGCCGGGTATCGAGGGCCGCCTCGGTCAGGTGTTCCGCAACCTGATCAGTAACGCGGTCACCTTCTCGCCGCCCGGCGGCACCATCCGCCTCTCCGCGCAGCGCCAGGGCGGCGAGGTGGTGGTGACGGTTTCCGACGAGGGGCCGGGCATTCCCGAAGGCAAGCTCGAGGCGGTCTTCCAGCGCTTCTATACCGAACGGCCCGCAGGCGAGAAGTTCGGCACCCACTCCGGTCTCGGCCTTTCCATCTCCAAACAGATCGTCGAGGCGCACGGCGGCACCATCGAGGCGCAGAACCGCCATGACGACAGCGACCGCGTCTGCGGCGCGCGTTTCGTCGTGCGCCTGCCCGCCGAATAGGGCTGCGCGATGGAGGGGGCGGCCGCGCAGCAGCTGGTGCATGCCACCGCGGTGATGCTTGCCGATGCTGAACTCGGCGACTGGGCGGTCCTGCTCCGTGGGACCTCGGGCGCCGGCAAGTCGGACCTCGCGCTGCGGCTGATCGACCGGGGCGGCGTCCTGATCAGTGACGACCAGACGGTGCTGCAACGGCAGGGCGATCGCCTGCTGGCCGCGCCGCCCGCGACCATCGCCGGCAAGCTTGAAGTGCGCGGCCTTGGCATCGTCGAACTGCCCTACAGCGCTGGCGTTCCCGTCGCCCTGATCGTCGACCTTCGTCCCGCAGAAGAGATCGAGCGCCTGCCGGAAACGGCATCGGATAACCTCTGCGGCATCGCCGTGCGGTGCATCGAACTCGACCCGGCACAGCCCTCGGCGCCGGAGAAGCTGCGGCTTGCCTTGCGTTCGGCGCTGCCGCTTATAATGCGCGCCGATCCGGCGGCAGGGACCGAAGCAGGCGCGGGCATGAGCGACAACACAGCGGTGCAGGACAGGCGGGGCGGAACCGCGGCGGCCGGCGAGGGGGCGACGCGCCTGGTGCTGGTCACCGGCATGTCGGGGGCCGGCCGTTCGACGGCCCTGCATGTGCTCGAAGACGAGGGCTACGAGGCCATCGACAACCTGCCGCTCAGCCTGCTGAACGCGGTGGTCAACGAGGTCGGCCTGCAGCGGCCGATCGCCGTGGGGGTCGACATCCGGACCCGAGACTTCGCCGTTGACCCGGTGATCGAACAGCTCGACCGTCTCGCCGGCAACCCGCGCTTCGCCACCACGATGCTGTTTGTAGACTGCGATGACGAGGTGCTGGTGCGGCGCTTCACCGAGACGCGCCGCCGCCACCCCCTGGTCCAGGGCCGTCCGGTGGCCGACGGCATCGCCGTGGAGCGCCGGCTGGTGGCGCCGCTGCGCGAGCGGGCCGACCTGGTGATCGATTCCTCCTTTCTCGCCCCGGCTGAGCTGCGCCGCCAGCTGCTCGGCCGCTTCGGCCTGGCGCAGAGCGCCGGCATGTCGATCTTCGTCACCTCCTTTTCCTTCCGCCAGGGCCTGCCGCGCGAGGCGGATCTGGTCTTCGACGTGCGCTTTCTGACCAATCCGCACTACGACCCCGCGCTGCGTCCGCTCAGCGGCCAGGATGCGGCGGTCAGCGCCTATGTCGAGCAGGACCCCGGGTTCGCGCCCTTCTTCGAGCAGCTGACCGCCATGCTGGGCGGCCTGCTGCCGCGCTACGAGCAGGAGGGCAAGAGCTATCTGACCATCGCCATCGGCTGCACCGGCGGGCGCCACCGCTCGGTCTTCGTGGCCGAGCGCCTAGCCACCTGGCTGGGCGCGAAGGGCCGCCAGGTGCATCTCGCGCACCGCGATATCGCCCGCGATCCGGCCCGATCGGCGGGCAGGCCGTGATTGCGGCCCGGGGCCGGGCGCCGGCGGCGGACTTGACCGCCGAGTTGACCCGGCCGGGCGATTGGTTCCTTATCATGGCTGCAGAACAGCAAATGCCGGCCCACAAACGGCGAAAAGCCAGGAATTTCGCGCCGGCGGGCAGGGAGTAAGGGATGATCGGTCTCGTCTTGGTAACCCATGGGCGGCTCGCCGTAGAGTTCGTCGAGGCCCTCGAGCACGTCGTCGGTCCGCAGGAAAACGTGACGGCGATCTGTATCGGGCCGGAAGACGATATGGAACAGCGCCGCCAGGACATCCTCGATGCGGTGGAGGCCGCCGACGAGGGCGACGGCGTGGTCCTGCTCACCGACATGTTCGGCGGCACCCCCTCGAACCTGGCGATCTCGGTGCTCGACAAGGGACAGGTCGAGGTCATCGCCGGCATCAACCTGCCGATGCTGATCAAGCTCACCGGTCTGCGCAGCACGGCGACCCTGGCCGAGGCGGTCACCCAGGCGCAGCTGGCCGGGCGCAAGTACATCAACGTGGCCTCGCAGCTGCTCGATGCCGACAAGGAATGACGACTCGAACATGACGGGCAGGGCATGAAGGAAGATCTGCAGGAACCGGCGGGTGATGTCGCGCGACGGCGCCTGACCATCTGTAACCAGAAGGGACTGCACGCCCGTGCCGCGGCCAAGTTCGTCAAGCTCGCCGGGAGCTTCGATGCGCAGATCACGGTGGTAAAGAGCGACACCCGGGTCTCGGGCTGCTCCATCATGGGTCTGATGATGCTGGCCGCGGGCCCCGGTTGCGAGATCGATGTGGAGGCAACCGGCAAGAGCGCGCGGGAAGCCGTGGATGCGCTGGCGCGCCTGGTCGCCGGCAAGTTCGATGAAGACGGATAGAAAGAGCAAGAAGGCCGGCGAGGAACGGATTCTCGAAGGCCTCGGGGTGGCGCCGGGTGTGGCGATCGGGCCCGCCCACGTGCGCGAGGCCGGCGAGCTGCAGGTGCCCGAGTATCAGATCCCCGCCGGCCGGGTGAAGGCGGAAAAGCAACGCCTCGTCGACGCGATCGAGAAGGCGGGGCGCCAGGTCGGCAAGCTGAAGGCCAAGGCCCTCGGCATTCACGGCCTTGCCGCCGAAGAGCTCGGCTACCTGCTCGAAGCCCACCTGCAGATGCTCAACTCGAGCCGCCTGACCGGCGGCATCGAGCGGCGCATCGAGAGTGACCGGCGCAATGCCGAAGCCGCGGTCATGGCCGAGATCTCCGCCATCGCCCAGGAGTTCGAGGCGATGGAGGACAGCTATCTCAGCGGCCGCGCCCAGGACGTGCGCGAGGTCGGCCACCGCATCCTGCGCTGCCTGACGGATGCGGACTATCACGGCTTCGTCGGCCTGGAGAGGGGCAGCGTGGTCATCGCCGAGGAGATTTCTCCGGCCGATACCGCGCTGATGGACCCGCGCGAGATCGGCGGTTTCGCCTGCGTGCTGGGCGGCGCCGAGGGCCACACGGCGATCATGGCCCGCTCGCTCGGTCTGCCGGCGGTGGTCGGTGTGCCCGACCTGCTGCCCAAGGTGCGCTCCGGCGACCAGCTGATCATCGACGGGACCAACGGCCTCGTCATCGTCAACCCGACCCCCCAGCGCCTGGCCAGCTACGAGCGCCGTCTCAAGGACCTGGCCCGCGAGACCCGCGCCCTGGCGCGGCTGCGCGACGTGCCGGCGAAGACCCGCGACGGCCAGCGCGTCGTCCTGCAGGCCAACCTGGAGCTGCCGCGCGAGCTGGAGCAGACCGCCGAGACCGGCGCCGAGGGGATCGGCCTGCTGCGCACCGAGTTCATGTACATGAACCGCAACGACCTGCCGGACGAGGAGGAGCAGTACCAGGCCCTCACCGAGATCGTGAAGGCCATGCAGGGCCGGCCGGTCACCGTGCGGACCCTCGATATCGGCGGCGAAAAGCTGGCGACCTCGCTGGGCGAGCATTTCGTCGAGGCGGCCAACCCGGCGCTCGGCCTGCGCGCCATCCGCCTGTCGCTCAAGGAGCCGAAGCTGCTGCGCCCGCAGCTGGCCGCCATGCTGCGGGCCGGGGCGCACGGCCCCCTGCGCATCCTGCTGCCGATGATCACAACGCCGGGCGAGGTGCGCGCGGTGCGCAAGGAGCTGGACAAGACCGTGCGGCGGCTGAAGCGCCGCGGCGTGCCGATCGCCGACCCGCTGCCCCCGGTCGGCGTGATGATCGAGGTGCCGGGCGCCGCGCTTTCCGCCGACTCCCTGGCGCAGGCCGCCGACTTCTTCGCCATCGGCACCAACGACCTCACCATGTACACCCTGGCCATCGACCGCGGCGAGGAGCAGGTCGCCCACCTGTTCAATCCGCTGCACCCGGCCGTGCTGCGGCTCATCCAGTTCACCGTCGAGGCGGCGCTCAGGGCGCGGATCCCGGTTTCCGTCTGCGGCGAGATCGCCGGCGACCCGCGCTTCACGGCGCTGCTGATTGGCCTGGGGGTGCGCGAGCTGTCGATGACCGCCAAGGCGGTGCCCCGGGTGAAAAGCCGCATCCTCTCCATCGACATACACGCCGCCGGGCGGCGGGCCATGATGATCATGGAACAGGTCGACAGCGGGCGCATCGCCGCCCTGCTCGACGATTTCAACGAAATGGCGAATTAGCAGGCTCCGCTTCTCTCCCCCGCGGCCTTGCGGCCCGGCGCGCGGGCTGATACATGGAGCCGCTCGAATCACAGCATGGCGCCGCGACAGGCCCGAGAACGAACCGATTCCGGGGCAGAAGCCGACTTTAGGAAGGACAGCATGGCCGATTTCACCGATTACGTGGTGGCGGATATCTCTCTGGCCGACTGGGGCCGCAAGGAGCTCGACATCGCCGAGACTGAAATGCCGGGCCTGATGGCCCTGCGCGAGGAATACGGCGCAGCGCAGCCTCTGAAGGGCGCGCGCATCGCCGGCTCGCTGCACATGACGATCCAGACCGCGGTGCTGATCGAGACCCTGCAGGCCCTGGGCGCCGAGGTGCGCTGGGCCTCCTGCAACGTCTTTTCGACCCAGGACCATGCCGCCGCGGCGATCGCCGCCACCGGCACCCCGGTCTTCGCCTTCAAGGGGGAGAGCCTGGAGGACTACTGGGAGTTCACCCACCGCATCTTCGAGTGGCACGACGGCGGCACGCCGAACATGATCCTCGACGACGGCGGCGATGCGACCCTGCTGATCCACCTCGGCATGAAGGCGGAGAAGGACCTCTCGGTGGTCGGCAATCCGACCAACGACGAGGAGGAGGCGCTCTTCGCCGCGATCAAGAAGCGGGTCGCCGAGAAGCCCGGCTGGTACTCGACGCTCGGCAAGGCAATCCGCGGCGTGACCGAGGAGACCACCACCGGGGTGCACCGGCTCTACGAGATGCAGAAGGCCGGCACCCTGCTGTTCCCGGCCATCAACGTGAACGACTCGGTGACCAAGTCGAAGTTCGACAACAAGTACGGCTGCCGCGAGAGCCTGGTCGACGCCATCCGCCGCGGCACCGACGTGATGATGGCCGGCAAGGTCGCCACCGTGGCCGGCTTCGGCGACGTCGGCAAGGGTTCCGCTGAATCCCTGCGCAGCGCCGGCTGCCGCGTGCTGGTGACCGAGGCCGACCCGATCTGCGCCCTGCAGGCCGCCATGGAAGGCTACGAGGTGGTCACCATGGAGGAGGCCGCGCCGCAGGCCGACATTTTCGTCACCGCGACCGGCAACGTCGACGTCATCACCGTCGACCACATGCGCGCCATGAAGGACCGCGCCATCGTCTGCAACATCGGCCACTTCGATTCCGAGATCCAGGTCGGCGCACTGCGCAACTTCAAGTGGGACAACATCAAGCCGCAGGTCGACCAGATCGAGTTCCCCGACGGCAAGAAGATCATTCTGCTGGCCGAAGGCCGCCTGGTGAACCTGGGCGTGGCGACCGGCCACCCGAGCTTCGTGATGAGCGCCTCCTTCACCAACCAGGTGCTCGCCCAGATTGAGCTCTGGTCCAATGCCGAGAAGTACGGCAAGACGGTCGCCGTGCTGCCTAAGCACCTGGACGAGAAGGTGGCGGCCCTGCACCTGGAGAAGGTCGGTGCCCAGCTGACAAGGCTCAGCCAGAAGCAGGCAGACTACATCGGCGTTGCCGTCGAGGGCCCGTTCAAGCCGGAGCACTACCGCTACTGACGGCCCCAGCCGCTACGGACGGCCCCACGCACTACGAAGGACCTGGCGCTGCTGAAGGTCCGGCGCGGCTGACCGGCCGGCTTGCCGCCTGACGGGCTTGCCCTTAGACTCCCCTTTCGTGAGAGGGGCCTCGACAGAGCGCCGGCGTCCCCGGCGGGGTAGGAAAGCCGTGATCTTCGCCCAGGCGGAGGCGGCGGAGCGTTCCCTACACCTCCCCGGGCGTCAGGCCGGAGGCGCGGATGTTTGAGGCAGGCGGGCTGATCTGGCCCTTGCTTCTGCTGCTTTCCCTGGCGGCCCTGGGCTTCTGCCTGTGGCTCATCGTCGTATCACGCCGCAACATCGAGACCTGCGAGGCCCGCGCCGAGGCGGCGGAGGAGCATGCCGCCTCCCTCTCGGCAACGCTGGCCGCCGCGCCCTGGCCGCTGATCAACCTGGGCGACGGCCGCGCCGCCCCCTCACCCGCCGCGGCGGCCCTGCTCGGCCTGCCGGCCGAAGCGGCGCTCGGCGAGGCGGAACTGCTGGAAGCGCTGGACGCGGCCTCGCGCGGGCGTGTCGAACCGGCGCTCCAGGCCTTGGAGACCAGCGGAACGGGCTTCGACCTCGAGGCGCGCCTCGCCGACGGCAGCCGGCTGCTGCGCCTCCACGGCCGCCGCTCGGCGGCCTCCGGCACGGCGCCGGCGGTGGCCAGCCTCTGGCTGGAGGATCATTCGGAGGCAGCCCGGCAGGAAGCGGCGCTCAAGGCGGAGACGAAGCACCTGCGTGCGGTGCTCGATACGCTGCCCTTGGCCGTCTGGCTGCGCGACGGCGAGGGCACGCTGACCGACTGCAATCGCTTCTACGCCCAGGCGGTGGACAGCGATGTCGCGGCAGTGCAGCGCGAGGGTGCCGAGCTGCTGGGCCGCGCCAAGCGCGGTGCAGCCGTGGCGCTGGCCGAGCAGGCGCGCAGCAGCGGCGCGGCCAGCAGCGCGACCCACCACGTGGTCATGGACGGCGCCCGCCACCTGCTGGAGATCTTCGAGCTGCCGTTCGGCAAGAAGGGCACGCTGGGCTTTGCGATCGACCGCACCCAGCTGGAAGAGGTCCAGGCCGAGCTCGGCCGCCACATCCGCGTGCAGTCGGAGATGCTGGAGAACCTCTCCACGGCGATCGCCATCTACGGGCGCGACCTGCATCTCATGTTCTTCAATACCGCCTATGCGCGCCTCTGGGAACTCGACGAAGACTTCCTGCAGGGTAACCCGCATCTGGGCGATGTGCTGGAGGCGCTGCGCGAGCGCCGACGCTTTCCGGAATACCCGAACTTCCCGGCCTATAAGCGAGAGGTGCTGCAGAAGTACGCCACCCTCATCGCCCAGGAGGAGGAGCTGGTCCACCTGCCCGACGGTTCCACCCTGCGCATGGTGGTCACGCCGCACCCCTTCGGCGGCATCCTGCTGTCCTACGAGGACGTCACCGATCGGCTGGCGCTGGAGCGCAGCTACAACACACTGACAGAAGTGCAGCGCGAGACCATCGACAATCTCTACGAGGGCGTGGCGGTCTACGGCGCGGACGGGCGCATGAAGCTGTTCAACCCCGGACTCTGCAGCATCTGGCATCTTGACCCGGACTTCCTACGCGGCGAGCCGCATGTGCGCGAGGTGCTGCCGAAAGCGCGGGCACTGTTCAACGTTCCGGACGCGGACTGGGCGGAATTCGCCGAGCACGTGGTGGCGCGCACCACGGACCCCGACGCGCGCAGCGGGCGCATCGAGCGCAGCGACGGCTCCGCCATCGACTGGGCCCAGGTGCCGCTGCCCGACGGCGGCGTGCTGTTCAGCTATGTCGATGTGACCGACACGCTGCGCGTCGAGCGCGCCCTCATCGAACGCAACGAGGCCCTGGAAACCGCCGACCGCCTGAAGTCGGAATTTATCGCCAACATCTCCTACGAGCTGCGCACGCCCTTGAACGCCATCATCGGCTTTGCCGAAGTGCTGGAGAACCAGTTCTTCGGCCAGCTCAACGAACGCCAGCTGGAGTACAGCCACGCCATCGTGCAGTCCTCGCAGCAGCTCATCGCGCTGATCAACGACATCCTGGACCTCGCGTCGATCGAGGCCGGCTACCTGCAGCTCGACCTGCAGCCGACCAATGTCCATGCGCTGCTGGAGTCGATCTACACGCTGGGCCGCGAGCGCGCCCACAGCCGCAACATCGAACTGCGCCTGGACTGCGACGAAAAGGCCGGCGAGCTCCTCGCCGACGGGCGGCGCCTGCGCCAGGCCTTGTTCAATCTCCTGTCCAACGCGCTGAAGTTCACCAAGGAAGGCGGCGTCGTCACGCTTCACGCCAGGCGTCTCGACCACGAGATGCTGCTGGAGGTCTCGGACACCGGCATCGGCATTCCCGATGAGGATCGCGAGCGGGTCTTCGGCAAGTTCGAGCGCGGCTCCCTGGATACCCGTCAGAGCGGCGCCGGGCTCGGCCTCTCGCTGGTCAAGAGCCTCATCGAGCTGCACGGCGGACGCATCGAACTCGACTCCCGGGTCGGCGGCGGCACGCGGGTGACCTGCCACGTGCCGCTGGGCGAGGTGCCGCTCGACCGCGGTGAAGGCAGCGTCGACCGCGACGTGGCGGAGTAGGCGTCAGCCGGCAGCGCCGGCCGGCAGCCCTTTTGTGGTCGAGTATTCCCAGTGCAGCGCCTCGCCTGGATAGACCAGGGGGCGGATCGCATGCGCCGCCAGCGCCGCTTCGGAAAAGCCCGAGAGAATGAGCTTCAGCTTGCCCTGGTAGTGGGCGATGTCGCCGATCGCGAAGACACCGGCAGCCGAGGTCTCGCCGGTCGCCGGATTCACGTTGATGTGGTGGTGGTCGAGCTCCAGGCCCCAGTCGGCGATCGGCCCGAGGTTCATGGACAGCCCGTAGAAGGGCAGCAGGTAATCGGCCGGCAGCGTCTTGCTGTGGCCTTCCAGGTCGGCGACCACGACGCCGCTCAGCCGGCGGCCGTCGCCTTCCAGGCCGGCCAGCTGGTAGGGGATCACCAGCTCCACCTTGCCCGCTTCGGCCAGGCGGTGCAGGCGGTCGACGTTTTCCGGCGCGGCGCGGAACTTGGCGCGGCGGTGCACCACGTAAATCCTGGCCGCCAGCTCGGCAAGGGAGATCGCCCAGTCGACGGCGGAATCGCCGCCGCCGGCGATGACCACACGCTTGTCGCGGAAGTCCTCGCGGCGCTGCACCAGGTAGCGCACGGAATGACCTTCGTAGTTCTCGATGCCGGCCAGCGGCGGGCGGTTGGGGCCGAAAGCGCCGCAGCCGGCGGCGATGATCACCGCCGCGGCGTCGATCACGGCGCCCCTGGAAGTGGTGACCCGCCAGCGCCCGTCGTCGCGGCGCGCCAGGCCGGTCACCTGCTGGCCCAGATGATAGACCGGCTTGAAGGGCGCGGCCTGCTCGGCCAGGCGGTCGACCAGCTCCTGCGCCAGGATGCGCGGATAGCCCGGGATGTCGTAGATCGGCTTTTCGGGATAGAGCGCCGCGCACTGGCCGCCGATCACCTCCAGGGTGTCGATCACGTGGCTGCGCATCTTCAGCATGCCGCACTCGAAGACGGCGAAGAGGCCGACCGGTCCCGCCCCGATGACCGCCACGTCCGTGACCTCGGGCGTGCCCGTCGGCGGCGCGGGCGGGCTGCCCGGGACTTCGCCCGGAACACTTGGGGTGAGGTTCGAATCCGCCAAGAAGCGTCTCCTCCGCGCTGGGTTCTGCGGTCGGGATTTGCCGTTCCCAAGAAGCGCCGGGGCCGGCCTTGCAGGGGCCTAACACGGCCAGCGCGGCGCGGCAATACAAGCCGGCCCGCCGCCCTCCGCGGCCGCCCCACGACGGTTGCCGCGGCCCCGGGCGCCCGCTAAAACTCCCCGGCATATGATGCTCGCGATTCCCAAGTCTTCAGGCTCTCCCCGGCCCGCCGCCATGCCGCTCGTCCTCGCCCTGCCCGACCTTGCCGCGACCGAGCGCCTCGGCCGCGCCCTGGCGGGGCTGCTGCGCCGTGGCGATGTGGTGGCCCTCACCGGCGACCTCGGGGCCGGCAAGACGGCCCTGGCCCGGGCCCTGATCCGCGCCCTGCCGGGGCCCGCGGGGGCGGCCGAGGAGGAGGTGCCGAGCCCGACCTTCACCCTGGTGCAGACCTACGAGCGCGACCCGGCGCCGGTCTGGCACTTCGATCTCTACCGCATCGAGAACCCGGAGGAGATCGAGGAGCTGGGGCTCTCCGAGGCGCTCGCCGAGGGCATCACCCTGATCGAATGGCCGGAACGCCTCGGGCGGGCGCTGCCGGCGGACGCCCTTTCGGTGACCCTGGCCTTTGCGGCGGGGGAGCAAGCGCGGGAGGCGCGCCTCGAGGGCGGCGGCGACTGGCCGAGCCGCCTGGCGGAGGCCGGGCTGTGAGCGGCGACCGCGAAGCCCTCTGCCGGGCCTTCCTCGCGCGGGCCGGCTGGGGCGCGGCCGAGCGCCGGGTGCTGGCGGCCGACGCCTCCTTCCGGCGCTACGACCGGCTGTCCCGCGACGGCGAGACGGCGGTGCTGATGGACGCGCCGCCGCCGCAGGAGAACGCGAAGGTCTTCCACGACATCGCCGAAGAACTGCTGGCGCTCGGACTCTCCGCGCCGCGGCCGCTGGCGATGGATGCGGAGCGCGGCTTCCTGCTGCTCGAGGATTTCGGCGACCGCACCTTCACGCGCGCGCTCGCCGAGGGCGCCGACGAGGCGGCGCTCTACCGCCTGGCGACCGACACCCTTGTCACCCTGCACCGCCGCTGGCGCCCGGGCGGCGCAGCGCTGCCGCCCTATGACGAACAGCGCCTGCTTGACGAGGCGGCGTTGCTGGTCGACTGGTACCTGCCCGCGGTCACCGGTTCGGCCACCGCGGCGGCCCGGCGCGAGTCCTACCTGGCCGCCTGGCGCGACGTCCTGCCGGATATGCTGGGCGTGCCGCAGACCCTGGTACTGCGCGACTATCACGTCGACAACCTGATGACCGTGGCGGGGCGCGAAGGCGTCGCGCGCTGCGGCCTGCTCGATTTCCAGGACGCCGTCGTCGGCCCGGTCAGCTACGACCTGGTCTCGCTGCTGGAGGATGCGCGCCGCGACGTGAGCCCGGCGGTGGTCGAGGAGATGCTGGCGCGCTATCTCGCCGCCATGGGACCGGATCTCGACCGCGCCGCCTTCACCGCCTCCTACGCCGCCCTGGGCGCGCAGCGCAACGCCAAGATCGTCGGCATCTTCACGCGGCTGTCGCGGCGCGACGGCAAGCACGGCTACCTGACGCACATTCCGCGCGTCTGGCGCCTGCTGCAAGGCGATCTGCAGCATCCCGCCGTGGCGCCGGTCAGGCGCTGGTTCGACGCGGAGATCCCGGCGGAGCTGCGCCGGATGCCCGAGATGTCGCAGTCAGCGAAGGAAGCAGAAGCATGACCGAGGTTCCCAAGACCGCCATGGTGCTCGCGGCGGGCCTCGGCCAGCGCATGCGTCCGATCACCAACACCCTGCCCAAGCCGCTGATCGAGGTGCGCGGCCGGGCGATGCTCGACACCATCCTCGACCGGTTGGAAGATGCGGGCATCGCCAAGGCGGTGGTCAATCTGCATCACCTGGGCGAGCTGATCGAACAGCATTTGGCGGACCGGAGGTCGCCGTCGATCGTGTACTCGCGCGAGAAGGATCTGCTGGAGACCGGCGGCGGCGTCACCAAGGCGCTGTCCCTGCTGGGCGAGGGAGCGTTCTTCGTGCTCAACGGCGACGTCTGCTGGCTCGACGGGCTGGTGCCGGCGCTCGAGCGCCTGGCGGCCGCCTGGAACGAGGCGGAGATGGACGCCCTGCTGCTGCTGCACCCGACCTGCAGCGCTTTCGGTTACGAGGGGGTCGGCGACTACTTCATGGACCCGGAGGGTCGCCTGCGGCGGCGCCAGGAGCGCCAGATCGCCCCCTTCATCCATGCCGGCATCCAGATCCTGCACCCGCGGCTGTTCGCGGGGGCGCCCGCCGGCTCCTTCTCGCTGAACAGGCTCTACGACAAGGCGCAGGAGGAGGGCCGCCTCTGGGGCCTGCGCCACGACGGCGAGTGGTTCCATGTCGGCACGCCGCAGGAACTGCGCGCCGTCGAGGACGCCCTGCACCACCTGGCAGATTCCTCGGGCCAGAGATAACCACATGTCCAGCGCGCAGGCCGTCTTCACGATCCCTGCCGGACAGTCCTTCGTCGATGCCCTGGCCAGCGGCCTGCTGCGGCGTTTCGCGGACAGCCCCGAACGGCTCGCCGCCGCAACGGTGCTGCTGCCGACCCGGCGCGCCTGCCGCGCTCTGCAGGCCGCCTTCCTGCGCGCGTCCGCGGGCCAGGCGCTGCTGCTGCCGCGCCTGCTGCCGCTGGGCGACCTCGACCCGGAGGAACTGCTCTTCGAAAGC
>JBFGUI010000071.1:0-16696 GCA_041565695.1 Kiloniellaceae bacterium
CGGGCTGCTTCGGCCGCGGCGGCAGGTAGCGGTTGACCGGCTGGCAGCCCTGCTCGGGCATCAGCTCGTAGCCGCCGCGCGCGGCGACCAGCAGGGAGACCTCCGAGTCCGAGTCGCCGAGATCGCCGAAGTGGCGCGCCCCGGCCGGGCAGGTCGACACGCAGGCCGGCACCCGGCTGCGCGGATCGAGGTTCTCGTTGTAGATCTTGTCGACGCAGAGCGTGCACTTCTTCATCACGCCGGCATCGGCGTCGTATTCGCGCGCGCCGTAGGGGCAGGCCCAGGAGCACAGCTTGCAGCCGATGCAGGCCTCCGCATTGACCAGCACGATGCCGTCCTCCTCGCGCTTGTAGGAGGCACCGGTCGGGCAGACCGTAACGCAGGGCGCCGCCTCGCAGTGCAGGCAGGACTTCGGGAAGTGGACGGTGCGGCTGTCGCCGTCCTCGCTCACCACCTCGAAGGTATGGACGCGGTTGAACCACACGCCGGAGGGCTCGGCGCCGTAGGGATCGCTGTCGGTCAGCGGCGCCGAGTGTCCCGAGGTGTTCCACTCCTTGCAGTTCACCGCGCAGGCATGGCAGCCGACGCAGATGTCGAGGTCGATGACCAGGCCGAGCTTCACCGGGCCCGGGTCGCGCGGCAGGGAGGTCATGCGCCCTCCCCGTCGCCGGCGGGCCGCTTCACGTTGCCCTTGCCGTCGGCGACGCCGGGCACGGTGGCGGCAACCTCGTGGCGGTTGCCGATCCACTCGGCAAAGGTAGAGCCGGCGCGATCCTCCGACGGCGGCGCCGGGTCCTTCAGGTCGGCCCCGTAGCGCAGCTTGCCGTCCAGGTTCAATCCGCGCGGCGCCGGCGCCTTGAGCGGCGCGAGCAGCGGTTCGGTGGTGCCCGCCTCCTCCGGCGTGCAGCGCTCCAGGCGCACCCTGAGGTCGTACCAGGCCGCCTGCCCGGTCACCGGGTCGGAGTTGGCATAGCGGTGCCCGCCTTCGCGCTGCGGCAGCAGCTCGGAGATGATGTGGTTCAGCAGGAAGCCCTTGTTGCTCTCGGGCGCGTCGGCATCGAGGCCCCAGGCGCCGCGCCGCTTGCCGATAGCGTTCCAGGTCCACACGGTCGAAGGATTGACGCCCTGCATCAGCCTGACCTGCCCCTTGACCCGGCCGTGGTGGCTGATCACCCAGACCCAGTCGTCGTCCTTCAGGCCGTGGCGCGCCGCCGTCTCCGGGTGCACATAGAGGCGGTTGCGCGCGGTGATCTGGCGCAGCCAGGCGTTCTGCGAGCCCCAGGAGTGGTACATCTGCATCGGCCGCTGGGTGACGGCATGCAGCGCGAAGTCGCCGTCGTCGACCGCCGCCTCCTCGAAGGGCGCATACCAGAACGGCAGCGGATCGAAATAGGTCTCGACGCGCCGGCGCTCGCTGTCCGGCGGCTGCACGGGGCCATGGCCGCGCGCGGCGAGGCGGAACTTCTGCAGGATCTCGCTGTAGAGCTGCAGGGTGATGGGCTCCTCGCTCGGCACCCAGCCCATGGACTTTGCATAGGCGAGATAGCTCTTGTTGGCGTGCTTGAAGTAGAACTGGTCGGGGCTCAGCCTGTGGGTCCAGAAGCAGCCGTTCTCGATGTAGCGCTGCAGCTGGTCCGGGTTGGGGCTGCCGGTCCCCTGCTGGCGGCCCTCGGGCCCGCGCCAGCCGGCCAGCGGCCCGATGCCCGGCATGCGCTCATGGTTGGCGATGTAGTCCGGATAGCCGCCCGGGTACTTGGGCTCGCCGTCGAGATAGACGAAGGTCGGCAGCTTGAGGCGCCCGGCGAGGTCGATCAGTACGTCCTGGAAGGGGCGCACGTCGCGGTCCGGCTGCACCACCGGCTGGCGGATCGCGTCGCCGGGCCCGTGGGCGCTGCTGATCGGGCGGTCGAGCAGCGAGATGCAGTCCCAGCGCTCCAGGTAGGTGGTGTCGGGCAGGATCAGGTCGGCGTAGGGCACCATCTCCGAGTAGTAGGCGTCGGAATAGATGATCTTGGGGATCTTGTAGTCGCCGGTCTCCGGATCCTTGTCGGTGAGATATTTCAGCGTGCCCTGGACGTTCATGGCGGAGTTCCAGCCCATGTTCGCCATGTACATCATCAGCACGTCGACCGGATAGGGATCGCCGGCCCAGGCGTTGTGGATCACCATGTGCATGAGGCCGTGGGCGGCGAGCGGAAATTCCCAGCTGTAGGCCTTGTCGATGCGCGTCGGCCGCCCCGCCCCGTCGACCAGCAGGTCCTCCGGGCCCAGCGGGAAGCCGAGCGGCATGCCCGGCAGCGGGCGCTCCGGCGCCGGGTTCTTGCCGGCCGGCAGCGGGCTCGGCGGAATCAGCTTCGGGAAGGGCGCCTTGTAGCCGAAACCGCCCGGGCAGTCGATGGAACCGAGCAGCACCTGCAGCAGGTGGATCGCCCGGCAGGTGTGAAAGCCGTTGGAGTGGGCCGAGATGCCGCGCATGGCGTGCATCGAGACCGGGCGGCCGATCATCTTCTCGTGGCGGCGTCCGGCCCAGTCGGTCCAGGGGATGTCGAGGACGACCTCCTTCTCGAAGGCCGCCTCGGCCAGCTCGGCGGCGATGCGTTTGATGGTCGCCGCCGATATGCCGACCCGACCGGCCACCGCCTCGGGCGCATAGGAGGCATCGAGATAGCGCCGCGCCAGCAGCTCGAAAGCCGGCACCGCGACCCGCCCGTCGGGCAAGTTGTAGCGCCCGACGACGGCCGCCTTGGCCGTGATGTCGCCGGACGGCACCGGGCGCTGCCTGGCGCCGTCCCAGAGCAGCGCCGCCCCCTCGGCGTTGCGCGCGAAGAGCCCGTCGTCGGCACCGCCGGGGTCGTCGATGACCAGCCAGGTGGCGTTGGTGTAGCGGCCGAGGAAGTCCCAGTCGATCTTTTCGGCCTTCAGCAACTCGTGCACCAGGGCCAGGACGAAGAGCCCGTCGGTGCCGGGCCTGAGCCCGATCCACTCGTCGGCGATGGCCGAATAGCCGGTCTTCACCGGATTGACCGAGACGAACTTGGCCTGGCCGCGGGTCTTCATGCGGCCGAGGCCCGCCTTGATCGGGTTGGAGTCATGGTCTTCGGCGACGCCGAACAGCATGAAATAGCGTGTGTGGTCCCAGTCGGGCTCGCCGAACTCCCAGAACGAGCCGCCGATGGTATAGAGCCCGGCGGCGGCCATGTTGACCGAGCAGAAGCCGCCGTGGGCGGCGAAATTGGGCGTGCCGAACTGCATCGCCCACCAGCCGGTCAGGGACTGGCTCTGGTCGCGCCCGGTGAAGAAGGCCAGCTTCCGCGGGTCGCTGCGGCGCACCTCGCCGAGCCACTCGACGGCCAGCTCCAGCGCCTCCTCCCACTCGATCTCCCTGAACTCGCCGCTGCCGCGCTCGCCAACGCGCAGCAGCGGCTTCGACAGGCGGGCGGGCGAATAGTGCTGCATGATCCCCGCCGAGCCCTTGGCGCAGAGCACGCCTTTGTTCACCGGGTGGTCGGGATTGCCTTCCAGGTAGCGAACCTTCCCGTCTTTCAAGTAGACGTTGATCCCGCAGCGGCAGGCGCACATGTAGCAGGTGGTCTGTTTGATCTCGTCGGCAACTTCCGGGCAGGTATTGACGCGCTCTTTCGGGGTCTCAAAGGGGCTGCTGACCATCAATCCTCCCAACCACCCGGTTCTGCCGCGCCGGTGTTCTTGTTGCTTGCGATCAGCGCTGCTAGCGCAACGATAACAGGATTCCCGGGCGATTCAGCCCCTGGACCCATAAATTCTTGCATCCTGGTTGCAACTTCGCCGGCCCCGGCCCTTTCACCAGACCGGCCGCGGGCACCGCGCATCACCCTCTCCTGTGCCTGGCCACAAGAAATCCGCCCTTGCCTGAAACCTCCCGCGCTTCCGGCGCGTAGCTAGGAAGGGTGGCGTGCGCCGCGACGCGCGGCGTCGCCTGCCACGGCGGTTTGGATGGAAACCGTCCGCGAAAGCTGAGGCAGAGACCCCATCCCTGCCTTCAGACGAGGAGACCACCGCCCGCGGCAGAGCGGCGCCAAGGGCGGTGGTCCCTTTCCCGCCGCGCCGGCCCGGCGCGCAGGAAAGCGCCGGATCACCCGGACGGCAGCAGGCTCTCCGTCACCTCGCGGGCCAGCCAGGGCGCCGTCGAGTACTTGCCGGTGTCGATCGAGAGATAGCTGCCCTGTCGCAGCACCCCATAGTCCGATCGGCGGTGCAGCGAGGAAGCGGCGCTGGAAAGCGCGCCGCGGCCGGCCGCGAAGACCCAGCCCCCTTCGACCCGCAGGCTCTCGATCCGCGCGCGCAGTTCGGCCACCCAGGGCAGGAAGGCCTGCAGGTGGTCGAAGACCTCGGCGGCGAAGGCCTCGGGCTGCGGCAGGTCCAGCTCCGTTTTGTCCGGCGGCTGCACGGCGGAGGTGTCGGCCCGCAGCCCCGCAGGATACCAGGAAAGATAGAAGTCGCGGCCGTTGTAGTTCTTGACGTCGCCGAAGGGCCCGGTCGCGATGATGGCACAAGGCAGAGACAGCGGCTCCGTCGCGCGCAGGAACAGCGACAGGCGGTAGCGACTCGACCACTCGCCGGCGGGTTCGATGCCGAGCGTCCGGTCGACCGCCATGCGTCCCTCCCACAGGGCGTTGACCACAGTGTCGTAGCCCGCGAAGCGGCCGGCCGAGGTGTCGATGCGCCATGGCCCGGCATTGCCGCCCTCTGCCGAGGAGACTGCCGTGATCCGCGTCCGCATCATCTGCTCGATGCGCGGCTCGGCAGCCAGGGCGTCAACGAAGCGATCGGCGACCCAGGTCGTCCCGACCGAACGCTCGGGCACGCGAAAGCCCGCCAGGATGCTGTCTGCGCCGCTGATCTGCGACAGCTCGGCGGCAGTCAGGCGCCGGATCTCAGCGCGGGAGGCATCGGTCAGGTAGTGGCCGGCGTCGGGATGGTCGCGCAGCAGTTCCGTCACCGCCTGCAGGTAGCTCTCCATGGCCGCGGGCGGCACCACGGAGTCCCGGTGGCAGAGGTAGAGGTCGTCCTGCCGGGTGGTGACACCGGCAAGGCCGCAGCCGATCAGCTCCTCGACCAGGGGGCGGAACAGCAGCCCGCCCGGTATCAGGTGCCGCGCCGTCCGCAGGGAGGGATCGGCGTTGTAGAGATAGCCGAGGTGGATCTTGCCTTCGTTCCAGCGGCTCGCCTCGGCGAAAGGCCGGTCGGCCTTGTCGAAGAGCGTCACGGCCGCGCCCCTGCGGGCGAGGTAGAGCGCCAGGGAGCTGCCCATGATGCCGGCGCCGAGGACGGCGATGCGAGGCTGTCCGACCGTCATGCCTCCTCCCAGTGCTCGACATAGGAATCCGGGTCATAGGGCTCGCTGGAGACCACCAGCAGCACCGTGTCCTGCGAACGATAGGTTTGCGCGCACCAGACCATGGGGCCGATCAAGAGGCCGGGGCCCTCCGGACGCAGCGGGATCTGCTGTTCCTCATCCTTGACGCGCAGGCAGAGATCGACCTGACCCTGCAGGCAGACCAGGAACTGCTGCCCAGCGCGATGGGCGTGCCCGCCGCGGCGGGTGCCGGCGGGCATGCCGGAGACGGTGAAGAGGCGCCGCGGCATAAAGGGCAGCTGGTCGAATTCGATCGGCAGCAGCGCGCCGCGCGCATCGACATGGCGCGCCAGCGGCAGGCTCCGCACCCTGCCGTCGAACCACACGCCCTCTCCTTCGGCTGCCGGCGCGGTCATGACGCCGCCGGTCCCGGGTTGTTGTCGGCCAGCCAGCGCGTCACCGGCGCCGCTAGGGTCACCTTGTCCGCCGTCGACAGCGGCGAGTTCCACAGCTCGCGCAGGCAGGCTGCCCGCACCTCGTAGCGCTGCCGCGCGGTGAAGTCCCAGGAGCGCGACAGGCTGCCCGGCTTGTAGTACTTGAAGCACAGCGTCTCGGGGACGCGAGCGAACTCGCCGAGGAGGCTCATGTGGAACAGCCAGGGCCAGTCGGCCGAGAACTCGCCGGCGCCGTGGGTCTTCAGCCCGTTGATGCGGCGCGCCGCGGCGAGGCGGAACAGGCCGCGGTTCGGCACCCACCACCACTTGACCGGCTTCAGCATGTTGGCGCCGCGCTCGACCGGCGAGGCCATGCCCTCCAGGGCCGTGAATTCCCAGTGCTCCTGCGAGCCGTCGACGTTGGTCAGCAGCACGTCGGAATAGCAGTTCACCACTTCCGGGCGCGCATCCAGCACGGCCGCGAGGCGGCTGACGTAGTCGGGGGCGAGCACGTCGTCGTGAAAGGCGAAGAGCACGTAGTCCGCGCGGGCCTGCTGCAGCAGGAAGTTGCAGTTCCCGACGTAGCCCAGCCGCTGCTCCTGCCTGACCACGGAAAAGCGGCTGTCCCGGGCCGCCTGCGCCAGGCAGATCTCGAGGGTCGCATCGTCGCAGAGGTCGACCGAGACGAGGACCCGGAAGGTGCCCCAGGTCTGCGCCGAGAGGCTGTCCAGCGTGGGCTGAATGAACGCGGCCGCCTGCCAGGCCGGCAGCAAGGCCGTGACCGAAGAAGAGGGCGTTTCGGCGGGCATGCGTCTCCCGATCGCAAGAAACAGACGGCCGGCAGCCGATTCTCAGGCCCCCGGTCGATGCTTCTTAGCAAAACCGCCGCCGGTCGGCCAGTTTGGCAGCCGGCAGTCCCCCGCCCGACCACGCGCTGCGGCGCAAGGTGTTCTAGGCGAGGCAGAGCGCTTCGACGGGCGCGCGGTGGCCTTTGAGCTCCTGCGGCGGCAGCTCCCGCCAGGCGACCGCCGTGCCGGTCGGCCCCGCCGCCTCCAGCAGCCTGCGGGACAGGACCAGGTCGCTGTCGAGATCGCGGCTCAGCCGCTCGAGCCGCTCGGCGATGTTCACCGTATCGCCGATGACGGTGTACTCCAGCAGCTGCTCGTCGCCGACGGCCCCGGCGAAGACCTCGCCGTAGTGCGCGCCGATGCCCACCGCCACGGCGGACAGTCCGCTCTCCTGGCGCTCCGCCGACCAGCGCGCCGCCGCCGCCAGCATGTCGAGGGCGCAGTTCACCGCGCGCGCCGCGTCGTCCTCGCGCTGAATCGGGCTGCCGAACACCGCCATGATCGCATCGCCGACGAACTTGTCGACCGTGCCGCCGTGGCGAAACACCGGTTCCGTCAGACGCCGCCGGTACTCGGAAAGAAAGCTGCCGAGCTCGTCCGGGGCCATGGCCTCACCCAGGGCGGTAAAGCCGCGGATGTCGATGAAGATAACCGCGACCTGCTGGCGCCGGCCGGTCAGTGCCCCTTCGGTCTCGTCGTCGGCCAGCCGCGCCGCCAGATTCGGGGAAAAGAAGCGCGACAGCCGGGCCGTGCGCGCCGCGTGGCGCAGGGAGTCCTCGAGCAGGCGGCGCGTGCGCCGGCCGATCACGAAGAGCGTGAAGGCCGCCAGGGCGATCAGCAGCACCGGCAGCAGCTCGAAGTTCAGCAGCGCGGCCATGCCGCCGGACGGCATCGGCATCATCCCGCCCATCTGATGCGCGGAGGCAGCGGGCAGCAGCCGCGAGGCCACCTCGATGAGAGCGGTAAAGAGAACGGCGGCATAGACCACCAGCCCGGGCCGGAAGCGCATGGAGGCGTGGATGAGAATAACGAAGATGAGCGCCGCCGCCGGAACGGCGAAGGCGGAGCCCGACTGCATGCCCATCATGCGCGTCAGCATCAGCACCTGGGCGGCGACCAGGACCACATCGAAGGTGACGAAGACGTAGGGGATCGCCGGGTGAAAGATGCGGCGCCAGGCGAGCACGAGCCCGATCAGCGCCGCGACGCCGTAAAGCACGACCAGCATCACCGCGGGACCGGCCTGCCCGCCCGCCGCCGCGGCCGCGTAGACCGCGAGCGCCAGCGTGGCGAAGATCACCAGACGCACCACGGCGGAGAGTTTTTCCGCGTCTGCCTCGGCCTGACGCAGCAGTGACTGGGAGTCAGTTCGTGCGGACATTCCTACGACCTCACAGGTTCGCAAACGCGGGTGCAGAAGCGGGCATTGCAGCGCCGGGCCGCGCAGGGCGCTCCGGCCCGCGGCACTCTACCAACCTTCCCGTGAAGGAAGGTTAGCGGTTCTGCATGGCGATGCCCATTTTCCGCCTGGGCAAGGCCCGCACTCTTGAATCCTGTGACCAAAAGTCCAACGTGATCTGGAGCAACGCCGCGTCCCGGGTCCGCCACCGTTGATGCAGATCAAGGCCAGGGGCGTCGTGCTGAGGTATCGAAACTGCGATACAGTCCGAGGCAGTTGCGACATGCACGCGTGGTCGAGAAGCATCTCCCCGAAGGCACCGCCGGCCTGGCGCCAGCGGGTTGGCGTCGTCGCCTGTCTTCTGGCCCTGGCCGTTGCGCTGTTCGGACACATCGAGGTCGCCGGAGCCGCAGCGCCCGGCCAGGATGCGGCGGTCGTGTCGCTGTCGAAGATCGACAGCCCGGACGGACACGCCAGGTCATCCCTCTCCCCCCACTGCGTGCTCCAGGGTCACTGCAGCCTTCAGGCGCTGCTTCCCCTGGCCCTGCCGGGCACTCCCGGTTCGGCAGAACCGGTTGGCATCTCGCCGGATCAGCTCGCGCTGGGCCGGACCACCGCGCCGCAACACCATCCGCCCAAGGCGCCGCACTTCCAATAGCGGCCGGCCGGACGCCGAGCGCCCGGCCCGTCCCTGCGTCCCGCTTGCCGCGTCTTTCCGGCCACATTGCCGCACGGACGAAGCATTGCGACGGTCGCAGCTCCCCTGTCCTGCCGCTGCGCAGGGCGGAGCAGAACAGCCTGGTGAGGATTTGAACGGATGAGTCTTTCAGAGAATTTCCCGAAGTACGCCGTCCTGACCGTCGTCGTCATCGGCGCCGGCATCGCCCTCTGGCAAGCCTTCGGGCCCGGATCGGGCGGCAAGGGCCAGGCGGTCGCCGTCTCGGTGCCGGCGCTGTCGCCCCTGGCAAGCAACGGCCAGGTGGCCTTCGATGCGAACTGCGCCGCCTGCCACGGCGGCAACGCGGCGGGCAGCGACCGCGGCCCACCCCTGGTTCACGACATCTACAATCCGGGCCACCACGGCGATGGCGCCTTCTTCGTGGCCGCGCAGCGCGGTGTCCGCCAGCACCACTGGCGCTTCGGCAACATGCCGGCGCAGCCGCAGGTCTCCGAGACGGATATGCAGGCCATCGTGCAGTACGTGCGGGAGCTTCAGCTGGCCAACGGAATCTCCTGGAAGCCTCACGCGATGTGACGCGGCAAAGGACCGCTAAAGCCATGCGAGTCACGCCCCTCTCCATCGGCAGTACGCCCTGGTACCTGCGGCCGTTCTTCTGGAACCAGAAGCGCAAGTACGGCAAGGAACTGGAGGCCGCCCTGCTGTGGGCACGGGCACCTCGCCTGTTCATCGGCGTCGCCACGCTCTACGGCGCGATCGACCGCCAGACATCGCCCCTCGAACCGGCCCTGCGCTCGCTTGTCACTGTGTGGGTGTCGCGGCTCAACGACTGCGCCTTCTGCGTCGACCTCAACGCGGCGACGCTGCTGAAGCGGGGCGCCAGCAGGGAGCAGGTGACCGCCCTGCGGAACTGGCGCAGCAGCGACCTCTTCGATGCCCGCGAACGCGCGGCCCTGGACTATGCAGAGGCCATGACCCTGTCGGACAGGCGGCCCGGTGACGCACAGTTCGACGCCCTCAAGCGGCACTTCGACGACGACGCCATCATCGAACTGACAGGCTTGATCGCCTTCCAGAACCTCTCCAGCAAGTTCAACGCCGCCCTCGACGTGCCGCCGCAGGGCTTCTGCGAACTGCCGGCAGTAGGCGAAGACGGTGGCGCGCAGCTCCCCGGCGGCGCCGGCGGCCCCGAGAAAGGATCCGAAAATGACAGCGAACGAACCCAGGCCTGACAGCGCCCCGCCGCAGCGCGGCTTCTGGTCGTCACCCCGCCTGCCCCGCGCCCTCGTTCTCGCGGCCGCGGTTCTCGGACTGGTCTACCTGTTGCGCGATCAGGCCCTCGGCGAAGGCGCTCCGCTGCTGCTCCTGCTGCTGCTCTGCGCCGGCATGCATCTTTTCATGCACCGCGGAGTTGGCGACGGAAGCTCCGGCGACAGAGGCGGCCGTGAATGAGAGGCCCCACCCACAATCCCAGCTGTCCGGCTGTTGCCGGACTTCGTACTCAAGGAGTCGGAAGATGAGAAAGCCATTGCTGACAGAAACCCTACTGGCCGCAGCGCTGCTGCTGGCCGCTCCCCTCCCCGCGCTGGCCCAGATGCCGGCACAGCAGCAGCACCATGCACAGCCGAGCGCCGGTGCCGCCCCTCAGCAGGACCCGTCACCCGCCCAGCCAGGCCCGGGCATGATGAACCCGGCCAACCCCGGACAAGGTATGATGGGCCCCGGCATGATGGGCCAGGGCATGCCGGGCCAGAGCATGATGGGCCAGGGCATGATGGGCCAAGCGATGCCCGGCGGCATGGGCATGGGGATGATGGACGGCCCCATGATGGCCCATATGATGCACATGCACCCGGAGATGATGTCCATGATGCAGGGCCACATGGGCAGGGGCCACATGGCTATGCACTCCATGGGCAGGGGCCATATGGACAAGGGCCACGGCGGCATGCACCACATGGGCCAGGGCTACATGGGTCAGGGCTACATGGGTCGGCATCATGGCGACAGGCATGGCGGCGCCGGCAGCCGCATGATGATGGCGCCGCAGGGCGGCAACTTGGCGGCCGGGGTCGTCGAGCCGATGCAGCATCTCTCGGTCGACGACGTGCGCCACTTCTTCGAGCATCGCCTGGCGCAGATCGGCAACGCGCGCCTCAAGGTCGGCAAGGTCGAACGCGAGGGCGAGGACAGCATCGTCGCGGAGATCGTGACGCAGGACGATTCCCTGGTCGACCGCCTGGAGGTCGACCGGCACAGCGGCGAGATCAGCCGCAAGCCGTGAATTAATGCGGGCGCGACCGCGGCCGCCCTGCAAGCCTTGCGGGGCGGCCGCGTCCTGCCGGCTACACCCAGCCGCCGTCGACGATGTAGCTCTGGTTGGTGCAGCCCGCCGAGTCCTCCGCCGCGAAGAACAGCACGGCGCGGGCGATGTCGGCTGGATAGAGCTTGCGCTTGAGGCACTGGCGCTGCATCAGCTCGGCCTCGGACTCCGGGGTCAGCCAGAGGTCGATCTGGCGCTGGGTCATGATCCAGCCGGGCACCACGCAGTTGACGCGGATGTTCATCGGACCGAAGTCGCGGGCCAGCGCGCGGGTCAGGCCGGCCACCGCCGACTTGGAGGTGGTATAGCACGGCATGCCGCCCTGCCCGATCATCCAGGACACCGAGCCCAGGTTGACTATGGCGCCGCCGCCGGCGGCCTCCATGTCCGGGTAAATGGCCTGGGCGGCGAAGAACTGGTGCTTCAGGTTTACCGCCACCCGGTCGTCCCAGTACTCCGGCGTGACCTCGTCGATCGAATGGCGCTGGTCGTGGGCCGCGTTGTTGACGAGGATGGTAATCGGGCCCAGCGCGGCGCGGACCGCGTCGATCGC
Organism: Kiloniellaceae bacterium; assembly: GCA_041565695.1. GTDB lineage: Bacteria > Pseudomonadota > Alphaproteobacteria > Kiloniellales > Kiloniellaceae > Pelagibius. Next base: position 11,572 of record JBFGUI010000071.1, read on the forward strand.
CTTGCGCAGCGCCGGGATGTCGCGCAGGTCGCACTCGACGAAGTGGGGCTTGTGGGGGCCGGCCTCGGCCATGGCCGCGACCAGGGCTTCGGAGGCCGCGACGTCGATATCGACAAAACCGACCCTGGCGCCCTGCTGGCAGAAGTGCTCGACGATCGAGGCGCCGATGCCGCTGCCGCCGCCGGTCACAAAGACGACACGGTCCTTCAGGCTGGGATAGGTCGCGGTGGCGGTCATGTCGTGTCAGTTCCTTTCTGGACAAACAGGCGGCAGGGCGGCGAGACCGCCACTGGGTTTCCGACAGCTACAGGCGGCCGTCCGTGTCAGTGCAGCTCGGCCAGGTCTTCGGGTGTCTCCTCCTCGGGCAGCTTGCCGAGGATGATCATGCCGAGCACCTCGTCCTTGGTGACCTTCGAGGTATGGCGGGTGCCGACCAGGCGCCCGTTCTTCATGACCGAGACCCGGTCGGAGAGGTCGAAGACGTCATGCAGGTCGTGGCTGATGAGGAAGATGCCGATGCCCTCGGTCTTCAGCTGCTTGATCAGCTCGGCCACCATGGCGGTCTCCTGCGGGCCGAGGGCGGCGGTCGGCTCGTCCATGATCAGGATCTTGGCGTTGAACAGGATCGCCCGGGCGATGGCGACCGACTGGCGCTGGCCGCCGGACAGATTCTTCACCGGATCCTTGATGTTGGTGAAGTTGGGGTTGAGCCGGTGCAGCACGGCGCGCGCCTCGTGCTCCATGGCGTCGTCGTCGAGCAGGCCGAAGGCCGTCTTCAGCTCGCGGCCGAGGAAGAGGTTGGCCGGCGCGTCCAGATTGTCGGCCAGCGCCAGGGTCTGGTAGATGGTCTCGATGCCGTAGCGCCGGGCGTCGCGCGGCGTCTCGATGGTGACCTTCTCGCCGTTGATCAGGATCTCGCCGCTGTCGCAGGGATAGGCCCCGGCCAGCATCTTGATCAGCGTCGACTTGCCGGCGCCGTTGTGGCCCAGCAGGCCGACCACCTCGCCCGGGAAGAGGTCCACGGTGACGTCGTCGACCGCGTGCACGCCGCCGAAGCGCTTGCAGATGTTGCGCATCTCGACCAGGGGTGTGGACATGGCTGCGGCCTCCTCAACGCCGGTTTCGGTTGTAGACAACGTCGAACCAGACGGCGGCCAGCAGCACCAGGCCGATAACGATGCTGCGCTGCGAGCTCGACACGCCGAGCAGCACCAGGCCGTTGTCGAGAGACTGGATCACGACGGCGCCGAGGATCGCGCCGGGCACCGTGCCGAGCCCGCCGGCCAGCGAGGTACCGCCGATCACCGCCGCGGCGATGACGCTGAGCTCGGCCAGGGTGCCCATGGAGTTGGTGCCGGCGTTGAGCCGCGCGGTGGTGATGATCGCGGCGACGGCGCAGAGCATGCCCATGACCACGAAGATCATCACCGTGGTGCGCTTCACGTTGATGCCGGACAGCGCCGCGGCCTCGGGATTGCCGCCCATGGCGAAGACGTAGCGCCCGAAGGAGGTGAAACGCGCTGCGAAGGTCATCAGGATGACCACGGCCAGCAGGATCAGCACCGGCACCGGGATGCCGCGCGGGATGTCGCTGCGCGGCTTGGTATAGGCGTTCATCACCATGACGAAGCCGATGATCAGGGCCGACCACAGCACGATCATGCCGATCTCTGCCCACAGCGGCTTCAAGGGGAAGCCGTAGCGGCCGCGCTTATTGCGCGCCTTGATGGAGAAGAAGGCGACGGCGGCCACGGCGATCAGGCCGAGAACCCAGCTGGCCGTCGCGCCGATCGAGCCATCGACGCCACCGCCGAGCAGCTGGTAGGTCGCATCGAGCGGCGCCACGGTGCGCCCGTCGGTGATCTCGAAGGCGGCGCCGCGGAAGATCAGCAGGCCGCCGAGGGTGACCACGAAGGCCGGCACGCCGCCATAGGCGACCCAGAGCCCCTGCCACACCCCGACCAGGGCGCCGATGGCCAGTCCGAGGACGATGGTCAGCGGCCAGTTCCAGGCCGCGCCGAGAGGAAAGACCTCGACCTGCAGGAAGGCGATCGACATGCCGATGAAGCCGAGCACCGAGCCTACCGAAAGATCGATGTGGCGGGCCACGATGACCAGCACCATGCCGGTCGCCATGATGCCCACGGCCGAGCCCTGGACCGCCAGATTGAACAGGTTGCGCGGCGTGAGGAACAGACCGCCGGTCCAGACGTGCAGCACGACCCAGATCACCAGCAGCGCGGCGAGCATGGCGAGAAAGCGCGAGTCGAGCCCGGTCAGGCGCGAGATTTCGCCGACCACGCCAAGGCGCAGCGGCGCCCGGGCCGGGCTTGCTTGACCTGTCGTACTGGCTTCGGCGTCGCTTGCCATGGACCACCTGCTCGGCTTGTAGGGCGCTGGGGAGATGTTATCGGAAAACGGCGGATGCGGTGAGACAGCCAGGCCCCGTCACCGGGACCTGGCTGCTCGCTGCCTCTTCAGGAAGAGGTCAAAGCCCTATAGTGGACTCCGCGCTTACTTGCAGGCGCCCGGCGCCATGCCGGCATCGACGCCCTGGCAGACCACGTCCTTGCCGACCCAGCCGGCGTCGATGACCAGGTCGAGGTTGGCCTGGGTAATCGGTACCGGGGCCAGCAGGATGGCATCCATCTCGACGCCCTTGGGACCGCCGCTCCACTTCTGCGCGCCGGCGATCTGAGTCGGCTCGGTGCCCTTGGCCAGCGCCACGGCGATCTGCGCCGCCGCCTTGCCGAGCTCGCGGGCGTCCTTCCAGACGCTCACGGTCTGCAGGCCCTTGGCGACGCGGTTGAGCGCCGCATGGTCGCCGTCCTGGCCGGAAACCGGCAGGCCTTCCATGCCCTGGGCGGTCAGCGCCGCGACCACGCCGCCGGCGGTGCCGTCGTTGGAGGCGACCACCGCGTCGACCTTGTTGTTGTTGGCCGTCAGGATCTGCTCCATGTTCTTCTGGGCGTTCTCCGGCAGCCAGCCGTCGGTGTACTGCTCGCCGACCACCTTGATCTTGCCGGCCTTGATCGCCTCGTCCAGCACTTCGAGCTGGCCGGAGTGCAGGAAGTCCGCGTTGGGATCGGCCGAGGAGCCCTTGATGAAGACGTAGTTGCCTTCCGGCTTGAGCTTGAGAACCTCGCGCGCCTGGATGCGCCCGACTTCCTTGTTGTCGAAGGTCAGGTAGAAGACATCGGGTATCTCGATCAGGCGGTCATAGCCGACCACGGGGATGCCTTCGGCCTTCGCCTTCTCGATGCCCGGCACCACCGCCGAGGCGTCCTGCGCCAGCACGATCAGCGCGTTGGCGCCGCGCGCGATCAGACCCTCGATGTCGGCGATCTGCTTTTCGTTGGACGACTGGGCATCGGCGCTGATGTATTTCGCGCCGAGCTTCTCGAGCTCGGACTTGATCGCCGCCTCGTCGGTCTTCCACCGTTCTTCCTGGAAATTCGACCAGCTGACGCCGACCACCAAGTCCTGCGCCACCGCGGGAAGCCCCGCCAGAACCACACCCGCGGCGAGCGCCGCCGCGGCCACGCCACGCACGAAGCCTTTCATTCCATCCTCCCTGTTACACCGCGCCGGTTACACCCGCCGCGGTTGTTCGTCATCACGACTCAGCATTGTTGCGGGTCATACTTGACGTACGCACACGCCCTGTCAACAGCAGGAATTCAACACCTTTCCAAAGCCTTGGAGGGCAACAAATGATGGAATTACATCATTCCGGCCTGGGCGGCTGACGCGTCAAAGAGGGTTTCCGCCGGGCGCGTCAGGGCGTGATCTCGGTGACGCTGTTGGCCTGCACCAGGACCGGGCCGCTCGACCTGCCGTCCGGCCAGTGCACCGTCACCAGGGCGTCCGGCGCAGTTCCCAGGCCGAAGTGCAGCCAGCCGATGCCGCCACCGGCATGGCCGCCACCGACGAAGACCTCGCGGCGCTGGATGCGCTCGCCGACGCCGGCGGGACCGCTGCGCACCTCCACCCGGGCGCCGACGCCGTCGCGGTTGCCGCCGCGCGGCAGGCGATCATCCAACAGCTTCACGCGCAGCCAGTTGCCGAGCGGCCGTTCCTGTTCGGCGCTGCCCAGGTTGCGCCAGACCTGGGCCGGGTCCTTGCGGTTGACCACCACCACGTCGAGCAGGCCGTCGGCGTTGAGGTCGACCACCGCGCCACCGCGCCCGCGCAGGCCGCTGTCGAGCCCCGCCACCTCACCGGCCTCGACGAAGCTGCCGTCGGGCTGGCCGAGCAACAGGTTGTTGGGGTCGTCGCGGGCGAAGTCTGCCATCGCCTCCACGTTGCCCTTGACCACGAAGAGGTCGGCCAGGGAGTCGTTGTTCACGTCCTGGAACTCGGCGTGCCAGGCGGTCGAGGGCCTGGACTGGTCGCCGCGGTAGGGCCGCTGCGCCGTCACCCCGCGGGCAAAGGCGATGTCGCGGTAGGCCGGCCTCTCGGCCCCCGTGTCGAGGGTGCGCAGCTTGTTGTCGGCCATGGAGGTCAGGAAGTAGTCGGGCAGCCCGTCGCCGGTGACGTCGTGGCTGGCGATGCCCATGCCCCAGATCTGCAACTGGGCCCAGCCCTCCTCGCGGCCGTAGGGCCTCGGTGCCGCGCCCGGCGGGACGTGCCAGAGCTGCTCCTCGCCGCCGCGGTAGTACTGCCGGTCGTTGCTGATGCGCAGGTCGGCGAGGCCGTCGCCGTTCCAGTCGGTGAACAGCATGGACAGCGCGCAGTAGCCGGGCTCGAGACGCAGCGGCGCGCCGTAGCCGCCGCCCGGCCTCGGCCGGTACAGCAGGTTGGCGTGGCAGGTGCCGAAGGGCGCGCCCGGCTGGGAGAGATCGATGTAGTTGCCGAGCGCCAGGGTCGGCCAAGTCTCGCCCGCCTCCCAGATCGCGGCGAAGGCGGTGGTCCAGTCGTTGCCGCCGTCGAAGCCCCAGACCTCGTTGCCGCGCCCGAAGCGGCAGCCGCCGTAGCCGCGCAGCAGCAGGTTCTCGCCGTTGCGCAGCACCACCAGGTCGGTGTGGGCGTCGCCGTCGATGTCGAGGGCATAGGCGCCGGTCACCTCTGTCAGAGAGGTCTCCCGCGCGCGCAGGGTCTCGACGGACAGGGCGCCGCCGGGCAC
>JBFGUI010000072.1:0-16647 GCA_041565695.1 Kiloniellaceae bacterium
AGACCGCGGGCATCTTCGCGAAGGTGCCGCCGATCTTCGCGGTGAGGCCGAGGGCGGTGAGGCCCGCGTCGGTCACCAGCAGCGGGCGCTGCATGCCGAGCTCGGCACAGAACTCCGGCAGCCGCGCGGCCAGGCCTTCGTTGAACTCGATGCGGGTCAGATAGGTGATGGTGGCCATGGGCTTACCTCTGCTCTTGCGCGTTATGCGTCGTTAAGAACCACTAAGGCAACTCTCTCGGTTGTCATTGCCGGGCTTGTCCCGGCAATCCATCGCGCAAATCGCAAGAGCCCTAGCGCGCCGAGAAATGGACCCCCGGAACAAGTCCGGGGGTGACGACGGGAGCGTAGTTCAAGTGTCAGCGTCCTTGTACTCAGCATGTTATCCCAGCACCGAGAAGGAGCTGTCAGGGTTGATCTCGCGGCGGCGCGAGAAGGTGGCGGTGTCGATGGAGCGGTCCAGGTGCCGCAGCCGGAAGGCCAGCGGTGCCGTGTCCTGGTCGCCGCCGTTCTCGACGTAGGCGATCAACGCCGCCATGAGGCGCCCGGCGACGGGGGCGTTCTTGAACTGGTTGCCGGAGGTGCCGACCGCCATGTAGAAGCCGTCGACCGCCGCGCGGTCGTAGATCGGGATCCAGTCCTCGGTCACGTCGTAGAGGTCGACCACACCCTTGGGGCTGCGCGGCACCTCGAGCGACGGCAGGCGCTGGGCGTAGCGGTAGGCCTGGGTCACCGCCTGCTCGGTCAGGTCGCGCCCGTAGTCGTCGGGGTCGACCACCTCGCGCGGGTCGCACTCGGGATCCTCGCTGCCGATCAGGATGTGGTTGCCGGTCTCCGGGCGGATGTAGCAGGCGATGTCGCTGTCGGAGATGACGAGGCCGCGCGCCTCGAAGTCGAGGCCGGCGGGCGCGTCGACGTGCACCACCTCCTGGCGCAATGGCTTGGTGGTGATGCGCATGTCCGCAAGCGCGCCGGCCAGGCCGTTGACCTGCGCGGAGTGCGGCCCGGCCGCGTTGACCACCACCGTCGCGGCAAGGCGCGTGCCGTCGTCCAGCACCACGCCTTGCACGCGGCCGCCGGCGACCGGGATCTCCACCACCTTGCGATTGAACAGGAAGGCCCCGCCGGCGGCCTCGGCGGCGCGCTGGATGTTGTGGGTGGCGAGCTGCGGATCGGAGATGTAGCCGGCCGTCGGGAAGAACACACCGCCCTCGACCGCGCCGCTGCCCGGCTCGCCGAACTTCGGGTCTTCCATGCGCCGCACCGGCCAGAAGGTCCTGAGGTCGTAGCCGGGCAGGGCCGCGCGGATCCGCTCGGCGTCCCAGTGCTCGTGGGGAATTTCAAGCGCAGCGACGTTCTTCAGGATCGGTGCCAGGTACCGGTTCTGCTCGGTCTTCATCACCAGGCAGCCGCAGTGATGAAAGGCCGCGTGACCGCGCTCGTCCGCGACACCGAGATAGCCGGGCCAGTCCTTCCAGTCGAAATAGCCGTCGTAGGCCATGGCCGTGCCGTCCAGCGTGGAGTAGTGCACGCGGATGATGGCGCAGGAGTTGGAGGTCGGGCCGTAGCCGGCGGCAGGCAGCGCATCGACGTTCAGGGTCCTCCTGCCGGCGCGGGCCAGCTCCAGGCCGATCGCGGCGCCGATCACCCCGGCGCCGATGACGATGGCATCGTAGCTGTCAGGCATGGTCTCCCTACTCTCTCACACACTTTCCACACGGCAAACCCGGAGAGTAGTCCCCAATCGCCGGCTCCGTGCAATCCCCCTGTGGCCGGTAAGCGCTCCGCTGTCGGCCCAGACTGCGCCGGCAGCTTGACCCGGATTCCCCGGGGCGTATCGTTGGCCTTCAACAAACTTCGGGAGGGTCGTCGCCGTGGGCAAGCTGCGCAGGGAAATCCGCATTCCAAGCCTCAACCCGCCGGTCAGCCACTACACCGATGCGGTGCTGTTCGGGGACCTGCTGTTCATCTCCGGGCTGGCGCCGCTCGACGCCGAGGGCCGGCTGGTCGGCGGCGACGATCCCGCCGCGCAGACCCGCAAGATCTTCGAGAGCATGCAGCTCATCCTGCAGGAGGCCGGCGCCGACTTCGGCGACGTGCTGCGGGTCACGGTCTACCTGACCGACATCGACGACCGGCCGAAGATCAATCCCGTGCGCCAGGAGTTCTTCGGCGAGACGCGCCCGGCGAGCACGCTGGTCGAGGTCAGCGCTCTGGTGGTGCCGGGCATGCGGGTCGAGATCGAGGCCGTGGTCGGCCTGCCCGGCTGAGCCTCACGCGGCGACCGCGGCCACGGCGGCGGTGAACTCGCGCTTCAGCAGCTCGATGTCCTCGATGCCGACGGAGACGCGCAGGAAGCCCTCGCTGATGCCCAGTGCCAGGCGCCCGGCCTCGCTCAGGCCCCGGTGCGAGGAAGAGGCCGGGTGGCTGATGGTGGTGCCGACATCGCCCAGGGTGGGCGCGAAGGCGATGTTGCCGGCGGCGTGCAGGAAGCGGTTCACCCCCGCGCGATCGGTTTCCATTTCGAAGCTCACGATGTGGCTGTAGTCGCCCTCGAGCAGGTCGCGGGCGAGGTCGCGGTCCGGGTGGTCCTCCTCGCCGGGGTAGAGCACGCGCTTGACGCCCTTGAGGCCGCGCAGGTGGTCGGCCAGGGCCTTGGCATTGCTCTGCGCCCGCGCGAAGCGCAGGTCGAAGGTGTGCAGGCCGCGCTCGGCCAGCCAGCAGTCGAAGGGGCTGGCGTTGAGCCCCCAGGTGACCACGGCATCGTAGAGCGCGCGGCAGTGTTCCGGGTCGCGCGCCGCCACGTAGCCGAGGGTGGCGTCGCTGTGCCCGGCGAGCAGCTTGGTCACCGAGTGGAGCACCACGTCGGCGCCGTGGTCGAAGGGCCGGAAGCCGCGCGGCGTGGTAAAGGTGTTGTCGACCACGAAAATCAGGCCGTGCTCGCGCGCCAGCCTGGCCAGGCCCTTGATGTCGGCGACCCGCAGGGTCGGGTTGGCCACCACCTCGACCAGCAGCAGCTTCCTCTCCGGCCGCAGCGCCGCGGCCACCGCGGCCGCGTCGCCGGCGTCGACCAGGGTCGCAGCGAAGCCGAGGCGCGGCAGCTCCTGGGTCAGCAGGCGCAGGCAGCGGCCGTAGAGCTGGTTGCCGGCGACGATGTGGTCGCCGGCCTTCAAGAGGCCGAGCAGCACGGCGGAGATCGCCGCCATGCCGGACGCGGTCATCACCCCGGTTTCGCCCTTTTCCGGCTCGAGGCCTTCCATCCACGACAGCTTGTCCGCCAGCAGGCCGGCGTTGGGATGGCCCTCGCGGGCGTAGCTGTAGCCGGCGGCGCGGCCCTCGTAGACGGCGTCCAGCGCGTCGGCGTCTTCCGCGCAGTACACCACGGCGGGCGAGATCGGCTTCACCAGCGGACGGGTCGTCGAGGCCGGCGGCTGCCAGCGCCGCACCACAGAGCGTGGATCCTGGTTCGATCTGTCGGATGTCATCAGAGGGCCTCTTTGCAAGCGGTCGAATGCCGCCACTAGGCCCGGGCCACAGCGCGAGGTCAAGAGGGGCGCGATGTGTTGCTCAGAAAATCGGGAAAGGATTCTCCGCTTCTGATCAGGCGCCTTGGACGAGGTCTGGACTTTCCCGGGAAGCGGTCATTGAAAGCTCTTCCAGCGAGGTCCCGAACTGATCTGCAGCTGAACCATCGAAGTGGCGCTTGGACACTGCGCGAACAGATCCTGCGATAGCGGATTCAGTCATCACGGGAACCTCTTCAGCGAACTGTGTGTAATGGGGAGGGGGTTGTTGCTTGTTGCACTCGTGCGGGGGAAAGGATTGCTTTGTCCGCGCAGCCTCGAGCAGCGCATATCTCATCGAGACGCAACAGAGGTGATGACGAAAGCCTCGGCAGCGCCTATCAATGGCGATTCCATTGGGTGAGCGGTGGCCGCGCGCCCCTGCTCGCCTCTGCAGGTCACGGTAACCACCGGAATAGTGCGAAGTGAGTCCCATGTCACCGAAGGAATCTGTCGAGGCGGCGGCAGGTCTGCTCCTGCAAGCCCGGCACGCAGGTCATCCCCTCGCGAAGCTGCCTGAGCAGGCGGCGCCGCGCAGCCTCGCAGACGCTTACGCGGTTCAAGACCTCGTCCGGGCCCGATTCGGGCCGACCATCGGCTGGAAGACCGGCGCCCCCTCACGCGAGGCGGAGCCGATCGCTGCGCCTTTGATCCGGGACTTCGTCTCCTTGTCCCCCGCCGAGCTGCGACACGACGATTTCAACATGGTCGGCCTCGAGGCGGAGCTGGCCTTCAAGATCAACAAGGACCTGCCGTCGGGGACAGAGGCCCTCGACAGCGCGGAGCTTCTGGACGCGGTGGAGAGCCTCCACGCAGCCATTGAGGTCGTCGACACGCGCCTCCCGGCCTGGAACGATGCCCCGGCGCTCTGGAAACTTGCGGACAACCAGTCCAACGGGTTCTTTGTCCTGGGTTCGGGGACGGCGCAGTGGCGGCACCTCGACCTTGTGAACGCCGCCGTCCGGCTTACAATCGACGGCTCAGTGGTGGTGGAGAGGAGGGGCGGCAACGCAGCCGGCGATCCGCTGCGTTTGTTCCGCTGGGCGATCGATCATTGTTGCCGGCACCGCGGCGGCCTGCGCCGCGGCGACGTGATCACCACGGGCACCTTCACCGGCATTCACTTTCTCGCAGGTCCGGCCCGGGTCGAGGCCGAGTTCCCCGGGATCGGAACTGTCGAGATCCGCTTTTCCGCCTGACAGACGCGTTCAGCTTTCTGCGCCGCCGGCCGGATCCTAGGGCCGCGGCCGCGCCGGCTCCGGCTTGGCACAGCGCAGGAACTCGCCGCGGCCGGCGGCGCCCAGCAGCCGTTCCCCGTTGACAACGATCTCGCCGCGGGAGATCACGGTTTCCGGCCAGCCGTGCACGGTCCGGCCTTCGTAGGGGGTGTAGTCGACCCGGTGATGCAGTTTCTCGTTCCTGATCGTGACTTGCTTCTCGGAATTCCAGATCGCCAGGTCGGCGTCAGAGCCGATGGCGATCGTACCTTTCCGCGGATAGAGGCCGTAGATTCGCGCCGGCGCGGTCGCGGTGAGTTCGACGAAGCGATTGAGAGAAAGACGGCCCTTGCCCACGCCTTCCGAGAACAGCAGGGGCAGCCGGGTTTCCAGGCCGGGAATGCCGTTGGGCACACGCGAGAAGGACGCCGCCGCGCCCGCAACCTTCTTGCCCTCCGCATCGTCGAAGCGGAAGGGCGCATGGTCGGATGAGAAGACGTCGAACAGGCCGCTCTCCAGTCCGCGCCAGATGATCTCCTGGTTGGCGCTGTCGCGTGGCGGCGGGCTGCAGATGCACTTGGCGCCCTCGAAGTCATCGAGATCCAGGTCCTCGGCCGTCAGGAAGAGGTATTGGGGACAGGTCTCCGCATAGATGCGAAGGCCCCTGGACTGCGCCCAGGCGATCTGCTCGCAGGCCTCCCGCCCAGAGACGTGAACGATGAGGATCGGCACGTCGACAAGCTCGGCGATGGAGATCGCGCGGTGCGTAGCCTCGCGCTCCACCACGGGCGGGCGCGCCTGGGCATGGAATTTCGGCGCCGTCTTGCCGGCCGCTTCCAGGCGTTCCGTCAGCCAGGCGATGCAATCGGCATTCTCGGCGTGAACCATGGTCATGGCGCCTTCCTCGCGGGCCGTCGCCAGAACCCGGAGGAGTTCGCCATCGTTCAGCTTCAGGTCGTCGTAAGTCATGTAGACCTTGAACGAGGTGTATCCGTCGCGGATCAGCGCGGGAAGCTCCTGGCCGACGACCTGGTCCGTTGGATCGCAGACGATGAGGTGGAAAGCGTAGTCGATTACGGGCTTGCCCGCGGCCCGGCGATGATAGTCCTCCACGGCCGCCCGCAATCCGCCGCCCTTCATCTGGCAGGCGAAGGGGATCACGGTCGTGGTGCCGCCGAATGCCGCAGAAACGGTGCCCGACTCAAAGTCGTCAGCCATGACCGAGCCGTCGCTCATCGGCTGGTCCAGGTGGCAGTGCGCATCGATCCCGCCCGGCAGGATCAGCTTGCCGCCGGCATCGATTTCATGGTCGCCGGGTCCAACACGTTCGGCCAGCGAGGCGATCCGTCCACCGCTGATGCCGACATCGCAGGCGAAGGTGTCAGATGCCGTGGCCACGGTCCCATTGCGGATAACGAGGTCGAATTCAGCCATGTGCCTGAACCTCCTCTATCTGCGATCCGAACTCAAAGAGGCGACCCCAGCCCCGCACCTGTGACGGGTCCAGACCTGCCAGCATCAGGGCCTTCCAGGCCGTCACCGCCACGCTGTCAACCACCGCGACGCCGAGTTCGGCCTCGAGCGCTTCCGCCATCCGGGCGCCGCGGAAATTGGTGCAGTGAATGGCGACCGCCTGTGGCTCTGCGGCCGTCACGTCGCGAACCATGGCGGCGACTACCTCGTCGGTGAACTCGGAAAAGGCAAAGTTATCGCGGACGTCGAGATGACGCTCGGCGGCGCAGTCGAGACCGAGGGAAGAGAAATTCTCAATTATGCGGTTCTGTACGGCCCCGATGTAGGGCGTTACCAGTGCATAGCGGGTGACGCCCATAGCACGGAAAGCCTCCAGCATGGCCAGGGTCGAGGTGCTGGCCGGAATGCCGGTCGCCGACTCGATGTCCCGGCAAAGCGCCTTGTCAGCTTCTATGCCGATCCACCCCCCGGAGGTGCCGTTCCAGCAGATGACGTCGACTTTGGCATCGGCGAGCAGCTCCGCCGCCGCCACCAGAGCAGAGTTCTCGAACTGCCCGAGCGCCGCGTCCTCCAGGGTGATCTCCTTCACCCGAAAGCGACCGAAGTGCGCGGTCACATCCGGCAGGTCGCTCAGGATCTCGGTGGTGGTGGGTTCCAGAACCGTATTCGAGGAAGGGGTCAGCATCCCCAAGAGCTTCCGCTTGCCTGCAGGCACCTTGCAATCTCCATGCTCCCTGACCGAACCGCCGGTCCCGTAAGGGCGCCCCGGGAAATCCACCCGGGCGCCACACAGGGCCGATGGCCTATGACACCGCGAGAATACAGAACGATTGACTCATTTTGAATTTTTTATTCAAATTAAAAATGCAATTATGTTATAACACATTGCGAAAACAGGATTTCATTCTCTCACTATAGGAACGCATACGATATGAGAGAGGCGCAGTCCTCCCCGGGCTTCGACGGATCCAGTGCTGCCGGCCGTGGGATACGGCGGCGCAGCCTGCATCGGCACGTCACCGACCAGCTGCGCGACATGATCGTCGAGAACGAGCTGAACGCCGGTGAGCGCATCGACGAAAAGGCGCTCTGCGACCTCTTCGAGATTTCGCGGACGCCGTTGCGCGAAGCCCTTAAAGTGCTGGCGGCGGAAGGCCTGGTCGAGTTGTTGCCGAACCGGGGGGCACGGGTCGCCGCGCTGACAGAGCAGGATATTGTCGAACTGTTCGAGGTCGTCGCCGGAATCGAGCGCATGGCCGCGGAGTTCGCGGTCGAGCGTGCAATCGACGCGGAGCTTGTCGAACTGCGCCGCGCCCATGACCGCATGGTGCGGTTCCACGAGACCCGGCGCCGATCAGACTATTTCCGGCTGAACCACCGAATCCACAACATGGTCATCGAGCTGTCCGGCAATGCGCTGTTGGTCGAGACGCACGCGCAGCTGATGGCGAAGATCCGGCGAGCGCGCTTCACGGCGATTCTGAGCCAGGAGCGTTGGGACCAGTCGATGCGCGAGCACGAAGACTTGATGCGGGCGCTCGAAGCGCGCGACAGCGAGGCCGGAAGGATTTTGCAGGACCACGTCCTGGCGACAGGAAAAGTATTGTTGAAATGTTTGGGAGAGGAACTCGGCGAAGAGGCGCCGCGCAAGCGGCTCCGCCGCGCGGCCCGATAAGCGTCTGCAGAAACGCTGGGGGTCGACCGGAAACGCCCAAGGGCGAACCACGAGACAACAGGAGGCCAATCATGAAAATCCTTAGGACGCTGACCCTCGTCAGTGCGGCATACTGCCTGACCGGCGGCGTCGCCAACGCCGAGACACTCGAACTGAAAGTGCTCGGGCAGCCGCTGGCGACCGGACTCATTCAGAAAAACAAGGAAGAGCCTTTCTTCAACAGTCTAACGAAGATCGGAGACCTGGACGTCAAGGTCGACTACAAGCCGCTCGACGTTACCGGCATCAAGGACGTCGAGGAACTCAGGGTTCTGAAGGCCGGCCTCTTCGACATCGTTTCGCTGCGCATGTCGCAGGTGTCGCGCGACGAGCCGACGATTCTCGGCCTGGACCTCGTCGGCCTCAATCCAGACTACGAGACCGGCCGCAAGACCGCCGAAGCCTTCTCCGGTTATCTGGACGAACGGCTGCAGGAGCGCTTCAACACCAAGCTGCTTGGGATCTGGCCCTTCGGTCCGCAGGTTCTGTTCTGCAAGCCGGAGATCACCAAGCTGACCGACCTGGGCAAGGGCTACAAGGTGCGCGTCTACGACCAGAATCTGGCAAAGTTCGTCTCGTCGGTCGGGGGCACGCCGGTGCCGATCAGCTTTCCGGAAGTTCACCAGTCGCTGGCCCGGGGTGTCGTCGACTGTGCGATCACCGGTCCGAGTTCCGCCAACTCGGCAGGCTGGCCGGAGGTGACCAGCTACGTGCTGCCGCTGGGCTTCCAGATCGCCCTCAACGGCTATGGCATCAACCTGGACACCTGGAAGAAGCTGACGCCTGAGCAGCAGACCTCCCTGCAGTCCCAGATCGACACCCTGGTGGACGATATCTGGAAGTACTCGGAGCATCTCTTCGAGGACGCCGTCCGCTGCAACGTCGGCGAAGAGCCCTGCGAAACGGTCAAGAAGTACAGCCTCAAGGGCGTGCCTGTCGGCGAGGAGGACCTGAAGATCGTGCAGAACGCCGTACGCGAGGTCTCCTATCCTGAGTGGGCCAAGATCTGCGACCAGAGCAACCCGGGCTGTTCCGACGCCTGGAAAGCCAAGGTAGGCCCCATCATCGGTATGGAGTGAGTTGGGGGCGGCGGGTGCCGGCAGAGCATCCGCCGCCGCGATATCCGGCACTGCTACACCCGAGGGAGGTCTCCATGAAACGGGTCGAGACCGTGCTGAGCGTTGTCTTCGGGGCCATCTTCGTTGCCTTGTCCTTTTTCGTTACGGCTGAGACCCTACTGCGAAAGTTCTTCAACTTCTCCTTCCAGGGCGCGGACGAGCTGGGCGGATACGCTCTGGCGGTGGGGTCGTCGCTGGCCTTTGCCGTCGCCCTGATCGGGCGCAACCATATTCGGATCGACCTGCTGCACGAGCGCGGCACGGCGGGTTTTCAGGCCCTAATGAACTGGCTGTCGATGGCGCTCGTCGCGGCACTCGGATTGCTGTTCGTCTGGGTCGGCTTTCAGGTCATCGAAGATACCATGCTCTACCAGAGCACAGCGCCCACGCCCTGGGCTACGCCGCTCATATACCCGCAGAGCGCATGGTACGCGGGTCTCTGCATCTTTGCCGCCGCCGCGATCTTCTTCGCGATCCGCGCAAGCTATCTGCTGCTCGCCCGCCGGATCGGGGATCTCAACACAGAATTTCACCCGAAAGGCCTCGATGAAGAACTGGAAGAGGAACTCAGTGACCTACAACGCCGCTAGGCGGGCGCGGGCGCGACAGGGAGCTGTCGGCTGATGGACGTAGCAACGATTTTGGCCGCCTTCGGCATCATGCTCGCGCTGATGCTGGCAGGCCTGCCTATCGCTGTCGTGATGGTCCTGATGGGCACGGTCGGCGGCGTACTGGCGTTCGGCTGGCCCATCATGTCCTCGGTGGGTCCGGTGGTCTGGGGGACGCAGAACGAGAACATTCTGACGGCCATTCCCCTTTTCATCCTGCTGGGCGAGATCCTTCTACGCAGCGGCATAGCGGACCGCATGTACGGCGCACTCTCGCTCTGGCTCGGGCGCCTGCCGGGCGGCCTCCTGCACACCAACATCGGCTGCTGTGCCCTCTTTGCCGCGACGTCCGGTTCCTCCGTCGCGACGGCGGCGACGATCGGAACGGTCGCGCTGCCGGCCCTGAACGAACGTGACTATCCGAAGCGGGAGTCTCTCGGCACCCTCGCGGCGGGCGGCACCCTCGGCATCCTCATCCCGCCCAGCGTCAACCTGCTGGTCTACGGTTCCCTGACCAACACGTCAATCGGGCAGCTTTTCATTGCAGGCATCGTTCCGGGCCTGCTGCTGACACTCCTGTTCATGGTCTACATCGCGGGAAGGAGCACTTTCGGCAGCAAGACTATTTCCGCCGAAGCTGCGGTCCCCCTGCTGGTTAAACTCCAGGGTTCGCGCCACCTGATTCCACCGGTCGTCATCTTCCTGATCGTCATGGGATCGATCTATCTGGGACTGGCCACGCCGACGGAGTCCGCTGCCATCGGGGTCGTCGTGGCGCTGGCCTTTGCCGCCGGCGCCCGCTGCCTGAGTTTCGAGTTTCTCCAGCATTGCTTCGTCCACACAGCGCGAACGACAGGCATGGTCCTCCTGATCATCGCGGGCGCCTTCATCCTGAACGTTACCCTCGCCCTGCTCGGGGTTGCGCAGACCATGACCGGCTGGGTAGCCGGGCTCGGGCTCTCGCCCCTGGGCCTGCTGCTGTCCCTGATCGTCTTCTACCTCTTTCTCGGCATGTTCATGGACGTGCTCTCGATGCAGGTGCTGACGATCCCGATCGCGGTGCCGATCGCGATTCAGGCGGGGATCGACCCGATCTGGTTTGGAATCTTCGTCGTTCTCATGTGTGAACTGGGGCTGATCACGCCGCCGGTCGGCATGAACCTCTACGTCGTGCAGGGGGTCAGGCCGGATCGCGGCGACTTCAGGGACGTCATCTGGGGCTCGGTTCCCTACGCCGTTCTCATGCTGCTCTTCACGCTGGTTCTCATCGCCGCTCCGGACCTCGTGCTTTGGCTGCCCCGGACGATGATCGGGCCGTGACCGGCATGCGCGCGTTTCCCCTCTGGAAGCAGAGCGCAAGCGAAATCACGGCCCTTTTCGCCGCGGGCGCGCTGTCGCCCGTCGAACTGCTCGCCGAAGTGAAAACGCGGATCGAACGCATAAACCCATCGCTCAACGCCATCGTGGCGCTGGACGACGAAGGCGCCGCCGCCGCCGCCCGGCAGAGCGAGGCGCGCTGGCGGCGCGGCGCGGCCCTCGGTCCGCTGGACGGCATTCCGATCACGGTGAAGGAGAACCTTCTGGTGAAGGGCCTGCCGGCGACCTGGGGGTCCCGCTTCTTCGCCGATCACCGGCCCGCAGCCGACGAGCTTCCTGTGGCCCGGCTTCGCGCTCAGGGCGCGGTCCTGCTCGGCAAGACCAATGCGCCCGAGCTGACCCTGGAAGGCTATACATCGAACTTGCTGTTCGGTACGACCCGGAATCCCTGGGATCTCGACCTCACGCCCGGCGGCTCGAGCGGCGGCGCTGCCGCATCGGTAGCCGCGGGGCTGACCCCTCTGGCCCTGGGCACGGACGGCGGCGGGTCTATCCGCCGGCCGGCAGCCCATACCGGTCTCGTCGGCGTCAAACCCAGCATCGGCTGGGTCGCACGCGGCGGTGGCTTTCCGAATATTCTCCTGGACTTCGAAGTCGTCGGTCCGTTGGCGCGCCGCGTCGGGGACGCCGTCGACATGCTGGACGCCATGGCCGGCCCGAACCGGCGCGACCGCAAGTCCCTCTTCCCACCGGCTGCACGGCACTGTGCCGCGGGCCTGGACCGGCCGCCGGACTCCCGGCGCATTCTGTTCGTGCCGAAGTTCGGCAACAACCCGGTCGACCCGGCGATCGACGCCAGCGTGCGAAGGGCCGCCGGAGTTCTTGAGTCCATGGGCCACCGCGTCGAAGAAGGCGAACTGCCCTTCGATGTGCGCGCCCTGAATGAAGCCTGGCCGGTGATCGCCGAGGTCGGGGTTGCCTACCTGATGCACCTCCATCCCGAGGCCGGAGAGACCTTCGCCGAGCGTTTCGTTGCCATGGGAGACAGAGGCTCGCTGGTGCCGGCATACCGCTATCTCGAGATTCTGGAGATGATCGACCGCTTCCGCCAGGACGTCGCCGAAGCCTTCCGCCACGTCGACGTCATCATGACTCCCTCGATCGCGGCTCTCTCCTGGCGGGCGGAGGCGGCCTATCCGGAGACGATCAACGGCCGCAAGGTCGGACCGCGCGGACATGCCGTGTTCACCGGCTGGGTGAATGCCTGCGGACATCCGGCCGTCAGCCTCCCCGCCGAGCCGGCGCCTGGAGGTCTTCCCATCGGTTTCCAGCTGGTGGGTGACTTCGCCGCCGACAGCGACCTGCTCCGGCTTGCAGCGGCCTACGAGCGGGCCGCGCCATGGCATGATAAATGGCCGCTGCTTCCCGGCGGATAGGCAAACTTCGGTCTTTAGTCTCGCGGGCCCGCCTGATGCACCGGCTTGGCCCTTGGCAGGTGTTTCTGGATGATTCTTCTGCCTTGAGGGTCGATTTCTTCCTTAGATCGTCTTCTCAGTATCGCTTTTCAATTTACTGCGCTAACCGGGGGCGTTGTTGTCGCCTTTCGGCACTAAGCGGCCGAGTGACAGCCGGCCTGCAACGGTTCGAGATGATCGAGATGCGGACGCTGGCGCCGCTCGGCCAGCGCTCGCTAAACTCCCTACGCCTCGGAGGCCGGCGCCGGCAGCAGCCGCGGCAGCCCGCAACGGCGGCGAGGTTGCAGAACAGGGCGTCGAAGCTCCAGTTGTCGCAGGCGAAATCGAGCAGCGGCAACGTTACCGTCAGCGCAGTGAAGGGGCCTCTGCACCCGGCCGTGGCCAGACGGCGCCCTCCTGTGCCACACTCGCCCTCTGCGCCGCCATCTGAGGGGATCCACCATGGCGCCGCCCGCCGCCGATGCGCGTCTCGAAGAACAGGCCGGCACGCTCTACGGGCTCTATGAACGCAAGGCCAAGGCCTTTCGCACGGCGCTGATCAGCGTCATGAGCCTCATCACCATCATCCTGACGCTGGTCTTCTATCCCTACGTGACCTTCCGCGGCGAGCGCTACGCGCTCGAGACGGCGCAGGAGAAGAACGACAAGGCGCTGTCAGAGGCCGAATGGGTCTCGGCGGAAACCGCCAGTCAGCTGGAGGCATACCGCCGGGCGATGCAGGACGATTTCCGGCGCATGAGCGATCTCGGCCCCGATGCCCTGCAAGAGGCCGCGGCGGCGCACGCGCGCGTTCTGGCGGGCATCAGGAGAGCGCTTGACGCTGACCCGGAGGCGGCGGCCTGGCTTGCCCGGGCCAGGGCCGGAGAGGATCCGCCCCAGGACCTGCGGCGGCGCCATGCGGAACTGCGCCAGGGTCGGCGCGAGCCCTGCTTCTGGCTGGCGGGCGAGGCCTGGCTGCGCTGCGCGCTGAAGGAAGCGGCGGCCGAAGCCGACAGCCCGCTGGTCAGGGAATTCGAGCGCGGCCGGGTCACCGAATTGCGCCGCGAGCTTTTCGGCGATCTGGCGGTGGCGCTCGCGGCGCTCAGGGACTCCTTCGCGGCCTATCTGCTGAGCGGGGAGACGACCTGGCGCTTCGATGCGCGCGCCGTCGCCGCCGGCATGTCGGAGCGGCACCGGATCCTCCTGCGCGTCAACTCCGACGACTGGACGCAGCAATTGGAGATCCCCGGTCGGCTGAAGGCGCAGGCGGAGCGCTATGCGGCGCTCTATCTGCAGCTCCTGGAAGCCCACGAACGCTTTGTCATCGAGACCGCGAACAGGCTGCGGGAGGAACAGCGGAATCTCGAAAAGGAAAAGGCGCGCATCGCCGGCGAGCTCGAGGTCATCGCCGGCAAGCTGGAAGGGCTGAAGGGACTGCAGGACATCGAGACCCCCTTCGGCACCCTGCCGGTCGGCATCAACGAGCTGGTGCTGCTGTTCCCGGTGCTGGTCGCCGCCGGCTTCATGCTGATGGCCGCGCTCTACGTCGAGAGCCTGGAACTGCGCCAGGAATACCGCATGCTGACCCGGCTCACCGATCCCGGCGGCGAGATCCTGCCGGACCGCCGTGTCGCCCTGATCGCGCCGCTGTGGATCGATCCCCTGAAGCCCCTGCCCCACCGCGTCTATCGCGGGTTCATCCTGGGTCTGCCGGTGCTGGCCTTCGCCGGTGCCATCTGGCTGCTGGCCGGCAACCGGCTGCTGACCGGCCCCTTCATCAGGGAAGCACGGCTCAACGAGGTCATCTACTTCGGCCTCTATATCGCCAGCACGCTGACCATTGTGGAAGGACTCCGCCGCATCGCCCGGGCGCTCGGGCAGCATGCGGTCAAGGAGAAGGCGGAGGCGGCGCCGGAGCACAGCGGCGCCGATCCGGACGCGCCGTGAGCGCCGCTGCCCGGCCTGGCGGAACACCCTAGGGGCCGCGCCGATCCGTGCTAGGATCCAGCCGCGTACTCAGGGAGGTGACAGATGCCTATCTTCCTAGACCGCCACGATATGGTGCAGCAGTCCGCGGAAGAGACCGCAAGACTGCACATCAGAGACCTGGAAGTTCAGGACCGCTACGGTGTGAAGTTCCTGACCTACTGGTACGATGCCGAGCGCCGGACGACGTTCTGTCTCGTGGATGCGCCGGACAAGGAAACCGCCGACAAGGTCCATGCCGAAGCCCACGGGTTCGTGGCCAACGAGATGATCGAAGTGGAGCTATCGGCCGTCGAGGCCTTCCTCGGCCGCATCCAGGATCCGCCCTCCGCAAAAACGACGGCGATCAGCGACTCCGCATTCCGCGCCATCATGTTCACGGACATGGTCGGCTCGACCGAGATGACGGCGCAGCTCGGCGACGTCGGGGCCGTGGAACTCCTGAGGGCCCACGATGCCATCATCCGGCGCAGTCTTGAGCAGCATGGCGGCACGGAGGTGAAACACCTCGGAGACGGCATCATGGCCTCCTTCGGCGAGGTCCCTGCCTCGGTCGCCAGCGCGATCCAGATCCAAGAGGCACTCGCAAGCTACAACGCGCAGAGCGACCCCCCGATCCTCGTGAGGATCGGCATACATGCGGGCGAACCGGTCGAGGAAAGCGACGATCTCTTCGGCTCGGCCGTCCAGTTGGCGGCACGCATCTGCAACCTGGCCCCAGCCGGCGCCATCCTGGTATCGCGTGACGCCAAGGACGCCTGCAGCCGCGCCGAACTGCGCTTCGAGGCGGCGGGCTGTGAAAAGCTGAAGGGTTTCTCACAGCCGGTTCAGCTCTTCCGCCCGGCTGCGTGATCCGTCCGCCCTGCGCCGCCGGAGCCGGCGCGGCAGGGCTGCGACTACGGCGAAGCTGCGGAACGCGCCTCACACGACCTCGTAGACATGCACACGTGATATGACATCGGGCTCGCCGTAGGGCATCGCCAGGAATTCGCCGGTGCTGAAGATGTGACGCCAGCGCCCGCCCGCTTCCAGCCGGTCACAGGCTGCGGCGTAGCCTGGGTCCTGCCCCGCATCGCAGCGCAGGCTGAAGACCAGCCGGCCCCCGGGGCGGGTGACTCGGACAAGGTCGTCGAGGCTCTCCGGCGGCGCGTGCCCGGGCGTGATCGCCCCGGTGGAGACCACGGCGGCGAAGCCGTCGTCGGGAAAGTCCAGCCGGCCGCCAAGGGCCATGCGGTGAAGCGCCGCATAGATGCCTTTGCTGCGGGCGACGGAAAGCATGCCCGCCGACAGGTCGATGCCGGTGATCGGCCCGTAGCCCAGCACGCTCAGCGGTTCGGCCTGCAGGCCGCCGCCGCAGCCCGCATCGAGGATCGGTCCCGCATCGAGCGCAACGTGACTCGCGAAGACGGCCGCCGCGACCGCCGGCAGGCGATAGCCCATGGCGCAGAGGTCGCGCTCGTAGCGCGCCGACCACTCGTCGTAGGCGGCTTCCTGCTCGTCCTGCGATTTCGCGCCGTAAACCCGGTCGATCATCGAATTGGACATGCGCCCTCTCCCTGCTCCACCCGTTACGGCTCTCGAAGGCCGGCGCTTGCCTGCAGCACCGCGGATATCGGCGTCGCCGAGATACCCAGCTCGGCAAGCCCAGGCAGGTCCGGCGCGGCGAGGTTGTCCTGCTTCATCAGCGCCACCTGTCCTTCCGTCAGAGGCGGCGCAGGCAGCAGGCCGGCGACGGCCGCTGCGGCATCCCACAGCGCAAAGGGCACCGGCATGAGCAGCGGACGACGGCCCAGGTGCCGCATGAGAAGCCGCAGCAGTTCCCGATAGGTGAGGATCTCCGGCCCGCCCAGTTCATAGAGTGGCTGTGGAGGCTGCGGCCCGGTCAAGACCCGGGCCGCCGCTTCGGCGACGTCGTCGACGCAGACCGGCTGCAGCCTTGTTTCGCCGCGCCCAAAGAGCGGTATGACCGGCGACCGCCGGATGATCACCTGCAAGGCATTGAGGAAGGCATCGTCGGCGCCGAACATCGCGCTGGGGCGGAAGATGACTGCCTCCTCAAAGGCGCGGCGCACCGCGGCTTCGCCCGCGCCCCGGGAAGACACGTAAGGCGAGCACGATGCCGGGTCAGCGCCGATGCCGGAAAAATGCAGCAACCGCTTCACCCCCTGCTGACGGCAGGCTTCTGCGAGATGCTTCGCCC
>JBFGUI010000073.1:0-16218 GCA_041565695.1 Kiloniellaceae bacterium
CGCCGCTTGCCGGGTCGATCAGCTCGAAGTGCACCAGGCCGCGCCCGGAAAAGTGCATGCCGTCCTGCGCGGGGCACTCGCCCCACAGCGAGACCGAGATGTCGCCGATGCCCATGGCCTCGGTGACCCTTGCGCCCCAGGCCGCCTCCAGGCGCCGGCGCAGCTCCGGCTCGCCGCCGCCCGGCTCCCCGGCGACCAGCAGGGCGCCGACGCTGGAGGCGGCCAGGTCGATGCCGCGCGCCACCGCCCACTCGGCCAGGTGCAGCGCGTAGGACGGCGTCAGCGCGACGATCTCCGGCTTCAGCAGCTCGACCGCGGCCATCAGCCGCTCGATGTTGCCGGCGCCGACCGGGATGTGGCAGAGGCCGAGCGCGGCGAAGGCATCGAGGGTGACTCCGGCGACGAAGGGCCCGGCGCCGTAGGTGGTGACGATCTTCTGTCCCGGCGTGACGCCCGCGGCGCCGTAGGAGCGGCAGGAGATCTCGATCCAGTCGTCCAGATCGATGCGCGTCAGGGGGATGTAGCTCGGCGTGCCGGTGGTGCCGCTGGTCGAATAGATCCGCACCACCTGGTCCGGCGGCGCGGCGAGGTGCGCGCCGATCGGGTTGTCCGCCGTGCGGCTGGCGCGCAGCTCGTCCTTCTCGGTGAACGGCAGGCGGGCGATCTGCGCCAGGCCGCCGGCGCTCTCCGGCGTCGCAAAGCCGGCCGCCGCGAGCTTCTCACGGTAGAAGGCGGTGCGGGCGAAGAGGTAGCGCAGCTGTTCGCGGTAGCGCGGTTCGTCCGCCGCGCCCTGGTTCGGCCAGGGCAGGGTCTCGGCGGCCGGATCGCGCAGCGCCGTCATGGGCCGGGCTCGTAGGCGATGCCGTTCTCGGCGTGATGGGCCAGCAGGAAGCCGATCGGCCGGTCCTTCTCCTCGGCCAGGTGGGCCAGCAGGCTGGCGGTGCGCGCCAGGATCGGGATCGCCTTGATCATCGCCGGCGGGAAGTCGAGGTCGAGCAGCACCGCGGCGATGGCCATGGAGACGTTCATGGTCAGCGGCTTGCCCCAGGCCTCGTGCACCGCGCCGCGCGCCACCCGGGCCAGCTCGCAGTAGCGCCCGGCGACGCCCTGCGCCTCGGCCAGCTCCAGGATGCGCTCGCAGCGCGGGTCGAGCGGCTTGTGCAGCGGATGGCCGAAGCCCGGCACCTTCTCACCGGCGGCGCGCAGCCCGGCGGCGTAGTCGCGCAGGCTCGCCGCCGCATCGCCGCCGGCCACCCGCTTTTCCGCCTCCAGCAGGAAGGCGCCGCAGGCCTCCGCCGTGCCCAGGATCACCGAGCCGCAGCCGAGGATGCCCGCCGCCACCGCGCCCTGCAGGAACTGCGGATCGGCGGCATGGGTCATGCGCGCCGCCTGGTTGGTCGGCACCAGGCCGTGCTCGGCGATGGCCACCAGCAGCAGGTCGAGGAAGTAGCGCTGCCGGCTGTCCGGCTCCCGCCCGGTGGTCAGCAGGTAGAAGTACTCGGTGAAGCTGAGGCGTCCCATGAGGTCGCTGCAGAGGTCGCGCCCCCTCACGGTGATGCTGTCCGCATCCGCGGTGCTCACTGAGGTGACCGCCGCCCCCGGCTTGCCGATCAGCATCGGCTCCTCCCTTTGTCATTTTGCAGACGAAATTGTAGGACAATATTGTCATTGTCAAGCGCGGGGGGCTCGGCTATCAGGACGGGACAGGCGAACCAGCAGGAGGGAGACCCGGCAGGCAGATGGCGGCGGACGACGCGGACAGGGGCGCAAGGCCCGGCCGGCGCGGCGAGAAGGGCCGCAGCGTGGCCGAGCATCTCGGCGAGGCGATCCGCAGTGGCCGCTTCGTGCCGGGACAGCGCCTCGTCGAGGCCGAGCTGACCGCCGAGCTCGGCGTCAGCCGCGGCCCGGTGCGCGAGGCCTTCCGGCGGCTGTCCGCCGAGGGCCTCATCGAGCTGGTGCCCAACCGCGGCGCCCTGGTGCGCCGCCTGACCCAGAAGGAAGCCCTCGACCTGTTCCAGATCCGCACCGAGCTGGAGGCCCTGGCCGCGCGCCTCGCCGCCCGGCGCATGGCCGAGCCCTGCGTGCGCCGCGCTTTCGAGGCCGCCGTGGCGCCGATCTGGAGCGACACGCCGCGGCATTCGACCTCCGCCTACATCGAAGAGAACCGCCGCTTCCACAGCGCCGTCATGGCGGCCTCGGGCAACTGCCAGCTGGTCAATCTCAGCGAGCAGAAGCAGCTCTCGCTGATCCTCTCGCAGATCTCCAACCAGCTGACCTCCGAGGCCATCGCCGCCTCGATCTGCGAGCACCGGGCCATCGCCGAGGCGATCCTCGCCGGCGACGGCCGCAAGGCCGAGGCCAAGATCCGCCGCCACATGGCCCGCGCCGCCGAGATCGTGCGCCGCATGCCGCCGCAGGTGTTCCGCAGCGAGGGCGGCGACGCCCGGCTGAACTAGGAGGCTGCTGAAAAGCAATTCCGAGTCTGTGTCGCATCCTTCGAGACGGCGCTGTAGCGCCTCCTCAGGATGAGGTTATGAGTATGAAAAGATTGACCTCATGCTGAGGAGGGCCACAGGCCCGTCTCGAAGTGCGAGGTCAATCGGGCCGTAAGGCCTTTCTTTGAGCAGCCCGCTCAGGGAATGCGCTCCAGCCCGGGCCGGCAACTGCCCCGTTTGCGAATCCCGCGGACTGCGGCAAGCTAGGGCCGCCGCCGCCCCCGCCGCCGGGGCGAGGCGCCGTCCGTTCGTTGCTCTGTCCTGAAGGTCCCGACGTCTTGCCCTGCCCCGCCACGATCCGCCGGTCTCCCGACAAGGGGCGCGGCCCCGCAGCCGCCGGAAGCGCCCGCCCGTGATCGGCCTGTGGATCCCCATCACCCTCTTCGCCGCCTTCATGCAGAACCTGCGCTCGGCGCTGCAGAAGCACCTGAAGGGGCGGCTCTCGACCGGCGGCGCCAGCTACGTGCGCTTCCTCTACGCCTGTCCCTTCGCGCTGGTCTATCTCGCCGGCGTGCACCTGGTCGGCGGCTATCCGGTGCCGCAGGTCAACGCCCTCTTCCTGCTCTACTGCCTGCTGGGCGGACTCAGCCAGATCGTCTTCACCTTCCTGCTGGTCTACCTCTTCTCGTTCCGCAACTTCGCGGTGGGCACGACCTATTCCAAGACCGAGGTGATCCAGGTGGCGCTGCTCGGCCTGATCCTGCTCGGCGACACCGTCAGCACCGCCGGCGCCTTTGCCATCGCCTTCGGCATGGTCGGCATCCTGGCGCTCTCCGTCGCCCACCAACAGGTTTCCTGGAAGGCGCTGGCCACCGGCTTCTTCGAGCGCACCACCATGATCGGCCTGCTCTGCGGCCTCTGCCTCGGCGCCTCGGTGGTGTTCTTCCGCGGCGCGTCGCTCTCGCTGGGCGACGATGCGGTGATCATCCGCGCCGCCTTCGCCCTGGCGGTCTCCCTCGTCATGCAGACGGTGATCATGGGCGCCTACCTGCTGTGGCGCGAGCCGGGGCAGATGACCGCCATCCTGCGCCACTGGCGCCCCTCGCTGGCGGTCGGCGTCTCCGGCTTCCTCGCCTCGGTCGGCTGGTTCACCGCCTTCACCCTGCAGAACGCCGCCTACGTGCGCGCCGTCGGCCAGATCGAGCTGGTCTTCACCTTCATCGCCTCGGTGGTGTTCTTCAAGGAGAAGACCAGCCGGCTGGAACTGCTCGGCGTCGGGCTGATCCTGGCGGCCATCCTGCTGCTGATCCTGGCCGGCTAGCGAACTAGCCTTCCGTTTTCCGGCGATGGACTGCGGCTCTGGCAGGCGCCAAGCGCCACCGCAATTTCAGCGCGGTGCGATCAGGAACTGAAAAACTGGTCGAAACGCTTCCGCAGGCCATCTACCGCGCGGTGAGAGAACATGCCCGCCAGTGCCGCGATGAAGAGGTAGCCTAGTGCGTTGTGCGGCGCCTCTCCCTCGCTCAGAAAACCCACTCCACCTCTAACGGCAAGGAAAATCACCAATGCCATACCGGCGCCCTCGAAAGGGCGCATCAGATAGGAAAGGCTCCAGGCCGGATCGAAGCGCCGATTACCAACGTCATTGAAGAACTCACCAACTCCGCGCAGAAGGCTGCCGAGCACCCCAAAGTAGATGACAAACCTGACGAGAGTGTGGTCGTCGACGTTCCCTGGCGCTTGTGACGGAAACAATCTATGGAGGTCTACGAATACGCACCATAAAGTGACGAACAAGACCAAGCTCACGAACATCGCCAGCGCTGCGATCTGGCCTCGAGCCTCGCTTCCGTATTCCCTCGCGCCGATCCAGGCCCGCCGTTCGAAGCGCAAGCCGAGATCCCGCAGATACCGCTCGGTCAGCCCGAGTTCTTCCTTCACCCTGCCGAAGGAGGGAGGCTCAAATGCAATCTCATGATCCCAATGCTGATTGGTCTTGGAGTTCCTTGCGTGCACCTCGATTTTTGAATGATACTCATCGGCTCTCGGAACAAGAACGACGGCCCAGCCCTTCCGATCGGCGGACTTTTCGACGAGTTTAACGAGAGATTCCAGCTCGCTGACCACAGAGACTTGGCTCATGACGCCCACCCTGTCTTGGTTCTGCGACGCGCTTATTCTAGCCACTTTCCAGCCTGACAACGAGGCGCGTTCGAGCTAGCGGCAACTAAAACGTGGTACGGCTGGGTCGAGCCTGGGAGCCAAGAATTCCATGTGCTCAATGCTTTCTCTAGGAACCCGAATACCAGCGCGTTGAAGACCTCCGGCGCCTCCACCAGGTCGAGTGGCCAACGCCGGGGATCGTCGCGGCGGGTCTGCTGTCGAACCTGAAGGGATCACGGACGTCCGCGGTCAGCGGCGGGCGACCGGAAAGGTGACGCCCTTCGGGCCGCCGCGCGCGCTGTGCCGGCCAGTCGCCTATGCCTTCAGCTTCAGCTGCACATCGACGTTGTTGCGCGTCGCGTTCGAATAGGGGCAGACCTGGTGCGCTTCCTCGATCAGCTTTCTTGCCTCTTCCGCCGCCAGGCCCGGCGTGTCGACCTCGAGCGCGACCGTGACGCCGAAGCCGCCTTCCGAGCGCGGCCCGATCCCGACCGTCGCGGTAACGCTGGTATCTTTGGGCGTCTTCGGGCCACCCTGGGACGATACGAACTTCATGGCACCGAGAAAGCACGCCGCGTAGCCCGATGCGAACAACTGCTCCGGATTGACCCCATCGCCGCCTGCGCCGCCAAGCTCCTTCGGTGTGGACAGTTTGACCTTGAACGTCCCGTCCAGCGTTCCGCTCTCGCCGTCGCGGCCGCCCGTCGCCCGTGCTGCCGTGGAGTACTTGACGTCAACACCCATTTTTTCACTCCCTGTTCTGGAGTTGTGGAAAGGAACCTCCGCTTCGTCGCAATGCCGAGGCAACGGAGATCATCGCTGAAAGTCTATCGAGGACATATCATCCTCGTCCACTCCGGTTACGGGGCAGCCGAATCAGGTCAGTGCGCGCCTCTGCGGCTAGAGCACTTCTTTCAGAAAGCCGTAGACCAGTGCGTTGAACAGCTCCGGCGCCTCGAAGTAGGTCGAATGGCCGACGCCGGGGATGATCTCCAGGCGCGCGCCCGGGATCGTCGCGGCGACCTCCTCCATCACCGGCGGCGGGAAAAGTACGTCCTCCGGGCTGGTAATGCAGAGGGTCGCGATGGCGTAGCCCTCCAGTTCCGCCAGACTCACAGCCTGCGTAGAGGTCAGACGGTTGAAGCTCATCGGGAAGTTGGAGTTGAGGCCGGAGATCTGGCGGCAGAGGTAGGCGCCCTCGGGATTCTTGGCGACGAAGGTCCTGCCGAGCTGGCCCGTGCCCGGCGGGATGGCGCCGGAGGCGATGTGCTCGATGGCCGCCGTCGCCTTGGGCGTGTCGAGCCCGCCCGGCGTGTTGGCCAGCACCAGCGCCGCGACGCGCGCCGGCTGCGTCACCGCGAGCTTCAGGCCGCCCCAGCCGCCCATGGACTGGCAGACCAGCGCCGCCCTGTCGATGCCCTCGGCGTCGAGGATCGCCAGGATGTCGCTATGGAAGTAGTCGGCCTTGAAGTGCGCCTTGTCGCAGCGCGAGCGCCCGAAGCCGCGATGCTCGAAGACCACCACCTTATAGGCCTCGGCGAAGTGCGGCACCTGGCGCCACCAGGAGGCGCAGTTGCCGCCGCGCCCATGGGCGAAGACCACCGCCGGACCCTCGCCCTGAACTTCGTAGTAGAGGCTCGCGCCATTGGTCTCGATGGTCGACATCTGGAGGGCTCCCAAGAAAAGCTCGCTGCTTAGTGTAGCAGTTTGGCGAAAAAAGAGCCCCCTCACCCTCCCGCTTACGCGGGCCCCTCCCTCTCCCCGTTGGGGCGAGGGCAAAACAACAATCCCTCGCCCCTTTTGGGGGAGAGGGTTGCGCAGCCTTGGTGAGCGAAGCGAACGTTAGCTTGTCCTCGGGCCGCGCATGGCGCGGACCCGTGGGGCGAAACTGGGTGAGGGGGAAGCCCAAGACACTATTCGGGGAATCCGATTTCATACTCAATGTAGTCGCCTAGAGACCCGAGCCCGATCTCGCGAGAAATCGTTCCGACAAAGGCGGCATGCTCTCGATACTCCTGCAAAAGCGCCGGGTCACGTGACTCTTCGCCAAGGTCTGCAAGGATTGATGCAAGTTGGGTTCTCAAGAGCAGATAGATTTCGAACTGCTCGCCGACCGGAGCGTCTGAAGGCCAACGAAAGGGGTTTGTGTCGATTGCGCGCCGAGAAGCTTCCAGAGCCCTTTGGAGGTCATTGACGTCATTGGTTATCCGGTACCGCTTATGCAACGCCGTCGCTAATGCCGCGTTGTATAGGAAGTGTACGCTGCTGTTGCCGTTCAGGACTTCTTGGGCAAGTTCGAAGACCCTGTCGAAAGCCGCCTTGTCGGAGTGAAGACTGCCACGCAATAAGAGGCCCGCAAGCAACGCACGCTCTGTTTCTGGAGTCTTCTTTAACGTCATTGTCTCTTCGGCGATCTAAATCGCCTTGTCGAAAAGGCGACTATCGCTCTCTCGAGAGCCCAACACATAGAGCGTATCCATAAGCTCCTCATTCAGGCTTACCGTCTCAGCTAAATTGAGTGCGTGTACAGACTCGCTCAGGATTGTTGCCTGGGCATACATCGCACTCCACGCAAATTCGCTTTCGCATCCCTCTTGATCAGGGGCAACCAATAGGCCGAGGATGACGACTTGCGTCGATGCACCGGCAATGGGTGCGCAGGGGTCGAGCGCTTCGATACTTTCCGCATAAGCCTGCAGTGCCATTCGACGCAGTGCGTTCTGCGGATCGGGTAACTGAGCATTCGCGATGGCCTGACTCACGCGGATCCCGAGCAGCGGAGAGATATACTTCGCATCTATCAGCAAGGGCAGTTCTTCGACGGTCCCGGGAAATTCCGGGAAATTCTCCTCCTTTGGGAACCACACAAGCTTGAACTGAACGTATCCGAGACACGCGTCCTGCCTCATCTCACCGAGAATCAGCGCCAGATCAGCATCTTTCGAGCGAAGAAAGCTACGCATTTCCGCGCTGTGTTCTCCCTTCAGAACCACGTCACCTCTATCCCACAGTTCTTCCGGCAGGACTACCTGCTTGATCTCGATTGGCAGGGCCAGGCCTTCGACATACGCGGCGGTGGGTTCGACGACTTCGCTCAGCGGCCGATCCTGTCCGTCAACGACGAGAAGCACGAACGACGAATCCCCAACCGCGCGATCCAAGAAAGCGAAGAATGCGAGGAGGCCTAGCACAAAGAGAGTCAATGCGACGAACGCCGCTATTCTTCGCGCGCCCTCGCTTCTCATCTCTTGGAACTTCCTCCCTAGGGTTCAGGCGCTTCGTGCCCCTCCGGACAGGCCTGGGATTGGCTCCGCTCGGCACAGGCCACGACGCCCGGCGAAGTTGCCGCATCCATCAACGATACATCTTAAAGAAGAAGATTTGTCGTAATGGCGAGTTTTCCACCGGTTGCAGTCAGCCTCACACTACTTCGCCCGCTTCTTTACCGGCCTTTTCCTGCGCCCCGGGAAGCCGTGGTAAAGGAGCGCATCAACTGTCGGCATGAAGCGTGCCCTCCCAGTAATGTGCCGCGGGAGAGTAGCAGAGCAAAGGGTTTGCATAAGGACATTCTTGATTTTCGCCGCCAAGGTATAGGTTCTTTGTTGAGAGCGTCGGCACCCGCGAGAACGCAGTGCGAAAGTTCTTGATAAGATCACAATTCATACCAGGACCTTCGCAAGACCCTCCGGAAGGCAGCATTCGACGACACAGGGCTCTCAGTCTCGTCGCCGGAGAGAGATGAAAACTGCGCGGCGCGCCTGCCGCAACGACAAGGAGCTCAAATGCCGGATAAGCCCGTACTCTATGGATTCGACGGGTCGACCTATGTGCGAACCGTCCGCATGATCCTGGCGGAAAAAGGGGTCGACTACGATCAGGTCCCCGTCAACGTCCTGGCCGGCGAGCCGCGGCAGGAAGAACACCTCGCCCGACACCCCTTCGGTAAGGTCCCGGTTCTCGACACGGACGGCATCCGCATCCGCGAGACCGATGCGATCTGCCGCTATCTCGATGAGACCCTGCCCGGGCCGTCCTTCATTCCGGAAGACGCGAAGAGTCGCGCGCTGATGAACGAGGCCATCAGCCTGATCAACAGTTATGGCTACGGCGCCCTCGTCGGCGTTGCCGGATACCACCTCTTCCCGGATTTCATCGGCGGTCAGAACGAGGAAAACCGGCAGGCGAGCCTGAAGGGCAGCAAGACGCTGCTGACACTGCTGATGCAGAACAAGGGTGAGCATCCCTGGTTGGCTGGCGACAAGCCCACCCTGGCCGATTATTTCCTCGGGCCAATCATGTTTTACGTCTCGCTGACGCCGGATGCGGAGCAACTGCTGGCCGTTCCCGGCGTCGCCGAATGGTGGCAGCGCATGCAGGAAATTGAGAGCTTCAAGCAGACCGAACCGGATCTTGGCTGAGCCAGTCGCAGATACCGCCTGTCCCTACCTCGCCCGCTTCTTCGCCGGCTTTTTCTTCCGCCCCGCGTAGGGGTTGTCGCCCTTGCGGAAGTTGATGCGGATCGGCGTGCCGGGCAGGTCGAAGGCCTCGCGCAGGCCGTTCTCCAGGTAGCGCAGGTAGGAGGTCGGCAGCTCCTGCGGCTTGGAGACGAAGATGGCGAAGGTCGGCGGCCGGGTCTTGGCCTGGGTCATGTACTTGAGGCGCACGCGCCGGCCGTTGACCGCCGGCGGCGGGTGCGAGGCGGTCACCGCCTCGAGCCAGCGGTTGAGGTCCGCTGTCGGGACGCGCCGGTTCCACACGTCGTAGGCCCGGAACACCGCGGCCAAGAGGGCGTCGATGTTGTGGCCCTGCAGGGCCGAAAGGGTCACCACCGGAATACCGCGGGTCTGCGGCAGGGAGCGTTCCAGGCGGTCGCGGATGCCGGCCAGGGCGGCGTCGCGCTCACGGCAGGCGTCCCACTTGTTGACGCCGATGACCAGGGCGCGGCCCTCCTCCACCACCATGCGGGCGATGGTGAGGTCCTGCTTCTCCAGCCCCTCCTCGACGTCGAGCAGCAGCACCACGACCTGGGCGAAGCGGATGGCGCGCAGCGTGTCCTGGGTCGAGAGCTTCTCGATCTTCTGCACGACCCGCGCCTTGCGGCGCAGCCCGGCAGTGTCGACCAGGCGCAGCGGGCGGCCCCGGTAGGTCCACTCGACGGCGATGGCGTCGCGGGTGATGCCCGCCTCGGGGCCGGTCAGCAGGCGCTCCTCGCCGATCAGCTTGTTGATCAGGGTCGACTTGCCGACGTTGGGCCGCCCGACCACGGCGAGCTGCAGCACGCCCTCTGCTTCCGTCTCTTCCGCTTCCGCCGCCTCGGACTCGGATGCTGCCGCTTGCTCCGCCGCGCCCGCCACCGCGGCCACGGCGTCGTAGAGGTCGCTCATGCCGAGGCCGTGCTCGGCGGAGATCGGGATCGCCTGGCCCAGGCCCAGGCTGTAGGCGTCGCTCAGGCCGGCCTCGGCCTCGCGGCCCTCGCACTTGTTGGCGACCAGGGCGACCGGCGTGCCGCTGCGCCGCAGCCAGCGCGCGAAGTGCTCGTCCAGGGCGGTGATGCCGGCGCGCGCGTCGATCACCAGCAGCGCCAGGTCGGCCTCGGCCACGGCGCGCTCGGTCTGGGCGCGCATGCGGCCCTCCAGGCTGGCGTCGAAGATCTCTTCCAGGCCGGCGGTGTCGATTACCCGGAACTCGAGGCCGAAGAGATTGGCCTGCCCTTCGCGGCGGTCGCGCGTCACCCCCGGCGTATCGTCGACCAGCGCGAGGCGCTGGCCGACCAGCCGGTTGAAGAGCGTCGACTTGCCCACGTTGGGGCGCCCGATGATGGCGACGGTGATGGTCATGGCCGCAAATGTTGACTTCTGCTGCGTGAGGCCCGGTATCGAGACTGAACAACCCCCTCTCCCCCTTGGGGAGAGGCTCGGGGTGAGGGGGCGGATGCTGAAGACTCCGGCTTCGACCCTCGCGCGACGGTTCTTACAGGTGTCCCCTCACCCAGCTCCGGCCAGGCTCCGCTGCCGCGTCGCCAAGCCTGCGCAACCCTCTCCCCCAAGGGGCGAGGAAAATCTCAGCGGTAGGCGATCAGATCGCCGCCGTTGGTCAGCAGGTAGAGGCTGTTGTTGGCCACCACCGGCGCCACGGCGATGCCGTCGCCGGTCGAGATGGCACCGAGCAGCTTGCCGTCGTAGGGCGACATGGAGACGGCCTCGCCGTGCGAGCCGGCGATGATCAGCCGGTCGCCGGCCAGCACCGGGCCGCGCCAGCGGATCGGCCGCTCCTGGTCCTCCGGGTCGGCGAAGCGCGGCAGCGGCGTCACCCAGCGGATGCGCCCGTCGCGGCGCTGCAGGCAGACCACCTGGCCGTCGTTGGTCACCACGTAGATGTAGTCGCCGGCGGCCCAGGGCATCTGCACGCCGCCGACTTCGGCCTGCCAGGCGCGCACGCCCTGGCGCAGGTCGACGGCCAGCATGCGCCCGGCATGGCTAACCGCCAGCACCAGCTCGCGGTCGATCACCGGCAGGCCGCGCACCTGGGCGATGTCGGCCAGCGGGTCGAGGCGGCGCACGGCGCTGAGGTTCTCGCTCCACAGCTGGCGCCCGTCGTCGGTCAGCAGCGCCAGGACCTCGCCGGAGGAATACGGCACGACGACCGTGTTGCGCGACACCGCGGGACTGGCCGAACCCAGCAGGCCGGCGCTCTCCTGCACCCCGACGTTGTTCCACAGCCGCTCGCCGGTGTCGTCGTTCAACACCAGCAGCTGGTTGTCGAGGGTCACCACGAAAACCCGCCCGTCGTCGGCCACGGGGGCGCCGCGCATCGGCGAAGGCGCCTTGTGGATCCACAGCAGCTCGCCGGTGGCCGCGTCCAGCGCGAAGACCCGGGCGAAGCCGGTGGAGACAAAGATCTTGCCGTTGTTGGAGGTGATGCCGCCGCCGAAGTAGATGCCGTCCTCGTCCCGGTCCGCCAGGTCGACCCGCCAGAGGCGCGCGCCGCTGGCGGCGTTGAAGGCGGAGACCACCGAGCGCGAGTCCATGGTGTAGACGGTCTCGCCGACCACGATGGGCTGGGCCAGCAGCTGAGCCACGTCGCCGGAGCCGGCGCCCACGTCGGCGCTCCAGACGCGCCGCGGGTTGGCGCTCAGCGACAGGTGGTACATGGCATGGGCGGCCGAGCCGCCGGGCTGCGACCAGTCGGCGTTGACGTAGGGCTCCGGCAGGCGGACCACGCTATCGGCGATGGTGGAATCGGGCCGGATGCCGCGCTCGTAGGCCAGGATGGCGATGCGCTGACCGGGCAGCGGCGGATCTTCGGCTTCCCCGAACCAATCGCCGAGGCCGCAGGCGGAAACCACGAGCGGCAGCGACAGCGGCAATAGAAGGCGCTTCAATTTCAGGGACATCGGAGGATCATCCAGGCAGGGAGGCCAACAGCTCGGCGGCGCGCGAACGGCTGCCGGAAGGGGCGGAGGGATCGTCGGTGATCTTGACCAGGTGATCGCGGGCCGCCGCCGTGTCGCCCTCGCGCAGGGCGAGCGCCGCCAGCAGCTCCAGCGCCGTGAAGCGGTAGGGTGCCTCGGGCGCCGCCAGGGACTGCAGCTCGCCGCGCAGGCGCGCCGGGTCGTCGCTTTCCAGGCGGTGCATCACCGTGTAGAGGGTGCCAAGCTGGCGTACCGCGGCGCCGGCGCCGGCGTCGCTGGCGATCTGCTGCCAGATGCGGTTGGCGGTCTCCAGGTCGCCGGCCTCGGCGGCGAGGCGCGCCTCGGTCAGGGCCGCCATCAGCGGGTAGCCGCTGCCGGCCGGATCGGCCAGCGCCTGCAGCGCGGCACGGGCCTGGGACTCGTTGCCGGCCTCGAGCAGGGCGATGGCCGCGGCATAGCTCTCGGCGCGCTCGCCGCGCAGCTTCAGGTCATAGCTGCGCCAGCCCTGATAGCCGGCCACGGCGATGACCACCGCGGCGGCGACGGCATAGATGTAGAGGGAATACTTCTTCCACCACTCGGCCGCCTTGTCGCGGCGCAGATCCTCATCGACTTCCTGAAAGATATCGGCCACAGGCCACTCCCTTGACGCAGACCGCCGGCCCGGGGCCCCTGGCTTTTCGGGCCCTCGCCGGTGCTGTTGCGGCCGGTCTGCTGCGATTGCACCACCAAACCCCGACGGCGCTTCGTTGATAAAGCCCTTGCGCCGCCGCTTCAACTCCCCTTTTTCGGCGGCCCTGCCCGCGTCTGCCCGATCAGGCCGCCTTCCACTTGATGGAGCAGCCCATGGAGGCGATCTGCTCGGCCGGGCCCTTGCCGGTCTCGGCGATCAGCTTCATGGCCTCGTAGAGCTCGCGCCGGGCGCCGGCCACCAGGGTGGTGCGGGATTCGTCCAGACGGCCGCGGTACTGCAGCTCCAGGTCCGTGTTGAAGCCGAAGAAATCCGGGGTGCAGACCGCCCCGTAGGCCCGCGCCGTCTGCTGCGTCGGGTCGACCAGGTAGGGGAAGTCCAGGCCGTGGTCGCGGGCGAAGGCCTTCATGTTGTCGAAGGAGTCCTCCGGGTAGGCCGTGGGGTCGTTGGCGTTGATGCCGGCCACGCCGATGCCCAGCGCCGCCAGGGCCCGGGCCTCCTCGCCGAGGCGGCCGGCGATGGAGCGCACGTAGGGGCAGTGGTTGCACATGAACACGATCAGCGTGCCCTTGGGCCCGGCCACGTCGGCCAGGCTGTAGGTCTGGCCGTCGATGCCCTTCAGGGAAAAGTTCACGGCCTTCCAGCCGAAGTCGCAGACGGGGGGCGTTTCTGCCATGGACGCGACCTCCTTTTTCGATGCAGAACAAATGGTTATATGGCGTTCTTGAGAATTCTTTGGAGACTCCGGATATCTTAACAGATTCTTCAGCGCGAACCGCCAGACTGATTGACGGTGTTTGGCGAAAATCCGCCGCAGGGCGTCCCCGGCGATGCAGGCGGCAACCCGGAGCTCAAGTTATGAGTCGCAAACTCGCACCCGTCCTCGCGGCCCCCCTGCTCGTCCTGGGGCTGGCGGCCTGCGACCCGGCCAGCCAGGCCGTCATGGCCGGCGCCTCGCTGGTCACCTTCGTCCACTCGGACAAGACCGTCGGCGACCACGTGGTCACCTGGGCCTTCGACAAGGACTGCTCGACCCTCAGCCTCGCCAACGGCGAGGGCTACTGCAACGACTGGGTCAGCGAGGAGGAGCTGGCGGCCGAGGAGGCCGAGGCCAAGGCCCGCCTGGCCAGCACCTACTGCTACCGCACCCTCGGCGCGGTCAACTGCTTCCGCGAGCCCGACCGCATGGCGAGCAGCGCCCAGCGGGTGCGCTGAGCCCCCGAGTCCCGGCCGCCGCCGCGGCGCTAGCCCCTTGATTCCCGGCCAAGTCCCTTGATTCCCGGCTGGGTCGCCGTGATGGCTGGACGGCGGCGGCAAATTGCGGAAAACTGACGGCAGATTAAGAACAGAAGTCATTCCCGGGACTTGAAGGGAAGCGGCCGCCTGCATGACCCAGCTGTACCGATTTGCCGAGTATCGCAGCACCCCGCGCCGGGTGTTCTTCGATCGGGCTGAACTGAACCAGCTGCTCTCGCTCTACAGTCGTAACGTCGCCGCCGGCGAATGGCGCGACTACGCCATCGACCAAGTCGGCGGCACGGCGATCTTCTCGGTGTTCCGCCACACCCACGACGCCCCGCTGTTCTCCATCGCCAAGCAGCGGAGCCACAAGGGTATCGAGTACGTGATCTTTTCCGGCCGGGAAAAGATCAAGCGTTCCAAGAGCTTGATCGAGGCACTTAAAGTCTTCCGCAAGCATCTGCGGGTGGTTTCCTGACTCGACCCCGGCCGCGGCGGCCGGGCTGCGGCGCATCGCCCTGCCGGTTCGCCAGACGCCATCGCAGCATTCACCTCTAAATATATGAATTACCGCGAAATTCGGCCGGCTGCCGTCGAGTGCGGCCGGCGCCTTCTCAACCTTCGATGTAAATGCTTTCCTTAACCTAAAAACTTAAGTGCCAGGCAATCTAATCATGGGACCATCCGATAATTCCTGAGCTTTCCCCAATCGGCTTAAGGAAGAGTATCTGTCTCGATCGAGCCAGCGGCGGATTCCCCCAACTGCCGCTGGCTCACTCGCCCCGAGACCGAGCAAGGATCCACGGGCGGTCCCGGCCGACCCCCGAAACGAAGGTGGCAGCCATGACCTGGAACCAGGACGTCAGCGCAGCACAACTCGGCACCGCGGCCGGCGCCCAGGAGCGCCGCCAGTTCATCCGCGCCGCGACGGTCCTCAAGGCCCGCCTGGTGACCGAGCAGGCCACCGTGGAGGGCACGGTGATGGACGCCTCGCTCAACGGCGTGAAGCTCTGGGTCGCCGGCGACGTGCCGGTGGGCAGCAAGGTCACCCTGATCCTCGCCGGCTCGGTACACTTCGGCGGCGAGGTGGTGTGGCGCCTCGGCGAGACCCTGGGCATCTGCTTCCAGGACGAGCCGGAGAAGGTGGCCACCATCATGGCCGCCCTGCTGCCGCAGCGCTGCCTGCAGGTCGGCCACGCCTGAGCGCGGCCGCAGCCCGCAGGACCGTCCCCTTCCCCTACTTCTCCGGCAGGCTGCGCAGGTAAGCGACCAGCGCGTCGAGGTCGGCTTCGGTCATCTTCGCATAGTAGGTCACCGGCATGGGCGGCAGCAGCCGGCTGCCGTCGGGCCGCAGCCCCTGGGTGATCACCGTCTTGATCGCCGCGTCGCTCCACTCGGCAAGGCCGGCCGGGGTGATGTTGGGCGACACACTGACGCCCCAGGGCCCGGGGAACTCGAAGCCGCCGGCGCCGAGCTGGTGCTCCCAGTCCGGCCCCTGCGGGCCCATCGGCGAATGGCACTCGATGCAGTGCCCCAGCGGCCCGGCGAGATAGGCGCCGTAGGCGACCTTGTCGTCGCGCGGCACCTCGGCCACGCTCGCGACCGGCGGGCCGTAGGCCGGCGGCAGCGGGAAGGCATAGACCGATTTGGGCGGCGTGTTCTTCACCGGCTTCTGGGCGCGGATGTAGGCGACGATGGCCTGGGCGTCGCGATCGGAGATGTTGCGGTAGAGCGAAAACGGCATCGGCGGGCCGATGATCGAGCCGTCGGGGCGCCGCCCCTCGCGGATCGCGGTGATGATCTCCGCGTCGCTCCAGCCGCCGATGCCGGTTTCGACATCGGGGGTGATGTTGGCGCTGTAGGCGGTCATCCCTTCAAGGTCGAACAGCAGGCCGCCGGCCAGGTCCATGCCCGGCAGGGGGCCGTCGGGCCCCTGCGGCGTATGGCAGTTGCCGCAGGCGACGATGCCTTCCACCAGATAGGTGCCCCGCTCCAGCAGGGTCTCGGCCCGGGCGGCCGAGGTCTGCAGGGCCGGGACGGCGAGCGAAACGACGACACACAGTATGGCCCCGCGGCCGCGCCCGAGGCGGCGCCCTTCAGAGGCACGAGCATGCCCGGTCATGGTATCTCGATCCCTTGAAATCGGCGCCTTGTTCGGCGCCTGTTGATTGCGGCTGCGCTGTCTAGCCGATTCCTGTTCGTCATGCTAGTGGGATTCGACAGCGCGTGGCTCCATCACCGCCGCGCCAGATAGGCTTAGAGTGTTCTCGCGACCCGGC
>JBFGUI010000074.1:0-16176 GCA_041565695.1 Kiloniellaceae bacterium
GCAGCACCTCGGCGAAGCTCTCGCTGCGGCCGTGGCGGCGCCCGTCGTCGCGTTCGCGCTCGATGAGGACGGCGGCGGTCCTGCCCATCTGACCGTCGAGAAACGTCGACAGCGCAGCCGCGCCGGCGGCGCGCAGCCGCGCGGCGCGCTCCTTGCGGACGGCCATCGGCCGCTGCGGCATCCTCGCCGCCGGCGTGCCCTTGCGCGCCGAATAGGGGAAGACGTGCAGCCAGGTGAGCCCGCAGTCCTCGACCAGACGCAAGGTGTTCTCGAACATCGTCTCGGTCTCGGTCGGGAAGCCGGCGATGAAGTCGGCGCCGAACACGATGCCGGGGCGCAGGCGCTTGAGCTCGGCGCAGAGCGCGACCGCCTCGGCGCGCGAATGGCGCCGCTTCATGCGCTTCAGGATCATGTCGTCGCCGGCCTGCAGCGAGAGGTGCAGGTGCGGCATGAGCCGCGGCTCCTCGGCGATGAGGCGGCGCAGGTCGGGATCGAGCTCGATGGCGTCGAGGGATGAGAGGCGCAGGCGCTGCAGCTCCGGCACCTGGGCCAGCAGGCGGCGCAGCATCTGGCCCAGCGCCGGCCGGCCCGGCAGGTCGCCGCCGTAGGAGGTGATGTCGACGCCGGTCAGCACCACCTCGGCGTAGTCCTGCGCCACCAGCGCGCGGACCTGGCGCACCACCTCGCCCAGCGGCACCGAGCGGCTGTTGCCGCGGCCGTAGGGAATGATGCAGAAGGTGCAGCGATGGTCGCAGCCCTGCTGCACCTGGACGAAGGCGCGGGTGCGCTCGGCGAAGCCGTCGACCAGCTGCGGCGCCGTCGCGGTGACCGCCATGATGTCGTTGACCGCGACGCGCGGCGCGTCTGGATCGAGGAAGGATTCCGCCTGCAGCTTCTCCTCGTTGCCGAGCACCCGGTCGACTTCCGCCATGGCGGCATAGCCCTCGGGGTCGATCTGCGCGGCGCAGCCGGTGACGATGATCTGCGCCTGCGGGTTCTCGCGCCGCGCCTTGCGGATCGCCTGGCGCGCCTGGCGCTCGGCCTCGCCGGTGACAGCACAGGTGTTGACGATGATGGCGTCGTCCAGGCCGGCGGCCTCGGCGTGGCCGCGCATGACCTCGGACTCGTAGGCGTTGAGCCGGCAGCCGAAGGTCAGAATGCGGGGGGCGCTCATTGCGGCAGCTCCCCCGTAAAGGAAGTAGCGACGGGACCGGTCATCTCCACGTGGCCGTTCTCCCGCCACTCGATGGTCAGCGGCCCGCCGGTCAGGACGACCTCCACCTTACGGCCGGTAAGTCCGCGGCGCGCGGCGGCCACGGCGGCGGCGCAGGCGCCGGAGCCGCAGGCCCGGGTCTCGCCGACGCCGCGCTCGAAGACCCGCAGGCGCAGCCTGTCCTTGCCGATCAGTTGGGCGGCGCCGATGTTGGCGCGCTCTGGAAAGAGAGCATGATGCTCCAGCGCTGGGCCGAGCTCGGCGAGCGGCAAGGTTTCCACGTCCGCTTCGGTGAAGAAGACCGCGTGGGGATTGCCCATGTTGACGCCCACAGGGTCCTTCAGGGGGCCGTTCTCGATGCCGAGGTGCAGGGTGTCGCGTTCCACCGAGAGCGGGATGTCCCGCCACCCGAGCCGCGCCTCGCCCATGTCGACGGTGACCCGCTCCGGCCCGGCGGCCCGGGCCTTGAGCAGGCCGGCGACGGTCTCGATGGTGACCGCCTCACGGCCCAGCTCGCCCATGACCAGGGAGGCTACACAGCGCGTGCCGTTGCCGCAGGCGCCGACCTCGCCGCCATCGTGATTGCGGATACGCAGAAAGACGTCGGCGCTGCCGTTGGTCGGCGGCTCCAGGATCAGCAGCTGGTCGCAGCCCACGCCCTCGCGGCGGTCGGCGATGGCCTGGGCCAGGGCGTCCGTCAGCGGAAAGGGCTCGCGCCGGGCGTCGACGACCACGAAGTCGTTGCCCAGGCCGTGCATCTTGATGAAGGGGCGACCGCTCATGGCGCGGTTATATGGCCGCGGGGCCGCAAAAGTCCAGGAGAGAGGGGTTGAGTGCCGGCGGGGCCGGATCGCCCCAAAATCGCCATGTTCTCGCCCCTGTTCGGTGCGCTCGCGGCGGGATGATGGCCCCAGCGCGCCGGCGAGGGGCCATGCGCACTACTGAGTGGGGGACACCATGCAAAGCAATCGACGGATATCGACCATTCTGGCGCTCGGGCTCGCGGGCCTGCTGGCCGCCTGCAGTTCCTACGTCCAGACCACCTCGGGCTCGGATTACCTGGCGAGTTACGAGGCGGTCGAGGGCACACCCGGTCCGGCGGCGGTCGCCGCCAACCGCGAGATCCTGGCCGCGGCCGCCGTGGAGCCGCAGCTGCGCTTTCCGGCCCGCATAGGTCTGGCGCGGATCGGCGAGGGCGGCCTGTCGCCGGTGCCTCCGACAGAGGCTGAGGCCTGGCTGGCCCTGGCCGAGCGGCTGGGCAGCGGCTACGGCGAATTTGTGCCGGTCTCGCCGCTGATCGCCGCCCTGGCGGAGCCGGAGCCGGCGGCGGCACCGGCGGACTTCCGCCCCTCTCGCTGGCACCATCATCGCAGGTCGCTGGCTCAGGTCGTGCGGGAGGTCCGCCTCGGCGCGGCGCGCCAGCATCTCGACGCGGTACTGATCTACGAGCCCTTCGGCCGATCATCGGAGGCGGGCAACATCCTCTCCGTCACCAAGATCGCACTCATCGGCTTCTTCCTGCCGACCGAGGACGTTGAAGCCGAGGGCTTCGCCCAGGCCGTGCTGGTCGACGTGCGCAACGGCTACACCTACGGCACAGCCTCGGCGGTGTCGGAGAAACCGACCCGGCGGCTCAGCACCTCCGGCAACAGCTATAAGGTCCAGGCCGATGCCCGCGCCGAGGCCCAGGCGCGCGCCGTGGAAAAGCTGACGGGCGAGGTGGAGACCATGGTGCGCGACCTGCGGCTCGCCCTGGCGGAGCGGCGTCTGCGCCGGGAAACCCAAGGGGATACACAATAGGATGTAGTTCCTGGGGCGGTCACCCCCAAGTTCTGGAGTCGGCGGCCGGGCACCCTAGCGGAAAGGTTGTTTCGTTCGTATGCATCCTATACCGGAGATTCCGGCGGATTTCCGGGGGGATACTTTTAGACTGGGGCAAAAAAGGGGCCTTATCCTTTTGGACTAGCAGGTAAAAACTGTGTGATTCATGTTGCTTTCGAAAGCGAGTCCCTCTAGGTGTTAACGCGGTGACGGACACGGAAGGTCAGAAGCCGCAGGCTCGGTACATCGTTCTAGGCTCTCGGCCTTTTTTGATGGCGCCCCGTCCCTGATGTCTTCCGCGAAATCCTTGTGCCTTCACCCGGGCCGGGCAGAGATGTCCCGGAACGTACTGCGTAGAAGTTCGAAGGAAGACCCAGACCATGATCACGGGAACCGTGAAGTTTTTTAACACCACCAAGGGCTTTGGATTCATCGCGCCCGAGGACGGCTCCAAGGACGTTTTCGTCCACATCTCCGCCGTCGAGCGCTCGGGCATGGGCCCGCTGGTCGAAGGCCAGAAGGTGAGCTTCGAAGTCCAGGCCGACCCGCGCGGCCCCAAGGCGGTGAACATTCAGGCCGCAGATTAAGCTCCAAGGCCTAAACACCCCAAAAAGACCGAAAAGCTTTTCGATCCGGCCGCCCAGGAAGGGCGGCCGTTTTCGTTTCCGGGGCGCCCCGCTTCGACGGGCCAGGAAGGGCGGCCGTTTTCGTTGGCGCCCGCAAGCCTCGCACGTGCTTCGCTCAGGTGCTTGACCTGCCGGCCCCGGGCCCTTAAGTTCCGCGCCATTCAGGCCAAGGTGACTTGACCGGCTGAAAGCCCTGCCAAGCGTTAACAACGCGATCGGGGCAGCCCCGCCAGTCCGCGAGTTTCGCGCGCTGGCGCGAATTGCGTTGGCTTTCTGAAACAGACTTTGGGACC
Source organism: Kiloniellaceae bacterium (assembly GCA_041565695.1). Taxonomy (GTDB): domain Bacteria; phylum Pseudomonadota; class Alphaproteobacteria; order Kiloniellales; family Kiloniellaceae; genus Pelagibius. Next base: position 3,954 of record JBFGUI010000074.1, read on the forward strand.
GACCGAGACCGATGTTCGACAGCCTGCAAGAACGGCTTTCCGGCGTCTTCGACAAGCTGACCCGCCGCGGCGCGCTCAGCGAGGCCGACGTCACCGCCGCCCTGCGCGAGGTGCGCGTCGCCCTCCTGGAGGCCGACGTCGCCCTGCCGGTGGTCAAGGACTTCGTCGACGGCGTGCGCGAGAAGGCCGTCGGGGCCGAAGTGCTGCGCTCGGTGACGCCGGGCCAGATGGTGGTCAAGATCGTCCACGACCACCTGGTCGAGACGCTCGGCAGCGAGAGCGTCGGCATCGACCTGCAGGCGGTGCCGCCGGTCGGCATCATGCTGGTCGGCCTGCAGGGCTCGGGCAAGACGACGAGCTGCGCCAAGATCGCCAAGCGCCTGCAGGAGCGCGAGAAGAAGAAGGTCCTCATGGCCTCCCTCGACGTGCGCCGCCCGGCCGCCCAGGAGCAGCTCAAGGTGCTCGGCGAGCAGGCCCTGGTCGCCACCCTGCCGATCGTGCCCGGCGAGCCGCCGGTGGCCATCGCCAAGCGCGCCATGCAGACCGGCGCGCTGGAAGGCTACGACGTGGTCCTGCTCGACACGGCCGGGCGTCTCGCCATCGACGAGGAGCTGATGGCCGAGGTGGCGGCGGTGCGCGATGCCGCCAAGCCGCACGAGAGCCTCTTGGTGGCCGACGCCATGACCGGCCAGGACGCGGTCAACGTGGCCGGGACCTTCAAGGACCGCGTCGGCCTGACCGGCATCGTGCTGACCCGCGTCGACGGCGACGCGCGCGGCGGCGCGGCGCTTTCCATGCGCGCGGTGACCGGCTGTCCCATCAAGCTGATCGGCGTCGGCGAGAAGCTCGACGCGCTGGAGGGCTTCCACCCGGATCGCGTGGCCTCGCGCATTCTCGGCATGGGCGACGTGGTCTCCCTGGTCGAGAAGGCGGCCGAGACCATCGAGGCCGAAGAGGCCGAGAAGCTCGCCAAGAAGCTGCAGAAGGGCACCTTCGACCTCGACGACTTCGCCAAGCAGCTGCAGCAGATGCAGAAGATGGGCGGGCTCTCCAGCCTGATGGGCATGCTGCCCGGCATGAACTCGGCGCAGATGCAGCAGATCAAGAACGCCAAGCTGGACGACGGCATGATCAAGCGCCAGCTCGCCGTGCTGTCTTCCATGACGTCGAAGGAGCGCAAGAAGCCGGAGATCATCAAGGCCTCGCGCAAGCAGCGCATCGCCGCCGGCTCCGGCACCACGGTGCAGGACGTCAACAAGCTCTTGAAGCAGCACAAGGACGCGACCCGCGTCATGAAGCGGGTCCAGAAGATGGGCAAGAAGGGCATGATGCGCGGCGGCCTCGGCGGCCTGATGGGCGGCGGCAATCCCTTCGGCTGATAGCCCCGCAAGAGACACCAAGTACGACAACCCGATTTCGACGATCTATCCGAACAGAAAGTGAGTTTGAGACAATGTCCCTGAAGATCCGTCTGTCCCGCGGCGGCGCCAAGAAGCGCCCCTACTACCGCATCGTGGTCGCAGACTCGCGCTCGCCGCGCGACGGCCGTTTCATCGAGCGCATCGGCTCCTACAACCCGATGGTGCCGAAGGACCACCCGGAGCGCATCGTGCTGAACACCGAGCGGGCCAAGCATTGGCTCTCCGTCGGCGCCACCCCGAGCGACCGCGTGAGCCGCTTCCTGGCCGACGCCGACCTGGGCCCGGCGCGCCGCATCCCGCGTCAGACCAAGAAGCACCTGCCGGGCCAGAAGGCGCAGGAGCGCGCGGCTGAGGCCGAGGAGGCCCGCAAGGCCGCCGAGGAGGCCGCCAAGGCCGAGGCCGCGGCACCGGCCGAAGCGGCACCGGCCGAAGCGGCACCGGCCGAAGCGGCGCCGGCCGAAGAGGAAGCCAAGGCCGAGTAACGGCCGGCGGCTCTCCTGCGCAGGCGCGGCGCCATGGCCGAAGACCGGTCTGCAGACCCCAACCGCGTGTGTCTGGGCGTCATGGTCGGCGCCCACGGCGTGCGCGGCCTGGTGAAGATCAAGGCCTTCACCGAGCGCCCCGAGGATGTGGCGGCCTACGGCCCGGTCAGCGACAGGCGCGGCCGGCAGCAGTGGCGGCTCAAGGTCACGGGGCCGGCGCCCGGCAAGCAGGACGTGGTGCTGGCGCAGGTCGAGGGCATCGCCGACCGCGACGCGGCCCAGGCGCTGCACGGCACCGAGCTCTACGTCGACCGCGCGGCGCTGCCGGCGCTGGAGGAGGAAGAGACCTTCTACCACGCCGACCTCATCGGCCTCAGGGTCGAGGATACGGCGGGACGGGCGCTCGGCCGGGTGAAGGCGGTGGAGAACTACGGCGCCGGCGACGTCCTGGAGGTCGAGCGGCCGGACGGCAAGAGCCTGCTGCTGGCTTTCACGAGGGCGGTGGTGCCGCAGGTCGACATCGCCGGCGGGCGCCTGGTGGTCGTGCCGCCGGCCGAGATCGAGGTGCCGCCGCAGGCCGGGCAGGCGCCGGGCCCGGCGTCCTAGGATTTCCGGCCCTTAACTTTTTATGAGTTGATGGACCGGCGTCGAAATTTCCCCCGCCGGGGGCGGTGGAAGGTCTGGACAAATCCGGCCTGCGGCGTCATAAAGCGCCGCTTCGGCGGTGGCCAGCGCCACCGGGAAGGGGGTCAGGCCAGCAAAGTCGGTGTGAGGTCGCATGGCGGCATGGCGATCGGTGGTCCTGACGATCTTCCCGGAGATGTTCCCCGGACCCCTGGGCTTGAGCCTTGCCGGCAAGGCCCTGGAGGCGGGGCGCTGGGGGCTCGACGTCCTGGACATCCGGGACTTCGCGCGCGATAAACACCGCAGCGTCGACGATGCCCCTTTCGGGGGCGGCGCCGGCATGGTCATGCGCCCGGATGTGGTCGATGCGGCTCTCGCCGCGGCCGAGGATCTGTGGCGGCGTGACGGCCGGGAAGGGGCCGAAAAGGCCCCGGTGATCTACCTCTCGCCCCGGGGGCGCCTGCTGACGCAGGACCTGGTGCGGGATCTGGCGGCGGGGCCGGGGGCGACCCTGCTCTGCGGCCGCTACGAGGGGGTCGACGAACGGGTCCTGGAGGCCCGCGATGTCCTCGAGGTTTCCGTCGGCGACTACATTCTGTCCGGCGGCGAGCCGGCGGCCCTGGTGCTGATGGACGCGGTGGTGCGTTTGCTGCCGGGGGTCATGGGGAACGAGGCGAGCCCGGGCGAGGAATCGTTCGGGGCGGAAGGTTTCGAGGGGCTGCTCGAGTATCCCCTCTACACGCGGCCCGCCGAGTGGCAGGGCCGCCCGGTGCCGGAGGTGCTGACCTCGGGGCACCACGAGAAAGTCCGTCAGTGGCGTCGGGGCCGGGCGGAGGAGATTACCAGGACGCGCCGCCCGGACCTCTGGGCGCGCTACACGAAGAGCAGGCGCTAGCGCCGCGCTAGTTTTGAGGAAGAGAGTCATGAACGTCATCGAGCAGATCGAAAAGGAACAGGTCGGCAAGCTGACCGCCGAGGGCGAGCCGCCGACCTTTGCTCCAGGCGACACCTTGCGCGTCAACGTCAAGGTCGTCGAAGGCACGCGCGAACGCATCCAGGCTTTCGAGGGCGTCTGCATCGCGCGCCGCAACCGCGGCCTCAACTCCGCCTTCACCGTGCGCAAGCTGTCCTACGGCGAGGGCGTGGAGCGCGTCTTCCCGCTGTACTCCCCGCGCATCGACTCCATCGAGGTGGTGCGCCGCGGCGATGTGCGCCGGGCCAAGCTCTACTACCTGCGGGGCCGCACCGGTAAGGCGGCGCGCATCCGCGAGCAGACCACCGGCCACAGCGCCAAGGTCGAAGCCGCGGTGAAGCAAGAGGTTGCCAAGGTCAAGGCCCAGAAGAGCAAGGCCAAGGCGGCGAAGACCAAAGGCTGAGTGCCGACGTCTCCGCGCCATAAGGGTTAGACAGAAGGGCCTGCCCGCCTGCTTTTCGACAGCAGGCCGGCAGGCCTTTTCTGCTTCATGAGGGGGCGCTATGCTCCGGCCCCCTGCCGGCCGAGGGAGCGCCAAAGAACGCTGGGGCCGGCCCGGTGACCGGCAAGGCCGGAGGTCCGGCAGCCAAAATCCGGCCGCCAAAGTCAGGTAGGTTCAAGTAAGGAGCGAGAGAGATGCCCGCGCCGCGTACGCTTTTCGACAAGATCTGGGACAGCCATCTGGTGGATCGTCAGGAGGACGGGACCTGTCTGATCTACATCGACCGCCACCTGGTGCACGAGGTGACCTCGCCCCAGGCCTTCGAGGGGCTGCGTCTTGCCGGGCGCCAGGTGCGCCATCCCGAGGCGACGCTGGCGGTGCCGGACCACAACGTGCCGACCTCCGACCGCTCCAAGGGCATCGAGGACGAGGAAAGCCGCATCCAGGTGGAGACCCTGGAGAAGAACTGCGCCGATTTCGGTGTGCCGATCTTCGGCATGGACGATCCGCGCCAGGGCATCGTCCACATCATCGGTCCGGAACAGGGTTTCACCCTGCCGGGCATGACCATTGTCTGCGGCGACAGCCACACCGCCACCCACGGCGCCTTCGGCGCGCTGGCCTTCGGCATCGGCACCTCGGAGGTGGAGCACGTGCTGGCCACCCAGACCCTGATCCAGAAGCCGGCCAAGAACCTGCGCATCACCGTCGACGGCGCGTTGCCGCTGGGCGTCACCGCCAAGGACCTGATCCTCGCCATCATCGGCAAGATCGGCACCGCCGGCGGCACCGGCCATGTCATCGAGTATGCCGGCCAGGCGATCCGCGATCTCTCCATGGAAGGCCGCATGACGGTCTGCAACATGTCGATCGAGGGCGGTGCCCGCGCCGGGCTGATCGCGCCGGACGAGACCACCTACGACTACATCAAGGGCCGCCCGATGGCGCCCAAGGCCGGCGCCTGGGAGCAGGCCGTCGCCTACTGGCGCACGCTGCCTTCCGACGCAGGCGCGCGCTACGACAAGGAAGTGACCCTCGAGGTGGCGGAGATCGACCCGCAGGTTACCTGGGGCACCAGCCCGGAGGACGTGGTGCCGATCACCGGGCGCGTGCCCAACCCGGACTCGGCGCGCGACGAAGCCAAGCGCCAGGCGATGATCCGGGCGCTGGACTACATGGGCCTTAAGGCCGACACGCCGATGACCGAGATCAAGGTCGACAAGGTTTTCATCGGCTCCTGCACCAATGGGCGCATCGAGGACCTGCGCGAGGCCGCCGAGGTGGCCAAGGGCCGCAAGGTGGCCGAAGGCGTGCACGCGATGATCGTGCCGGGCTCCGGCCTGGTGAAGGACCAGGCCGAGGCAGAGGGCCTCGACCGGATCTTCGTCGAGGCCGGCTTCGACTGGCGCGAGCCGGGCTGTTCCATGTGCCTGGCCATGAATGCCGACCGGCTGCAGCCGGGCGAGCGCTGCGCCTCGACTTCCAACCGCAACTTCGAGGGCCGCCAGGGCCGCGGCGGGCGCACCCATCTGGTCAGCCCGGGCATGGCCGCGGCGGCGGCGGTGTCCGGCCACCTGGCCGACGTGCGCGATCTCTGACGCGGCGCCCCCAGCGGCGTCGGGGGTAAGCCGAAAGAGCGGAAATTCCGGGCGTATTGCCGCCTTTGGTTGCTGCCGGCGCTCTGGCCAGGTTGGCGCGGCTATGGTCCTATAGTCGCCGCGTGCGGAACGCCTTGTCCGGCATTCTCCGGCAACCTTGGGAGCTCGTGATCATGCTGCGGAACAGTGCCTGGGTCCTCTGTCTGCTGGTCTTCATCCTGGCCGCGCCGTCGCGGCCGGCCGTCGCGGAAGCGCTGCCGCTCGCGCTGGCCGAGGAACTCTCCAGCGGCGTCGCGGCCGCCGGCACCGACGACGAGATCCGCACCCTGACGGTCCTGGAGCGCTTCTACCGGGCGCGCGGCTACCGCCCGCTGTGGATTCTCGACACCTCCTCCGGCCCGCGCGCCAAGGCGCTGTCCGATGCGCTGATCGCCGCCGATCTCGACGGGCTGGAGCCGAGCGACTACCACGTCGACCAGATCGCCGACCTTCTGTCGGCGACTTCAGACGAGGGGCTGGCCCGGCTGGAGGTGCTGCTGAGCCTCGGTCTGGTGCGCTATGCCGCCGACCTCGGCCAGGGCCGCACCTCACCGCATGTCGCCGACCCGGAACTCTTCGTGTTCCGCGAGGAGGTGAAGAAGGAGGATGTTCTGGCCGCCGCGGCGACGGCGGTCGACCTGGCGGACTTCATCGCCGGCTATCGGCCGCAGACCGTGCGCTATCAGCGCCAGAAGGTGGCGCTCGCCGAATACCGCGCCCTGGCGCTGCAGGGCGGCTGGCAGCCGATCCCCGACGGCCCGACGCTGAAGCCGGGCATGACCGACCCGCGCGTCGGCCAGCTGCGCCGGCGCCTGCGGCTGCTCGGCGACCTGAAACCGGGCGACGACCTGGCCGAGGCCGGCGGCGACCCGAACCTCTATGACGAAGGCATGGAGCCGGCGGTCAAGTGGATGCAGTACCGCCACGGCCTGGCGGAGGACGGCGCCGTGGGCGCGAAGACCCTGGCCGAGCTCAATGTGCCGATCGAAAAGCGCCTCGAGCAGATGATCTTGAACCTGGAGCGGCGGCGCTGGATTCCCGATGACCTCGGCCAGCGGCACATCTTCGTCAACCTGGCCGACTTCCATCTGAAGCTGGTCGACGAGCCGAAGACCCTGATCGACATGCGGGTCGTGGTCGGCAAGCCCTACCATCGCACGCCGATCTTCAGCCACGTCATGACTTACGTGGAGATCAATCCCTACTGGAACGTACCGCCCTCGATCGCGCGCAACGAACTGCTGCCGAAGATCAAGAAGGACGTCAGTTACCTGGCGCAGAACAGATACGTGCTGTTCAGCGACTGGAGCAGCGGCGCCAGCGTCATCGACCCGAAAACCATCGACTGGTCGCAGGTCAGCCGGTCGAATTTCCCCTATAAGATCCGTCAGGACTCCGGTGACCACAACGCGCTGGGCCGGGTCAAGTTCATGTTCCCCAACCGTTTCAACATCTATCTCCACGACACGCCGGCGAAGTCGCTGTTCAGCGAGCCGGAGCGCGCCTTCAGCCACGGCTGCATCCGGGTGCAGAATCCCATGGGCCTGGCCGAGCTGGTGCTGGCCAAGACGCCCGGCTGGACGCGCGAGCGCATCGAACTGGCGATCGCCTCCGGCCAGCGCACCATCGTGACGCTCAGCGAGCCGCTGCCGGTGCACATCAGCTACCTGACCTCCTGGGTCAACAAGGACGGCAGCGTGCACTTCCGCAGGGATATCTACGATCGCGATGCGGCGCTGGCGCGGGCGCTGATCGGGTCGCGCAGCGGGGGGCTGCGTTAACCAAACCTGATACCGCTTCCTGGATTTGTTCGGAAAATCAGGCACTTTGCCCGGCCTGACTCGACGCTGGGCTGTGCATAAATCGGGGCCTTCGCTGTGCTCCATTGCCTTGGGATACCAAAACGTGTAAGTCGTTAACGGTCCGTTCGTCATTGGGGGCGCAGAGTCGAACGGATCTAAGACATCGATCCGCTGAACTGAGGACCTGAGGCGGCATGAACCTGAAGGCTCACCCTTCCGTGGCGGGCGCGCTTTCGCGCCGTAATTTCCTCACTGCTGCGGCCGCCGGCGCTGCGGCGTTCTCCACCACCACCCTGCTTCCAAGCCTGGCCTTCGCGGCCAGGGAGCTGCCGGGCACCCGCAGCCTAGCGTTCCGCTCGCTGCACACCGGCGAGGAAGTCTCCGCCGTCTACGTGCGCGACGACATCCTGCAGCCCGAGGGCCTGCAGGTGCTGAACCACGTGCTGCGCGACTGGCGCAGCGGCGAGGTCTGGGACATGGATCCCAAGCTTCTCGACCTGCTCTTTGCCCTGCGCAAGCGCATGGGCAGCAAGGCGCCCTTCGAGCTGATCTCCGGCTACCGCTCACCCAAGACCAATGCCGGCCTGGCCTCCAAGAGCGGAGGCGTGGCCAAGCGCTCGCTCCACATGCGCGGCATGGCGACCGACATCCGCCTGCCGGAGCGCAACCTCAAGGCCCTGCACAAGACGGCCCTGGCCATGAAGGCCGGCGGCGTCGGACTCTACAGCAAGTCCGGCTTCGTCCACCTCGACACCGGCCGGGTGCGGCGCTGGGGTTCCTGATTCCCGGGACCGGGTGCCCAGCGCGCCGCAATCCGGACTTCCTTTCAGACCACTGACCAGGCCAATGGGCGGCCTTGCTGCGCCGGCGCGCAGCAAGGTTTTGACCTTTGCGCCGGATTTCCTATGATCCGGCTCCGGCGCCCAGCATCCGATCCGGGGCGGGCGTCCGCCAAGGAGGTCATGCGGATCAATGGACAAGTTCACCACCCTCACCGGGGTCGCGGCGCCCCTGCCGCTGGTCAATGTCGACACAGACATGATCATCCCCAAGCAGTTCCTGAAGACTGTGCAGCGCACCGGGCTGTCCAAGGGCCTGTTCTACGAGATGCGCTTCGACGAGAAGGGCAATCCCAAGGAAGGCTTCGTGCTGGATCAGCCGGCCTACAAGAACGCGCAGATCCTGGTCGCCGGTGAGAATTTCGGCTGCGGGTCGAGCCGCGAGCACGCCCCCTGGGCGCTGCTCGACGCCGGCATCCGCTGCGTCATCGCACCGAGCTTTGCCGACATCTTCTACAACAACTGCTTCAAGAACGGCATCCTGCCGATCGCCCTGCCGCAGGAGCAGGTCGACCTGCTGATGGACGACGCCTCGCGCGGCGCCAACGCGGTGGTCACCGTCAACCTGGAAAAGCAGGAGATCACCGGCCCCGATGGCGGCACCATCAAGTTCGACATCGATCCCTTCCGCAAATACTGCCTGCTGAACGGCCTGGACGACATCGGCCTGACCCTGGAGAAGGAGAAGAAGATCGCGTCCTTCGAGGAAGCCCGCAAGGTCAGCCAGCCGTGGGCCTGATCCACGGCCCGAGGGGCGGCACAAGGGGGGCGGCCTCGCCGACCGCCTGATCCCATGATCGACAGTGCGGAATTCGACGCCGTGGTCGTCGGTGCCGGCGCTGCGGGCATCGGCGCCGGTCGCGCCCTGGCGGATACCGGCTGCCGCTTCGCCATCGTCGAAGCCCGCGACCGTGTCGGCGGGCGTGCCTGGACGATTGACAGCGGTGAGGGCTATCCCATCGACATCGGCTGCGAGTGGCTGCACTCGGCGCCGCGCAATCCGCTGGTGGCGGTCGCCCGCAGCCTCGGACAGGCTGTCGACGAGTATCCGCATATCTGGGCCGACGAGTGGAACACGGAAAAGCTGGGCGAGGCGACCTACGCGGAGTTCAGGGGCACCGTCAACGGTCTCTTTGAACAAGCCGAGGCGCTGGCGCGGAAGGGCGGACCCGACGTGGCCTTCGGCCAACTGTTGCCCGCCGAAACGCGCTGGCGCGCGGCGACCGATGCGATCTGCGGCTGGATAACCGGAGGGCGTCTGGACCAGGTGTCCGCCGTCGACATGGGCCGCATGGACGACCTGCAGGTCAACTGGCGCCTGCCGGGCGGCTACGGCACTGTCATCGCGGCGCTGGCCGAGGGACTGCCGCTGAGCCTCTCGACGCCCGTCACCCGCATCGACTGGCAGGGCAAGTCCATCACCGTGGAGACGCCGCACGGCTGCCTGAGGGCGCGACGCGTCATCGTCACCCTGCCAACCGACGTGATCGCCGCCGGTGCTGTCGACTTCGCCCCGGCCTTGCCGGCGGACAAGCTGCAGGCCGCCGCCGACCTGCCGCTGGGCGCCGATCTGAAGCTGTTCCTCGCTGTCGAGGGCACGCCCTTCGGGCCGCCACGCGACCGCCAGCTGCCCAGCCGCTACGACCGTGTTGACTGCGGCTTCATCCACCTGCATCCCTTCGGGCGCCCGATGGTCACCGTCTACTTCGGCGGCGACATCGCGCGCGAGCTGGAGGCGGCCGGCCTTGCCGCCATGGCCGACTTCGCGGAGCAAGAATTGGCTTTCAACTTTGGCGCGGCGGTGCGCCGCAGCCTGCGACCGCTGACCGCCAGCAGCTGGATGAGCGATCCGCTGGCGGGCGGCGCCTATGCCTATGCCCGACCCGGCGCGCTTGGCGCGCGCGCGGCCCTTGCGGCAGCGCTGGACGAACGCCTGTTCTTCGCCGGCGAGGCAACAGCACCGGATGAATTCGCCACCGCCCACGGCGCTTATGTGACCGGGTATGCCGCCGGTCAGGCGGCCGCCGCGGCCCGCGTCGCGATTTGAGCGCGGCGGCAGCCACGCGAACGCAGATATCGAACCAAAGGAAACGCAAGAAAGGGAAGCGCACCATGGCGTCCAACAAGAACCTGCTGATCCTGCCGGGCGACGGCATCGGGCCCGAGGCCATGGGCCAGGTGACCCGCGTCATCGACTGGATGGACAAGCGCCGCTCCGTCAGCTTCGACTTCGAGGAGGGCCTGGTCGGCGGCGCCGCCATCGACGCCGAAGGCGCCCCGGTCAGCGACGCCACGGTGGAAAAGGCGATCAACGCCGATGCGGTGCTGCTCGGCGCCGTCGGCGGGCCGAAGTGGGAAAAGCTTCCGTTCCAGCAGCAACCGGAGCGCGGTCTGCTGCGTCTGCGCAAGGACATGGTGCTCTTCGCAAACCTGCGGCCCGCGCTTTGCTTCGATGCCCTGGTCGAAGCCTCGACGCTGAAGCCGGAAGTCGTCGCCGGACTCGACATCATGATCGTGCGCGAGCTGACCGGCGGCGTCTACTTCGGCGAGCCGCGCGGCATCGAAGAGCTGCCCGACGGCACCCGCCGCGGCATCAACACCCAGGTCTATACCACCCCGGAGATCCAGCGCGTCGCCCGGGTCGCCTTCGACCTGGCCAAGAAGCGCGGCAACCGCCTCTGCTCGGTGGAAAAGGCCAACGTGATGGAATCCGGCGTGCTGTGGCGCGAGGAGGTCACCAAGCTGGGGGCCGCCGAGTTCCCCGAGGTCGAGCTCAGTCATATGTATGCCGACAACTGCGCCATGCAGCTGGTGCGCAACCCCAAGCAGTTCGACGTCATCGTCACCGACAACCTCTTCGGCGACATCCTGTCCGATGCGGCGGCCATGCTGACCGGCTCGCTCGGCATGCTGCCCTCGGCCTCGCTGGGCGAGATGGACTCCAGCGGCCGCCGCCCGGCGCTCTACGAGCCGGTGCACGGCTCGGCCCCGGACATCGCCGGCCAGAACAAGGCCAACCCGCTGGCCACGCTGCTGAGTTTCGCCATGATGCTGCGCTATTCCTTCGACCTGGGCGACGAGGCCGACCTCATCGAGCAGGCCGTCCAGGACGTCCTGGCCGCGGGCAAGCGCACCGGGGACATCGCCGCCGCGGGCCAGAAGCCGGTCTCGACCAGCGAAATGGGCGATGCCGTGCTGGCGGCCCTGGACCGGCGGGCGGCCTGAGGCCGGCTTTCCTCTGGTTTTGCGGCCCCCCAATCGGTTAATTGACGGGAGGCGGGCCGGGGACTAGAGTCCCGGACTATCCGAAAGCTCCGGTAGGAGATTGCGCAATGAAGAAGACTCTTAGCGTCCTCGTTGTGGCGGCGGGCGTCATCGGCTTCGCCGGGGCGGCCTTCGCGGGCTGCGCCGGGCACCAGCAGACTGTTCAGAGCTCGACTTCCAAACCGATCGTTACCGCCGATGCCGAGCAGTCGACCCCGGTCGTCACGACCACCACGGAGACTGCCGAGAACTAGGCTCGGACCACCCAAGGACGTTACGGAAGGCCGTCCCTCTGGGCGGCCTTTCTGCTTAAGGATGGGGCCGCGGGGACAGCCAGGCGCACAGCGTTCGACAGGATATGAAACGCGAAAGGCAAACAGGTAGAAAGTTATGGGATACAAGGTAGCAGTGGTCGGCGCGACAGGCGCCGTCGGTCGCGAGATGATGAAGACGCTGGCCGAGCGCGAATTCCCGATCGACGACATGGTGGCGCTCGCCTCGGAACGCTCGGTGGGCAGCGAAATCTCTTTCGGCGAAGACGATACCGTGAAGGTTCAGAACCTCGCGACTTTCGACTTCAAGGGAACCGACATCGTGCTCTCCTCGCCGGGCGCCAAGGTCTCGGCGGAGTATTCGCCCAAGGCGGGCAAGGCCGGCGCGGTGGTGATCGACAACACCTCGCAGTTCCGCATGGACCCCGACGTGCCGCTGGTGGTGCCGGAGGTCAACCCAGAGGCCC
>JBFGUI010000075.1:0-16123 GCA_041565695.1 Kiloniellaceae bacterium
CACCGTGGTCGCCACCATGGTGCAGGCCACCATATTCGCTGTAAACGACCCCAACATCTCCGCGCTGGTGATCTACCCGCTGGCGCTGGGCGGAGCCTGCATCCTGGCCTCCATCGCCGGCACCTTCTTCGTGAAGCTCGGCGCCTCCCAGAGCATCATGGGCGCGCTCTACAAGGGCTTCATCGCCTCGGCGGTGATCTCCGCGATCCTGCTGCTGCCGGTCACCGAGTGGGTCGTCGGCTTCGGCACCGAGATGACCGCCCGCGGCATCACCTTCACCGGCCTCGACCTCTACATCTGCGGTCTGGTCGGCCTGGTGGTCACCGGTGCGATCATCTGGATCACCGAGTACTACACCGGCACCGAGTACCGCCCGGTCAGGTCGGTGGCCCAGGCGTCGGTGACTGGCCACGCCACCAACGTGATCCAGGGCCTCGCCATCTCCATGGAGGCGACGGCGGTGCCCGCGCTGATCATCTGCGCCGGCATCATCATCACCTTCCTGCTGGCCGGCCTGCTCGGCATCGCCATCGCGGTGACCACCATGCTCGCCCTGGCCGGCATGGTGGTGGCGCTCGACGCCTACGGCCCGGTGACCGACAACGCCGGCGGCATCGCCGAGATGGCGGACATGGAGGCCGACGTGCGCAAGACCACCGACGCGCTCGACGCCGTCGGCAACACCACCAAGGCGGTGACCAAGGGTTACGCCATCGCCTCGGCCGGTCTCGGCGCGCTGGTGCTCTTCGCCGCCTACACCTCGGACCTGGAGCTGTTCATCGCCGAAGGCGCCATCCAGCTGACCGAGAAGGTGAACTTCTCGCTGTCCAGTCCCTATGTGGTGGTCGGCCTGATCATCGGCGGCCTGCTGCCCTACCTCTTCGGGGCCATGGGCATGACCGCCGTCGGCCGCGCCGCCGGCTCGGTGGTGCTCGAGGTGCGCCGTCAGTTCAAGGAGATCCCGGGCATCATGGAAGGCACCGGCAAGCCGGAGTACGGCAAGTGCGTCGACCTGCTGACCAAGGCCGCCATCAAGGAGATGATCATCCCCTCGATGCTGCCGGTGCTCTCGCCGATCGTGCTCTACTTCGTCATCTATGCGATCGGCGGCCAGGCCGCGGCGCTCAGCGCCGTCGGCGCGATGCTGCTGGGCGTGATCGTCACCGGCATCTTCGTGGCGATCTCCATGACCGCCGGCGGCGGCGCCTGGGACAACGCCAAGAAGTACATCGAGGACGGCAACCACGGCGGCAAGGGCTCCGAGGCCCACAAGGCCGCGGTGACCGGCGACACGGTGGGTGACCCCTACAAGGACACCGCCGGCCCGGCCGTCAACCCGATGATCAAGATCACCAACATCGTGGCCCTGCTGCTGCTCGCGGCGCTGGCCCACTAAGAAGCGCTGCGGCGCCGCTGGCAACGGGGGTGCCGCAACAACGCGAAAAGGCCCCGGAAGCCGATGGCTTCCGGGGCCTCTTTTTTTGTCGCTGCGCGGCGCCTCAGATCGGGCCGGAGAACTTGCCGATGTTGCCGAACAGCTGCTGCAGCAGCGTCAGGTCCTTGCCCTCGGTGGGCGTGATCCGGTCGACCGGATCGACGTCCTGGGCATCGGCCATGGAGTAGTTGGTGGTGCCTTCCACCAGGCCGGCCTCATTGAAGGTGATGACCAGCACCTGGCGGTCGAGCACCTCCGGCTTCATGAAGGCGACCTCCTGGGTCTTCTGGCCGATGTAGTACCACTTGCGGTCCTCGAAGGTGGAGATCGTCGAGGGCGAGCCCAGCAGGTCGATGATGTCCTGCCGGCTGTGCAGACCCGGCTTGATCTCGGCGATTTCTTCGGGCTCGGGGTTGTTGCCGCGCACCTGAACGGTGTTGCCGCAGGCGCTCAGCGCGGTGGCGGCGCAGGCCAAAGCAACACAGAGGCCCGCCCCCCGCAGCCGATGGCCGAAGCGGCGTTGCTTCGTCGCAGTCACGTCATACCTCTCGTTTGGCCCCGAATAACTTGATTAAACCCGCGCAGGGTGCCATTTCAAGACCCTAATTCAGGACACCCGGCCCGCCGGCCGGCAAGTCCAGCCCTTCGTGACGCAAAGCAATGATTTGGAAGCGCCTCTTCGACCCAAAGCCGCGCTCAGAGCAAGCGTGGCCCCTCTACGGCCTCATCGTGGCCCAGGCGCGGGAGCCGCGGCTGTTCCGCGACTTCGGCGTGCCGGACAGCCTGGACGGCCGATTCGAGGCCATCGTGCTGCACCTCGTGCTGGTGCTGCGGCGCCTCAAGCGGGACTTCCCGGAGGGCCGCGAGCTGGCCCAGGCCCTGCAGGAGGTCTTCTTCGACGACATGGACCGCTCGCTGAGGGAGATGGGCGCCGGGGACCTGGGCGTCGGCAAGCGGGTCAAGCGCATGGCCGAGGGCTTCATGGGCCGCCTGGCGGCCTACGAGGCGGCGCTGGACGCGGTGCCGGCGCGCGGCAGCGACGAGCTGGCGGCCGTGCTGCGGCGCAACGTCTTCGGCACCCTGGGGGAGGGCGAGGGCGACGAGGCCGGCCTCGTGGCCTATACCCTGGACCAGGCGGCGGCTCTCGAGCGCCAGGAGGGCGCGGCCCTGCGCCGCGGGGAGCTGGTCTTCGCGGCGTCGCCGGGGCCCGCCCGGGAGGCCTGAAGCGCCCGGAAACCGGGCCTTTGCGGCGGTTCGGCAAGGGGATTGACCCGGCCGGGTCGAGCCCCTATGGTGCGCCGCTTTTCGGCGCCGCTACCGGAGGATCGTCGTGTCTGGTTCTGCCGCCAAGGCGACCAACGAGTTTTCGCGGATTGTGGCGCCGGATCGTCTGGGCGGCCCGTCCCTGTCGGAGGCCATCGCGGCGACGGCGGCGGAGCGGGCGGCGGTGGCCCGGCGCCTGGGAATTCTGTCCGTCGACCGGCTGACCGCCGAGCTGACGGTCAAGAGCATCAGCAGCCGGCTGTTCCGGGTCCAGGGGACCTGGGAAGCGGCGGTCCAGCAGGCCTGCGTGGTCACCCTGGAACCCGTGGCCGACAGCCTGAAAGGCAGCTTCGAGGCCGCTTTCGAGGCCTCGGACGGCCGCCGGGCGGCGCCGCAGGGCGCCGACGTGGAGATCGACCCGGAAGCCGCCGATCCGGCGGAGGGCCTGCCGGCGGAGGGCATCGATTTGGGCGAACTGGTGGTGCAGGAGCTTGCGGTTGCATTGAATCCCTATCCCCGGGCGCCCGGGGCGGAGATTCCGGCCGAATACCGGCCACCGGAGGTAGAGGAAGACAACGGACCCTTTGCGGCGCTGAAGGTGCTGAAAGGGGACAGATAGGGTAAGATTTATCCGCGACTGTGGCCCGGCTTTGCTTGCCGCAAAGGGCCAGAGAGGCTAGACAGGCGCCTCTGGAAGGGGCAGTCGCCCGACGAGTGAGAGACCAAGATCATGGCAGTTCCTAAGAGTAAGATCTCCAAGTCCCGGCGGAATCAGCGCCGGGCGCACGATGCCCTGGCGGCCGGCAGCTACCACGAGTGCCCCAGCTGCGGCGAGCTGAAGCGCCCGCATCACGTCTGCCCGGCCTGCGGCGAATACGACGGCCGCGAAGTCGTGGACAGCGAGAGTCTCTAAACAGTCGCCCGCCGGTGGTCTTCCGGGCCGCCTTCCAGGCGGGCCTGGCAGAGAGGGAAGATGGGCAAGGCGCTGACAATCGCTCTGGACGCCATGGGCGGCGATGCCGCCCCGAAAATGGTCGTGCGCGGCGCCGCGATTGCCCTCGAGCGCTTTCCTGAAGTCCGCTTTGTGATGTTCGGCCGCGAGGGCGAGATCGCGCCGCTGCTGGCCAGCAAGGGCCGGCTGCGGGAGGTCACCACCCTGCGCCACACCGACGACGTGGTCAGCAGCGACGCCAAGCCTTCGGTGGCGCTGCGCTCGGGACGCAAGTCGTCCATGCGCCTGGCCATCGATTCGGTGCGGGCGGGCGAGGCCGACTGCGTGGTCTCCGCCGGCAACACCGGCGCCCTCATGGCCATGGCCAAGTTCGTGCTGAAGACCCTGCCGGGGATCAACCGGCCGGCCATCGCCTCGTTCTTTCCGACCTTGCGCGGCGAGACGGTAATGCTCGACCTCGGCGCCAACGTGCACTGCGACGCCCAGAACCTGGTCGACTTCACGGTCATGGGCAACGCCTTCGCGCGCTCCGTCCTGGGGCTGCAGGAGCCGACCTACGGCCTGCTGAACGTCGGCTCGGAGGAGATCAAGGGACACGAATCGCTGCAGGAGGCCTCCGGCATCCTGCGCGCCAGCAACCTGCCCGGCCGCTTCCTGGGCTTCGTCGAGGGCGACGATATCGCCAAGGGCACGGCCGACGTGATCGTCACCGACGGCTTTACCGGCAACGTGGCGTTGAAGACGGCGGAAGGCACCGCCAAGCTGATCAACGAGTACCTGCGCAACACCTTCCGCTCCTCGCTGCTGGCCGGGCTCGGCTACCTGCTGGCGCGGCCGGCCATGCAGAAGCTGCGCAAGCGCGTCGATCCGCGCGCCTACAACGGCGCCATGTTCCTCGGGCTCAACGGCATCACGGTGAAGAGCCACGGCGGCACCGATGCCCTCGGCTTCGCCAACGCGATCGGCGTTGCGGTGGACATGCACAGGCATGATATCATCGAGAAGATTCGCTCCGACCTCACCCTTCTCGACCGTAGTCCCGGTAACGCTCAGGCGGCTGTCATATAATATGTATCGTTCCCTCGTAACGGGCTGTGGTGCCTATCTGCCGGCCCAGGTTGTCACCAACGACGA
This sequence comes from Kiloniellaceae bacterium, assembly GCA_041565695.1. Lineage (GTDB taxonomy): Bacteria > Pseudomonadota > Alphaproteobacteria > Kiloniellales > Kiloniellaceae > Pelagibius. Next base: position 4,785 of record JBFGUI010000075.1, read on the forward strand.
ACTCGCCCAGAGGGTCGATACCACCGACGAGTGGATCCGCCAGCGCACGGGCATCCGCCAGCGCCACATTGCCGCCGAAGGGGAGATGACCTCCGACCTCGGCACCGCGGCGGCCAAGGAGGCCATGGCCCAGGCCGGCATCTTGCCGGGCGAGATCGATCTCATCGTCTGCGCCACCTCGACCCCCGACGAGACCTTCCCGGCGACTGCCACCCGCATCCAGACCAACCTGGGCATCACCCAGGGGGCGGCCTTCGACGTCCAGGCGGTGTGCAGCGGCTTCGTCTACGGGCTGTCGGTGGCCGACAACTTCCTGCGCGTCGGCCAGGCCAGGAACGCCCTGGTGATCGGCGCGGAGACCTTTTCGCGGATTCTCGACTGGAACGACCGCACCACCTGCGTGCTGTTCGGCGACGGCGCCGGCGCGGTGGTGCTGCAGGCGACCAACGGCGTGCAGGGTGCCAACGGCCGCGGCGTGCTCTCGACCCACCTCTACGCCGACGGGCGCCACCACGACGCGCTCTACGTCGACGGCGGGCCGTCCTCGACCGGCAAGGTCGGCCACCTGCGCATGGAGGGCAAGGAGGTGTTCCGCCACGCCGTGGTACGCATGGCCGAGGCCATCGACGCGGCCCTGGAGGCCAACGGCCTGACCCCCGGCGACATCGACTGGCTGGTGCCGCACCAGGCCAACATCCGGATCATCGAATCCATGGGCCGCCGGCTCAACCTGCCGAGCGACCGGGTAGTGGTCACCGTCGACCGCCACGCCAACACCTCGGCGGCCTCGATCCCGCTCGCCCTGACCGAGGCGGTCGGCGACGGCCGCATCCGCGGCGGCGATCTGATCTGCATGGAGGCCATGGGCGGCGGATTCACCTGGGGCTCCGCCCTGGTCCGCTGGTAGATCTCCGAGTCGTTTCGCGGGCCCTGCGGCGGGGTTTCGCCGGACCCTTCGGAATTTGCGTCAAAAATTAGCCGCATCCCACGGTATTCGCTGGATAATTGACCCCAAAATACGGCTGCGCTAAGCTTCGCTGTTGGTCGAACGCCAAAGGAGGGGGGAATGGCCGGTGGGACGATAACCCGAGCGGACCTGAGCGAAGCCGTGTACCAGGAGGTCGGGCTCTCGCGCAACGAATCCGCCGAACTGGTCGAGTCGGTCCTGAACGAGATTTCGGATGCCCTGGTGCGCGGTGAGATGGTCAAGCTGTCGTCCTTCGGCAGCTTCTCGGTGCGCGAGAAGGGCGAACGCATCGGCCGCAACCCGAAGACCGGCGAAGAGGTTCCGATCCTGCCGCGTCGGGTGCTGGTCTTCCGGGCCTCGCACGTGCTGAAGAACCGCATCAACAACGCGCTGAGCCCGGCCGAGAAAAAGATCGAGGCTTAGCGTCGGCGCATAGCTGGACGAAACACAGGTCAATATGTCAGGTCGAGCCGCGGGAAAATCTGCTGCAGCTTTTCGGACGATCAGCGAAGTCAGCGATGAACTCGACGTTCCGCAGCACGTTCTCCGATTCTGGGAAGGCAAGTTCAGCCAGGTCAGGCCGCTGAAGCGCGGCGGCGGGCGGCGCTACTACCGGCCCGAGGACATCAGCCTGCTGCGCCGCATCCGCGATCTGCTGTACAGCGAGGGCTATACCATCAAGGGCGTTCAGCGCCTGCTGCGCGAGGGTCGCGGCAGGGACGACGCCGAGGAGGAGGGCGAGGCGGCGCCGGCGGCGGCCGCGCCGGGCAGCCGGAGCGACGAGCTCAAGGCGGTGATCGCCGAGCTGAGCGAGCTCAGGGACCTGCTGAAGAAGGCCGCCAAGCGGGGCTCCTAGGGGCGTTTCGGGCCGCCGGCCGAGCCGGGCCCTCCAGGCGTTGCCTTCGTCGGGACGCCCGGCTATACAGAGCCGCTAAGGACGGTCGCGTCCGCCACCGCGCGGAGCGTAGCGCAGCCTGGTAGCGCACCACACTGGGGGTGTGGGGGTCGTGGGTTCAAATCCCGCCGCTCCGACCATCTTTCGAGAAAGCCGCTTCGGTCCCCGCCGAGGCGGCTTTCTTACTGGGTGTCGCAAAAAAAGGCGAGGGGAATCAATGGATACGGCCTTTTTCTTCCTGTCCAAGATCGCCTGGTTCCTGATCAAGCCGCTGCACAGCCTGATCTTCCTGCTGCTCGGCTGGCTGATCGGCCGGGCGCTCGGCTGGACCCGCCTTGCGCGCTTCTTCCTGGTGCTGCTGCTGCTGTACAGCGGCGTGATCTTCGCCACCCCGCTGCCGGAATACGCCCTGCAGACCCTGGAGAACCGCTTCCCGGTGCCGCAGCAGGTCGTGGCGGCCGACATCGCCGGCGTCATCGTGCTCGGCGGCGCCACCGACGACGGCGCCGTGGCCCGCGACCGCAATCAGGCTGCGCTCAACAGCTCGGCCGAGCGCCTCACCACCGCCGTTGCCCTGCACCGCGCCATGCCGGACAAGGAGATCATCGTCTCCGGCTTTTCCGGTGAGCTGCAGCCGCGCGGCTGGAACGAGGCGGAGATCACCCGGCATTTCTTCGCGCAGCAGGGCGTCGACCTGGCGAAGGTCCGCTTCGAGGCGCAGTCGCGCAACACGGCGGAGAATGCCCGGCGCACGGCCGAGCTGCTCGGCGCGGCCGAGCGGCCCTGGCTGCTGGTCACCTCCGCCGCGCACATGCCGCGGGCCGTGGCCAGCTTCCGCGCCGACGGCCTGAATGTGCTGCCCTATCCGGTGGACTACCGCACCGAACCGGAGAACCTGGTCTGGCCGCGCAGCCTCAGCGGCTCGCTGGGCGATGCCGGCGTGGCGCTGCACGAGTGGCTGGGCCTGCTGGTCTACTACGTGACGGGGCGCGGCGCGGCGCTCTTCCCGGCGCCGCAGACGACCGATTAGCCCTGCAGGTTAGCCCTGCGGCCGGGACGGCATCACACGGCAGTACTGCTTGGCGTTTTTCGACTTCACCGCGGCGCAGGCGTCCTTGGCGGCGCTGCGCGAGGGCAGGGGGCCGGCCAGCACCCGGTAGAACACCCCCTTGTCGCCGAGCTCGGTGCGGCGGATGTCGGCCGTCAGGTTGCCGAGGGCGGCGGGGAAGCTGCGCTGCAGGTCGCTCCACTCCCGCTTGGCCGCCCCTTCGCTGCGCAGCGAGGAGAGGTGCAGCACCATGGCCACGTCGTCTGCCGGTTTCGGCCTGGCGGCAGTTTGTGGTGCCTCGGGCTTGCGCTTCGGGGCCGGCGGGAGGGCGGCGGTCTCGGCCTTTTCGGCAGTCTTGTCCGCGGTTGCGGGCTTCGTGGCTTCCGCCGCGGCGGTCTCGGCCTTTTTGGCGAGCGCCTCGGCGGCGCCGGCCACCGTATCGCCGGCCACCGCATCGCCGGCCGGTGCGGTCGCCTTGGCGTCCTTGGTCGGGGGCGGGTCGGCCGGGTTCGGCAGTTCGTCCAGCAACAGGTCGTCCTGGCGCAGGTCCTCGGCCGGGTTGGGCTCGATCAGCACCGGCGTGCCCTCGGGGCGCGGCATGAGGCCGAGCGCGGCGGTCTCGGCGCCGGCGCCGGTCTCCGAGGTTTCCGGCCGGTAGCGCGTCGGCGCGTCGGCGTCGGGGTCCTCGGAGAGGTCGTGGGCGGCCTCGAGGATCGAGGCCTCGAGGCGGTTGGCCCAGCCCTTGGTGTCGTCGTAGATCGCCTCGCAGCCGCCGAGCAGCAGCAGGGCCGCCGCGAGCAGCACGGCGCCGGCCGGGGCCGGCAGGGTGAGAGGCTGTGACATTCCTTGGCCCTTTCGCTGGGGGCGCAGCCGGGTTTTCCGGGAAAACCGGCGCAGCGCCCCCACAGCCTAGGTTCCTATGGTTTAAAATCCTTGAATGACGATGGTTTACGGCTCGTTCTTCAGACGCGGGCCTTCGCCGATATTTAACCTCTCGCTGCGATGATTCCGGCTCAATTCCGGATTCTGCGACGTGAAGGCCTTGACCATGCAGACAGTGCAGCAGATCGACCTGCCGAAGGCCGTGCCGGACTTCAAGGTCGGCCACATCATCTCGGTCACCGGCGCGCGCATCACGGCGAGCCTGATCTCGGTGCCGCCGGGCCCCGAGGCGGCGCGGCGCCTGAACGAGGCGGTGCAGATCGGCGCCCTGGTGAAGATGCCGACCGGCGGCTCGGTCGCCTTCGGCATCGTCTCGAGCCTGGCCACCGGCAACCCGTCCCCCTCGCCGGAGTTCGGCGAGCAGTGGGTCATGGAGATCGATCTCTTTGGCGAGTACCTGAAGCCCGACAGCAGCGCGCCGGATCACGGCGGCACCTTCGACCTGCTGCGCGGCGTCTCGCTCTATCCCGGGCTGGGCGACGCCGTCTATGCCACCACCGTGGCCGAGCTGGAGCAGATCTACAAGCGGCCCCAGGCTTCCAACGTCAAGATCGGCACGCTGCACCAGGACGCCCGCCTGCCGGCCTACCTGGTGACCGACGACCTGCTGGGCAAGCACTTCGCCATTCTCGGCACCACCGGCTCGGGCAAGTCCTGCGCCCTGGCGACGACGCTGCACGCGATCCTCGGCGCGCATCCCTTCGGCCATGTGGTGCTGCTCGACCCGCACAACGAATACCGCCGCGCCTTCGACGGCCTGGCCGAGGTGGTGACGCCGGAGAACCTGCAGCTGCCTTACTGGCTGCTGAACTTCGAAGAGATGGTCGAGGTGCTGTGCAGCCGCGACGAGAACAGCCGCACCTCCGAATCCTTCATCCTCAAGGACGCCATCCTCAACGCCAAGCGCGCCACCGTGGAAGGCGAGAACGAGCGCCGCTACCTCACGGTGGACACGCCGGCGCCCTATCCCCTGAGCGCCCTGCTGCACAACATCGAGGCGGCCATGGGCCAGCTGCAGAAGGCCGAGCAGGCCAAGCCCTATCTGCGCCTGCGCTCGCGCATCGAGAACCTGCGCGCCGACCGCCGCTATGCCTTCATGTTCTCCAGCCTCTCGGTGCGCGATTCCCTGCCGGACGTGATCTCGCGCATCATCCGCGTGCCGGTCGACGGCAAGCCGCTGACCATCTTCGACCTGTCGGGCGTGCCCTCGGAGATCGTCGACGTGGTGGTCTCGCTGCTGTGCCGCACGCTGTTCGACTTCGCGATCTGGGCCGACCGCGACGAGGCGGTGCCGCTGCTGCTGGTCTGCGAGGAGGCGCACCGCTACATCCCCAACGAGCGCAGCCGGGGCTTCGAGCCGACCCGCCGGGTGATCTCGCGCATCGCCAAGGAGGGCCGCAAGTACGGGCTCTCCCTCGGGCTCGTCTCGCAGCGCCCCTCGGAGCTGTCGGAGACCATTCTCTCGCAGTGCTCGACGCTCTTCGCCCTGCGCATGGGCAACCAGCGCGACCAGGACTTTGTGCGCCAGGCCCTGCCGGAAAGCGCCGAGGGCATGCTCAGCGCCCTGCCGGCGCTGCGCAACCAGCAGGCCGTGGTGGTCGGCGAGGGCGTGGTGCTGCCGATGCGCATCCGCTTCGACGACCTGCCGGCGGACAAGCGCCCGCAGAGCGACACGGCCTCCTTCGCCTCGAAGTGGCAGAACCAGGGCGTGCCCGACGGCTTCGTCGCCCGCACGCTGGAGCGCTGGCGCAAGCAGATCCGTTAGAGCCGCCCGGCCGGGGGAGGGCTCTACCCCTCCAGCGGCATCAGCGCGCGCTTCTGGGCGGCGATGCGGAACTGGGCGTTGGCCGCGCCGTAGCCGCCGTAGTTGCCGCGCCGCTCGACGATCTCGAAAAAGAAGCCCTCGCCGTAGTTCGGGCTGTAGAGCTGGAAGTACTCGCCGTTGTCGTCGCGGTCATAGAGGATATTGGCGGCGCGCAGGCGCTCGAGCAGTTCCGCGTCCAGGGAAAAGCGCGCTGCCAGGTCGTCGTAGTAGTTCGGCGAGATCGCCAGCGGCCGGAATCCCCGCGCGGACAGCTTCTGCCAGGTCGCGAAGATATCGTCGCTGCGGAAGGCGATGTGCTGCACGGCCGAGCCGAAACTCTCGGTCATGAAGTGGCCGGCCAGGGTCTTGCGGTTCTCGGCACCGTTGAGGGTGATGCGCAGCGAGCCTTCGGCGTTCTCGATCACCTGGCTGCGCACCAGGCCGGCGGGATCGACCACGTCGACCATCGGCGTCTTCCGCGTCGCGAAGATCGAGGTGTAGAACAGCAGCCAGGTCAGCATCTCCTCGTAGCGCATGGTCTGGGCGATGTGGTCGACGCTGACGAGGCCGACGTCGCCTGGCTCTTCCGCATCGGCCAGCGGCCGGAACTCGATCTCCCACACGCGGCCCAGCTCGCTGCGGTCGTCGATGAAGTGCATCACGCCGCCACCGACGCCGCGGATCGCCGGGATGTTGAGCTCGCCCGGGCCGACCGGCTGCGCGAAGAGGTCGGCGCCCAGGGCCCGGGCCCGCTCGACGGTCGCCGCGGCGTCCTCCACCTTGAGGCCGAGGTCGCAGACCGAGGTGCCGTGCATGAGATAGGAGGAATGAGCGAAGCCCTCCGGCTCCATGTTGATGACGATGTTGATGGCGCCCTGGCGATAGAGCTCGACGTCCTTGGCGATGTGCCGGCCGCTGCGCCGGAAGCCCAGGTTGTCCAGCAGGGCGCGCAGGTCGCCGGCCTCCTCCGGGTCGGCGGCGAACTCGATGAACTCGATGCCGGAGACCGGCACCCGGTCGGGCATCGCCGGCAGCGGGAAGGCGACCTGCGGCTCGCGGCGCTTCACCTGATCGAGCAGATGCAGGATCGAGCGGTGGCCGTCGACCGAGATGGTGCGGGGCGAGCCGCCGCGGAACTGGTCGTTGAAGACCTCCAGCGAGACCACGCCGTCATAGCCGGTCGCCGCCACGGCGCGCATGAAGCCGAGCACGTCGAGATCGCCCTCGCCGGGGAAGTTGCGCAGGTGGCGGCTCCAGTACAGCAGGTCCATGTCGATCATCGGCGCATCGGCCAGCTGCACGAAGAAGATCTTATCGTCGGGGATGGCGCGGATCGTCTCCGGGTCGAGCTTGCGGGCCAGGGTGTGGAAGGAGTCGAGGATGAGGCCGACGCTGGGATGGCCGGCGCGGCGCACCACCTCCCAGGCGTCGCGGTGGTCGCTGACGTGGCGGCCCCAGGCGAGGGCCTCGAAGCCGACCCTGAGGTTCCGCTTGGCGGCGCGCTCGCCCAGCTCGGCGAAGTCGTCGGCGGCCCGGCCGATGCCGCCCAGGCTCTGCGGCGAGACGTTGGAGCAGACCAGCATGAGGTCGGTGCCGAGCTCGGCCATCAGGTCGAACTTGCGCTCGGCGCGGTCGAAGACGCGGGCGCGCTGCGGCTCCGGCATGCCCTCGAAGTCGCGGAACGGCTGGAACAGCAGGATCTCCAGGCCGTGGTCGCGCACCATCTGACCGGCGTCGCGCGGCGAGCCGTCGAAGGCCAGGAAGTCGTTCTCGAAGATCTCGATGCCGTCGAAGCCGGCGGCGGCGATGGCGGCGAGTTTCTCCTGGAAATCGCCGGCAATGGAAACCGTGGCGATGGAGGTTTTCATGGGGCAGACGTCTCCCTTGCTGCATGTCCGTATGGCGTCCAACGGCCCGTTGCGAGGATCATTCCCGTTCCCGCTCCCCGCGGTGTTTTCGCAGGCTGGCGCGCAACCGCTGCCACAGCGGGGTCTGCGATGCCAGCATCGCCAGGAAGGCGATGGTGAGAAACAGAGTGATGGGATTGGCAACCATTTCCCAGAGGAACGTTCCGACGTCGTGGCGGGCGCCGATCATCGCGCGACGATAGTTCTCGTCCATCATCGGCCCCAGGATGACACCGAGGATCACCGGGCCGACCTGGAAACCGTAGGTCTTCATGAAATAGCCGATAACGCCGAACAGCAACATCCAGTAGATGTGCGCCGGGTCGTTCTGGATCGCGTAGGTGCCGACCGCCGAGAGCACGATGATGAGCGGGATGAGAATCGCCTTGGGGCACTCCACGATCTTGGTGAAGACCTTGATGCCGGTCAGGCCGAAGACCAGCAGGAAGACGTTGGCCAGGGACAGGCTGCCGACCGTGAACCAGAAGAGGTGCGGCGTATCGGTCAGCAGCAGCGGGCCCGGCTTCAGGCCGTGGATGAAGAGGGCGCCGATGATCACGGCGGTCACCGCGTCGCCGGGAATGCCGAGGGTCAGCATGGGAATGAAGGCGCCGCCGACCGCGGCGTTGTTGGCGGCCTCCGGCGCGACCAGGCCTTCCTTGCAGCCCTCGCCGAAGGGGACTTCGGGCTTCCTGGTCGAACGCTTGGCGTGGTCGTAGGCCAGCAGGGCGGCGATGTCGCCGCCGGTCCCGGGCAGGGCGCCGATGATCGTGCCGATGCCGGAAGCGCGCATCGCCAGGGCGAAGTAGCGCTTCACGTCGGAGATGTGCGGGATGATGCGGTCGACCTTCTGCTTGATGGCGGGCAGATGCAGGTTGTGCAGCTGCACCAGCGCCTCGGCCACACCGAAGAATCCGATCATGGCGGCGACATAGGGAATGCCGCCCATCAGGGTGATGGAGCCGAAGGTGAAGCGGCCTTCCGCCGTCATGGGATCGAGGCCGATCATGCCGATCAGCACGCCGAGCGCGCCGGCGAAGACGCCCTTGGCGAAGCTCTCGCCGGACAGGGTGCCGACCAGCAGGATGCCGATGAGCCCCAGCAGCAGGTAGTCGCGCGACTGGAACATGAGGGCGAAGCTGGAGATCAGCGGCGCGAAGAGGGCCAGGGCAACGATCCCGACGAAGCCGCCGAACACGGACATCACCGTGGTCAGGCCTATGGCTTCACCGGCCTCGCCCCGCTTGGCCATGGGATAGCCCTCGATCGCGGTGGCGATGGCGCTCGGCGCGCCGGGGATGTTGAGCAGAATGGCGGTGCGGGCGCCGCCGTAGACGCCGCCGACGAAGATGCCGGCGATCAGCGCCAGGGCGTCGTTGACCTCCCACTTGAAGGTGAAGGAGATCAGGATGGACGTCGCCATGGTGACTGAGAGGCCCGGGATGGCCCCGACGTAGATGCCGGCGAAGGTGCCCGCCGCGGTGAGGAACAGCAGCCAGGGGTCCAGCCAGGCGATCGTCAGGTAGGAAAGCGCCTCCGCCATGTCAGAACAGCCCGCGCAGCAGCGTGCCCTGCGGCAGGACGACCTGGAAGACGACTCGGAAGATCACGTAGATGGCGCCGAGCGAGACGGCCGTCAGCAGCAAGGAGACCAGCAGGTTCCGCCGCCACAGCAGGGCGAAACAAGCAAAGAGGAAAAGGCCGGAGCTGACCGTGAAGCCGAGCCAGGGAATGGCCAGCAGGTAGAGCAGGATCAGTCCGATCACCGTCAGGTGCAACGGCGCCAGGACTTCGCGGAAGAAACGCAGTGATTCCGGTCCGCTGGCGCCGTCCGGCCGGGCCTTTGCCGCGGTCCTGACCAGAATGCAGAGCGCCGCCAGTACCATGGTGCCGGCCGCCAGCATGGGGAATACCCCGGCGGAGGTCAGGCCGCTGAAGCCCGAGATCTCATAGGCCTGCCACAGCGCGGCGACGCTGAAGACCACCAGCACCAGAGCGAAAACCAGTTCTCCCGGGTGACGGACCGGCTTTGCGGACATGCGGCTTCTCCGCCTTAGCAGGATTGCCGCCGGCCCCGCGCGGCGAGGCCGGCGGGTTCAGCCGTCAGGGACGGGGAATGCCGAGGGACTCGGGGTTGACCTTGGCGGCGCCGGTGTCCTGCAGCGCCCAGGCCGTCACCTGCTGCCACTTCTTGAGGAACGCGGCGGCCTCGTTGCCGGAGATGTTCATGACCACGTTGCCGCGGTTGGCCATCAGAGTCTTGAAGGTCTCGCTCTCCGCTGCCGTCTTGAAGGCCGAGACCAGCCTGGCCTTCACGTCGTCGGGCACTTCGCCGCGCACGAAGACGCCGTAGAATGGTCCCCAGGGCAAAAACTTCGCCATGTCCGGGATCGCCGCGGTGATCGGCGGCACGCCGGGCAGGGTGTCGACCCCCTCGGTATTGACCACGGCCAGGGCGCGCATCTTGCCGGCCTTGATCTGTTCGGCGGCGGCGGAGATGCCCGCGGGCATGAAGTCGACCTCGCCGCCGAGCATGGCTGTCAGGCCCGGGCCTTCGCCGCCGAAGGGGATCGCGGTCACCTCGAAGGGCGCCGAGTTCTGGATCAGCGCGCCCACCGTGCTGGGCAGGCCGCCCGGGCCGGTCGAGCCCATCTTCACCAGGCCCGGGTTCGCCGCGATGTCGGCCAGCAGGTCCTGCATCGTCTGGTACTTGGACCCCGCCGGCACCGCGATGACCGCCACGCCGCGGCCGAGGATATTGACCGGATAGAAGCTGGCATAGTCGAGCTGCGACACGCCCATGACCGGATGCAGCTGCGGATTTTCCGCGCCGTAGAGGAAGGTGTAGCCGTCGGCCGGCGCGGCGTTGACGAACGCGGTCGAGATGGCGCCGGCGCCGCCGGACTTGTTGAGCACCACGATCGGCTTGCCGAGGGCTTCTTCGGCGGCCGGGTTGACGGCGCGTGCGACGGTGTCGGTGGCGCCGCCGGCGCCCCACATGACGACGCCGAGGATCTCGCGCTCCGGATACTCGGCCGCCAGGGCGGCGCCAGACATGAGGGCAAGAGCGGCAGCCGCTCCCAAGACTCTGCGGATCATGGTTTCCTCCCCTTGGCGGCTGCCGCCGCCTCTGTTCTTGACCGGCTGCAGCGGACTGGCGCCGGCATTCCAGGCACCGGCAATTTCATGGCGAAACCCCTGGCCTTTCAGCAAGATGGCAGAGACTCCGCGCCAACTCAAACATGAAAGATCTCAGCAGAATGCACCGCTTGGCCGACGGTGTTCAGAAGTCCCGACAGGGGCGAGTCCCCACGATCAGATGAGCGGGCATGAGCAACGTTCGGTTAGCTGCCGCAAGAACATACGCCGCGGGAGCGCGAACTCCGGAGTTTGCATGCTCCGGGTGGGGCCTTAGGCGAAGAGGTCGTCCACCAGGTTGCGGTGCTGGACGTCGCGCGCCTCGACCTCGCCGTCCGGCGGAGCCTCGGCGTCGACGGCCTCGCCGGCCTGGACCGCGCGGCGACCTTCCTCCGTCAGGCGGCAGACCATCCAGTCCGGCTTGATCGGATTCTTGAACCAAGGCTCGGCCCATCCCTGCTCGATGGCGCTCTGGATGGTGCGGCTGTCGTAACGCTGGCCGTAGCGGTCGAACAGCGGCAGCTTGCCGCCGGCCTGGTCGAGGCCGCGGCGCAGCCAAGCCAACTGCGTCACCGTGGGGCGTGCCCTGCGGCGCCGGTTGCCGGGCGCCTCTTTGCCGAGCGCCTCTTTGCCGAGCG
>JBFGUI010000076.1:0-15998 GCA_041565695.1 Kiloniellaceae bacterium
CGAGGGCGAGCTGGTCTACACCCACCTGCGCCGGCGCGCGGCACCGCTGCTGCGCTTCCGCAGCCGCGACCACGTGCGGCTGCGCCTGGGCGCCTGCGCCTGCGGCCGCACGGCGCCCCGGGTGCGCTGCATCGGGCGCAGCGATGATATGCTGATCGTCCGCGGCGTGAACGTCTTTCCCAGCGCGCTGCGCGAGGTGGTCGCCAGCTTCCACCCGCGCGTCAGCGGCGTGATCGAGATCCGCCCGAAAGCGGCCGGCGTGAAGCAGGCCCCGCCGCTGCCGGTCACGGTCGAGCTTGCCGAGGGCGGCGCCGCCGACCCGGCGCTGGCGGAGGACATCGCCCGGGCGATCCGCGAGCGGCTGATGGTCGGCGCCGAAGTCACGCTGGTGTCCTGGGGCAGCCTGCCGCGCAGCGACTACAAAACGAAACTGGTGGCCTGGCCGAAACACAACTGAGGAGAAGACGGGATTATGAAACTCCATGTCATCAAGCCGAGCGTCAACAACCTGACCGCTCGGATCTTCCTGCGCGCCGCCGGCCTCAAGGCCGAGGAGGTGGATGCCTACGGCCAGACCCGCAGCGCGGACTTCCTGAAACTCTGCCCGGCGCATCTGACGCCGCTGCTGGAGGACGAAGGCCTGCCGAAGGGCGCCCTCTGGGAGAGCTGCGCCATCATGCAGTACCTCTGCAACCGGCACGGCCTGACGCAGTTCTATCCGGCCGATCCGGGCGCCCGCGCCATGACCGACAGCGCCATGCTCTACCTGACCGGCTCGCTCTACCCGCTGCTCGCGCGGGCGACCTACCCGGCGCTCGGCTTCCCGCTCTACCCGGGCGAGGTCGGCGGCAGCGCGGCCGGCGATGCGGAGAAGCAGGCCGCCCAGCAGGCCGCGGCGGCGGCCCTTGCCGAGCCGCTGGAGGTGTTCCGCGCGTTCTTCATCGGCCCGGAGGGCTTCATCGGCGGCGCCACGCCCTCGATCGCCGACATCCGCCTGGCGGCCTCGCTGGAGTTCCTCGCGATCATCGACTACGCCCTGCCGGCCTGGGCGCGGGACTACAAGGCGGCGGTCGAAAAGGCGCTCGGTTCGGCCTACAGTGAACCCACGGCCGACGTGCGCGGCTACATCGACTACGTGAAGTCGCAGAAGGGCTGAGCCCCGACGGGAAAGGAGGCACGCCGTGATCAAGGGACTGCATCACAACGCCTATCGCTGCCGGAACTCGGAAGAGACCCGGCGCTTCTACGAGGACTTCCTCGGCCTGCCGCTGGTCAACACGCTGCGCATCAGCGAGACCAAGAGCGGGCGCAAGACCGACACCCTGCACACCTTCTACGCCATGGACGACGGCTCCTGCCTGGCCTTCTTCGAGGCGCCGGACATGCCCTTCGAGTTCAAGGACCAGAAGGACTTCGACCTGCACATCGCTCTCGAGGTCAAGCCGGAGGACTTGAAGCCGATGATGGAGAAGGGCAAGGCCGCCGGCATGGAGGTGCGCGGCATCGCCGACCACGGCTTCATCGACTCGATCTATTTCCGCGACCCCAACGGCTACGTCATCGAGCTGACCGCCAAGCGGCCGAACCACGACGCGGCCATGGACCCGGCGCAGAACGGCGCGCGCGAGATCCTCGACACCTGGCAGACGGACGTCCACGTCTGACGACGGGCCGGGCGGCCGGAACCGCCCGCCGGGCAGGGAAGGGCCGCCGCGCGTGAGCTTAATTTACGTAAACCATAAGTAATTTATCTTATTTCCCCACTGCGCTATTGTGTTTTCCTGTCTCCGGGCTATCTGAAGCCCCTGAGGGGGGCGGCCGGCCGGCCGTCCCCGCAGCTGGTTCGTCATCGCGGAAGGGCCCCCGACCATGTCCCGCATCTACGTGCTGCATGAGAATCCCGACTGGCTGCCGCCGCTGGCCGCCGCGCTGGAGCGTGGCGGCGCGCCCTGGGAGGACTGGTTCCTGGTGACGCGCGCCATCGACCTCGCCGCGCCGCCGCCGGAGGGCGTGTTCTACAACCGCATGAGCGCCTCCTCCCACAGCCGCGGCCACCGCTACGCGGCGGAACTGACCTCGGCCGTGCTGTCCTGGCTGACCCAGTACGGGCGCCGCGTGGTCAACGGGCCGGCCGCCCTCGACCTGGAGATCAGCAAGGTGCGCCAGTACGGCGCGCTCAGCCGCGCCGGGGTGGCGACGCCGCGCAGCGTCGCCGTGGTCGGTCCGGACAAGCTGGTCGAGGCGGCGCGCGCGGCCTTCGGCACGGGGCGCTTTCTGCTGAAGCCGAACCGCGGCGGCAAGGGCCTCGGCGTGCGGCTGTTCCAGAACGCCGACGAGCTCGCCGACCACCTGAAGACCTTCGACTACGAGGCGCCGCTCGACGGCGTGCACCTGCTGCAGGAATACATCGCCACGCCCGAGCCGATCATCACCCGTGCCGAGTTCGTCGGCGGTCGCTTCCTCTATGCGGTGGAGGTCGATACAAGTAATGGTTTCGAGCTCTGCCCGGCCGACGTCTGCGCGCTGCCCGGCGCGGCACGCCCGGCCTTCCAGGTGGTCGACAGCATCGACGCCGGCCTCAGGGCGAGACTCGAGGGCTTCCTGCGCCTCACCGGCATCGAGATCGCCGGCATCGAGTTCGCCACCGGCGCCGACGGCCGCCCGCTGGTCTACGACGTCAACACCAACACCAACTACAACGCCGAGGCCGAAGCCGCGGCCGGCATCGAGCTGACCGGCATGGACGCCATCGCCCGCTTCCTCAAGGGGGAGCTGAAGAAGACGCAGCTCGCCGCCGCCTGAGCGCTCTGCGGGTCAGCGCGCCTCGACGATTCAAGCGGTTTCTGTCGGTGGCAGAAAACGACACGACGGACGACCGAGGCGATGGGCTGCTCACTTGCGCGGATAGAGCTGCGCCAGGAAGTCCTTATCCATCTGTGAGAGCTGGGTGGTCAGTCCCGTCGAGAAGTCGTCGCGCGTCCAGCTCTGATCGACGGAAATCATCATGATCGATCTGCGATCGAAAGGCTTGTCGATCGGATAGCTGTCCGCCGGCCACTTGGAGAAGAACATCTGCTCCAGCAGCGACTCGTCGACATTGGCGTAACTCCGTCGTACTTCCTCACGGTCCCATTCGAAGGGCGCCTTGGGGTTCTGGTGTTCGTTCAGAAGGCCCAAAGTATGGCCGAACTGGCGAAAGATATAGGCACTGGCATCTCCTGAGTGCAGTCCGCTCGTTCGGATACCCAGGTTCATGGTCGGTTGATCCTGCGGGATGTTGAGGGCGTCGGTTCCGACGTAACTCCAGAACCCCGGGTTTTTGAAGGTTAACCGGATTTCGGCTTCGGACCAGCTTTCCACGAATTCGAAGCCGACATTGGCGTGCCGGGACCACTCTGCGGCGATTGCCCTGACAACCGCTTCGGCCGAGGGTTCGGGGTCGATGAACTTCACCCTCAAGACACTTCCGACCGGCCAGAGCTTGCCGCGATTGCGCGGATTGAGTACCCGTGTGCGCGCACTGTCCGCCTCCTCGACATTGACCGTCTTCACGCGCAATTCGGAACTGCCTGAAAGAGAACTGCGATATTCGACCACCATGAGGTCGACATGCTTTCTCTGGCTGCGAATCGCAGCGACTTCCTGCTGCGCTTCGCTTAAGAGCGCTTGGACATCGTCACGGATCCCCTGAACCTCTTGCCGGCCCGCGTTGATCTCCGCCCGGGCGTCGCTGATCTCGGTCCGCGTCGTGTCGAGATCCCGCTGCGCCCCCTCCATGCGCGTGCGGGCCTCATCCATCGCTGCTGTCACGCTCGCGATCTTGTCTTCCGTCTGCGCCATTTTTCTGACCAGCTCGTTCAGGTCGAAGCCGAAGACGTAGACGCCGAAGACGATGAAGATGGCCAGCACGGCTGCGGCGAACTTGCCGAAGCGGATGAGGCCGCGATCCACCACGTAGACCACCTGCCGATCATCGCTCTCCTTCGAGGCCTGGTCCGGCACCAGCATCGACTGGCAATGCGGACACTTGATGGCGCCGTCCTGGACCGCTTCGCGGCAATAGGGGCAAGTATTCATGCTTCCGAGCCCTCAGCATTCGGGACAGAATACCTTTCCCATACTAGTCCACATTTCCGCCGACAACAATTCTACGGCGCCGGGACAAGCGGCACTTTCGGGCTATTTCACGGAAGCCGCGCTTCTCGAAGGGGCGCTAGCGCGCTTCCACCACTTCGCCGTTCCTGGTGCAGTCGGGCGAAGCCAGTTCGACGAAGAGGTCGGTGATGGCCTCCGGCGGGCGCAGGCTTTCCGGATCCTCGCCGGGAAAGGCGGCAGCGCGCATGGCGGTGCGGATCGGCCCCGGCGAGATCAGGTTGGCCTTGACCCGGGTCTTGGTGATCTCCGCCGCGTAGCTGGTGACCAGCGCCTCGAGGGCCGCCTTGGAGACGGCATAGGGGCCCCAGTAGGCGTTCCTGCCGCTGGAGGCGCCGGAGGTGACAAAGATCGCGCGCCCGGCATCGGAGCGGCGCAACAAGGGGTCGAGACTGCGGATCAGGCGGTAGTTGGCGGTGACGTTGACGTCCATCACCTCCTGCCAGGACTTCGGCGGGATGTGGCCGACCGGGGTCAGCGGTCCCAGCACCCCGGCGTTGCCGACCAGGATATCGAGGCGGCCGTAGCGCTCGTTCAGGGAGGCGCCGAGGCGGTCGAGCCCGTCGAAGTCGCGCAGGTCGTGCGGGACGAGTACGGGCTGGCTGCCGCCGGCGGCGCGGATCTCGTCGTCGAGCTCTTCCAGCGCGCCGACGGTGCGGGCGATGAGGACGAGCTGCGCGCCCTCGGCGGCAAAGCGCCTGGCCACGGCGGCGCCGATGCCCCGCGAGGCCCCGGTGATCACGGCGATACGGTCGGCGAGGCGACCGGAGCTTTCAGACATCAGGCTTGCATCTCCCTTGGACGGCGGCGGCGCCGCAGCACGCGCCGGGTCCCGAAACAGGCGGTCAGGCCGGCCAGCACGCCGATCCCGGTATAGACGAGTCCCTCGGGCGTCAGCGGCAGGGCCGGCGCGAAGTCGCCCAGCGTGGCCTCGACCAGGCCGGGGTTCATGTGCTCGGCGAAAGCCAGGGGGCGCTGCAGCGTCGGGGCGCCGCGCAGTGCCTGGTAGGCGGCTTCCATCCGGTCAAGCTGGAAGATGCTCTCCGACATGCGCGCGCCTTCCAGGCTGTGCGGCGTGCTCTGCAGGAAGGTCTCGACGTAGTCCTCGACCGAGAGGCCCTTCTCGGCGGCGTCGGCGCGGATCTCCGCGGCGCGCTCGCGCGCCTGGTCGATGCGCCCGCCGAGCCGCTGCACGTAGTGGGCATAGTACTCGGGGAACTGCGAGAAGGCGGCGCCCCCGGTGACGGCGCCGAGGCTGTAGAACAGGCGGGCGAACATCGCGAGCGGTGCTTTGAGATCCTAAGCGCGTTCGGCCAGCAGCGAGAGCTGCGCCGGGCGATCATGACTCTCGAAGTCGGTCAGCCGGATCGGGTACTCGCCGGAGAAGCAGGCATCGCAGTACTTCGGCAGCCGCGCGTCGCGGCCGGTCTCGCCCATCGCCCGGTAGAGCCCGTCGATCGAGATGAAAGCCAGGCTGTCGACGCCGATATGCTTGCCCATGGCCGCGACGTCCATGGCGGAGGCGAGCAGCTCGCTGCGCTCCGGCGTATCGATGCCGTAGAAGCAGGAGTGCGTGGTCGGCGGCGCGGCGATGCGCATGTGCACCTCGGCGGCGCCGGCGGCGCGCACCATCTCGACGATCTTGATGGAGGTGGTGCCGCGCACGATGGAATCGTCGACCAGGATGACCCGCTTGCCGGAAATCGAGCGGCGGTTGGCGTTGTGCTTCAGCTTGACGCCGAGGTTGCGGATCTGCTGGCCCGGTTCGATGAAGGTGCGCCCGACATAGTGGTTGCGGATGATGCCGAGCTCGAAGGGGATGCCCGAACGCTCGGAATAGCCGATCGCCGCCGGCACGCCGGAGTCCGGCACCGGGATCACCACGTCGGCCTCGATGCCGCTCTCGTCGGAGAGCACCATGCCGATGCGCTTGCGGGCCTCGTAGATCGAGATGCCCTCCATCTGCGAGTCGGGCCGCGCGAAATAGATGTACTCGAAGATACAGGGCCGGCGCGGCGCGGGCGGGAAGGGGCGCAGCGAATGCACGCCCGCTTCGTCCAGCACCACCATCTCGCCGGCCTCGATGTCGCGCACGAACTCGGCGCCGATGATGTCGAGGGCGCAGGTCTCCGAGGCCACCACGTGGGCCTCGCCGAGGCGCCCGAGCACCAGCGGACGCACACCCAGCGGGTCGCGCACGGCGACGATGCAGCGCTCGGACATGGCGACCAGGGAATAGGCGCCCTCGATCTGGCGCAGCCCGGAAATGATACGGTCGATCAGGCTGGCGGCCTCCGAGGTCGCGATGAGGTGCAGGATGGTTTCCGTATCGGTGGTCGACTGGAAGATCGCGCCGCGCTGCACCAGCTGGCGGCGCAGGTGATGGGCATTGGTCAGGTTGCCGTTGTGCGCCAGGGTGAAGCCGCCGCAGGAGAGGTCGGCGAACAGCGGCTGCACGTTGCGCAGCGCCGTCTCGCCGGTGGTCGAATAGCGGTTGTGGCCGATGGCGGCATGGCCCTTCAGCCGCGACATGACCTCCTCGGAGGAGAAGATGTCGCCGACATGGCCGAGGTCGCGGTGCGCGTTGAAGTGGCTGCCGTCGAAGGCGACGATGCCCGCCGCCTCCTGCCCGCGGTGCTGCAGGGCGTGCAGGCCGAGGGCAGCCAGGGCCGCAGCGTCGGCATGACCGAAGACGCCGAAGACGCCGCATTCCTCGTGAAACTTGTCGTCGTCTAGAGGAGCCAGAGGATTGGTGTTAATCACTGCTTGGTCTCTCCTGGAGCGGTTCCGTCGGACAGCAGGTCTTGGATGGCCTTGTCGATCTCGTTGCGCTCGCCCTGGTTATACGCGGGTTGCTCTTCGGGCGCATCGGCTTTTCTCAGCGGCGAGACGAGCTGCTGGTAGGTCTGTTCGGCGCGGCGCATCTCTTCGGCCCGGCGCCGCGCCTCCTCGGCGGCCTGGTCGCCGCGCTCCAGCAGCGAGGTGGGCACCAGCGTCATCAGCATTTCGGCGCCGCGCTCCATCAGCGGGCGCGTGCGGGCCTCCTGGATCCAGCCCGGCCGCTCGTCTTCGACCACCATGTAGGTCAGCGCGATCCAGGCCAGCACGACGATGACCGCGCCGCGGGCGAAGCCGAACAGCAGGCCCAGCGAGCGGTCGAGCGCGCCCAGGCTGCTGTGCTGGATGCGGTTGGAGAGGATCCGCGTCAGAACCGAGAACAGCACCAGGGTCACCAGGAAAAGACCGACGCCGGTCAGCAGGCTGGCGATGAACTCCACGGTGATGACGCCCAGCACATAGGGCTGCACATGCGGATAGGCATAGAGCGTGACAAAGCCGGCCCCGACCCAGGAGGCCACGGCCAGGACCTCGTGCACGAAGCCGCGCACGAAGGCGAAGATGCCGGACACCACCAGCACGATGATGACGATGAGGTCCGCCAGGTTGATCGGCAAAGAGTCCATAGCGCTCCGCTTGCGCTTGTGTCGTCTCTAGAAGGCCTGCTGGCGGGCCGGGCCGGCCGGCCCACGGCCTTCCGCCCGGGGCGCGGCCAGGCGCGCCACCAGGTCCTGCAGGTGGGCGATCTCCTCGACGGCGATGCCCGGGGCGGCCTTGGCGCCCTTGCCCTTGGCCCGGCCGCGGCGCGGCGCGACCCAGGCCCGGGTGAAGCCCAGCTTCTGAGCCTCCTTCAGACGCAGGTCCACCTGGCTGACCGGGCGGATCTCGCCGGAAAGGCCGATTTCGCCGAAAACAACCGTCTCTTCGGGCACTTCCTGTCCCGTCGCCGCTGAAACGAGGGCCGCCGCAACGGCCAAGTCCGCCGCCGGCTCCCCGATCCTGAGGCCACCGGCCACGTTCAAATATACCTCTTGGCCGGCTAATGCCAGCCCGCATCGCGCCTCGAGTACCGCCAGTACCATGGCAAGCCGCCCGGAATCCCAGCCGACCACGGCGCGCCGCGGGGTTGCGAGGGGGGAGGCGGAAACCAGGGCCTGAATTTCAACCAGCAGCGGCCGGGTCCCCTCCAGGCCCGCGAAGACCGCGGCGCCGGCGATGTTGCCGCGCCGCTCGGCCAGGAACAGGGCGGAGGGGTTGGCGACCTCGGCGAGGCCCTCGTCGGTCATCTCGAAGACGCCGATCTCGTCGGTCGGCCCGAAGCGATTCTTCACCGCGCGCAGGATGCGGAACTGGTGGCCGCGGTCGCCCTCGAAGGTCAGCACGGCATCGACCATGTGCTCCAGCACCTTGGGGCCGGCGATGAGGCCTTCTTTGGTGACGTGGCCGACCAGCAGCAAGCCGAAGCCGCGCTTCTTGGCAAGGCGGATCAGCTCCTGCGCCGCCGCGCGCACCTGGGAGACGGTGCCCGGCGCCGACTCCAGGGAATCGATGTAGAGGGTCTGCACGGAATCGACGATCACCACCGCCGGACCTTCCGGATGGTCGAGGCTGGCGACCATGTCGCGCACCGAGGTGGCCGAGGCGAGCTGCACCGGTGCCTGCTCCAGGCCCATGCGGCGCGCCCTCAGGCGCACCTGCTCGATGGACTCCTCGCCGGAGATGTAGGCCGCCACCGCGCCGCCATGCTGACCCTTTGGGGCGGCCAGGCGCGCGGCCACCTGCAGCAGCAGGGTCGACTTGCCGATACCGGGATCGCCGGCGACCAGCACCGCCGAGCCGGGCACCAGGCCGCCGCCGGTCACCCGGTCGAATTCGGCAAGACCCGAGACCATCCGCGGGCGCGGCTTGCTCTCGCTCTTCAGGTCGACGAAGTCGATTTTCGCGCCGGCCTTGCCGCGGCCGGCGCCGCCGCCGCCGGAAAGCCCGCCGGGTGCGCGCTGCAGGGTCTCCTCGACCAGGGAGTTCCAGGCGCCGCAGCCTTCACAGCGCCCCGCCCACTTGGGCGCGACGGCGCCGCAATCCTGGCAGACGTACTGCGAGCGGGGCTTAGCCATGATGCCGGCGGTCCTTCCGCTTGGTGGCTGCGTCGTTCAAACTTCCGCTGCGGCGCAGGTAAATGAAGGTTCGGGCGACGCTTCGCGCGGGCAGACGCTTGCGTGCTGCCACCCCTCGGTCGTCACCCTCGCACTTGTTGCGAGGGTCCACGGGAGAGGCCGGGCGCCAAGCGGCACCCCATGGACCCTCGGGACAAGCCCGAGGGTGACGAGTGCAGTGGTTGTCACTGCCGGTGCGGAAGCTGCTGGCGAAGTTTGCATCCGATAGCACATGCCCAGGCAGACGGTCAGAGGCGCGCCGCGGCGCATCAAAGCGCGCGCACCTGCATCTCGATCGGGCCCTCGGCGCGCCCGTTGATGAACTGGTCGACGTAGGGGTTGCCGGAATCGTCGATCTTGGCGGTCGGCCCGACCCAGATGATCTTGCCCTGGTAGAGCATGGCCATGCGGTCGGAAATGCGCCGGGCACTGGCCATATCGTGGGTGATGGAAAGCGCCGTGGCGCCGAGCTGCTTGACGCACTGCACGATGAGGCGGTCGATCACATCCCCCATGATCGGATCGAGGCCGGTGGTCGGCTCGTCGAAGAAGATGATGTCCGGCTCGGTGGCGATGGCACGGGCCAGGCCGACGCGCTTGCGCATGCCGCCGGAAAGCTCGGCCGGCAGCAGCCTGCCGACATCCTCGCCGAGGCCGACGGCGGCGAGCTTTTCAAAGGCGATGCGGCGCGCTTCCTCGCGGTCCATGCGCTGACCCTGGATCAGGCCGAAGGCGACGTTCTCCCACACCGCCAGGGAGTCGAAGAGGGCGGCGTTTTGGAACAGCATGCCGAACTTGCGGCGCACCCGGTCGAGCTCCTCGCCATACAGCCCGACGACCTCCTCGCCGTCGACCTTGATGGAGCCGGCCTCCGGATGCAGCAGGCCGAGGATGCACTTCAGCAGCACCGACTTGCCGCTGCCCGAGCCGCCGATCACCAGCATCGACTCGCCGGGGTAGATGTCGAGATCGATGCCGTCGAGCACCTTCTTCTCGCCGAAGACCTTGGTCAGGCCGCGGATCGAGATCTTCGGCTCGCCGCGCTGCGCGCTTTCGGCGGCGGGCTGGCCGGAGGCGGCGGCCGGGGCATCGCTGTGGTCGTTCATCGCGCGAAGAACAGCTCGGTGATGAAGTAGTTGAAGCTGAGGATCAGGATCGAAGACGAGACCACGGCGTTGGTGGTGGCCGCGCCGACGCCCTGGGCGCCGCCGCGCGAGTTGTAGCCGTGGTAGCAGCCCATGAGGGTGACCAGGAAGCCGAAGACCGCGGCCTTGACCAGGCCGGAGATCACGTCCTGGGCCTCGATGAAGTCCCAGGTATTCTTCAGGTAGGTCGCCGGATTGAAGCCGAGCTTCTGGGTCGAGACCACGTAGCCGCCGAACACGCCGATGATGTCGGCGATGAGCACCAGCAGCGGCAGCATGGTGAGCCCGGCGATGAGCCGCGGGGCGATCAGGTACTTGAAGGGGTTGGTCGCCAGGGTGTCGAGCGCGTCGATCTGCTCGGTGACGCGCATGGTGCCGATCTCGGCGGCCATGGAGGCGCCGACGCGCCCGGCCACCATGAGGCCGGCCAGCACGGGTCCCAGCTCGCGGGTGATGGAGACCACCACCACGTTGGGAATGGCGCTCTCCGCCGAGAAGCGCGCGAAGCCGGTGTAGCTCTGCAGCGCCAGCACCATGCCGGTGAAGATCGCGGTCAGGCCGACCACCGGCAGGGAGTAGTAGCCGATCTCGATCATCTGCCGGGCGATGAGCCGCGGGTAGAAGGGCGGCCTGAGGCAGTGGGCCAGCGAGATGGCCGTGAAAAGGCTGATCCGCCCGGTGGCTTCGAGGAACACCAGAAAGGTGCGGCCGATCGGCTGGAGTATCGGCATCACGCTCTAGCCCAGATAGACCCTGTGGTAGCGCGCGCCCAGCGAGGTCAGGATCTCGTAGCTGATGGTGCCGGCCTCCGCGGCCAGGGCGTCGACGGTCTGCTCGGCGTTGAGCAGCTCGGCCCAGTCGCCGGGCCGCACCGCTTCCGCGGCGACCTCGGTGACATCCAGCGCAAGCAAATCCATGGAGACACGTCCAACCACAGGAACCCGATGACCGGCAACCCAGGCGTGCCCGCGAGAGGAAATGGACCGCAGATATCCATCGGCATAGCCGGCGGCAACGGTCGCGATTCGGGCCGGCCCCGTGGCGCGGTGGGTGGCACCATAGCCAACGGTCTGAGGAGCGTCAATCGCGCGGATTTGCAGGATTCTTGCCAGCAGACGGACCACCGGACGCATCGGATTCGGCGCCGCCGGGGTGGGGTTTCCGCCGTAGAGCGCGACCCCCGGGCGGCCGAGGTCGAAGTGGTAGTCGCGGCCGAGGAAGATGCCCGAGGAGTTGCAGAACGAGACCGGCGCCCGGGGCAGGGCGGTCAGGGCCTGCCTGAGGTAGGCGAGCTGCCGGGCGTTCATCGGATCGTCCGCATCCTCGGCGCAGGCCAGGTGGCTGAGGATGCAGGTCGGCACGATGCCTTCCAGGGCGCCCGGATCGGCGCGCAGCCGCTCGACCTCGTCCGGCGGCAGGCCGAGACGGCACATGCCGCTGTCGAGGTGGACCGCCGCCGGCAGGGCGGTCTCGCGGCGCCGGGCGAAGGCGCCCCAGGCCGCGATCTCGCCCAGCGAGTTCAGCACCGGCAGGATGGTGTTGTCGGCGAAGAGGGTTTCGCTGCCCGGCATCAGGCCGTTCAGCACATAGAGCGCGATGGCCGGGTGGCAGCGGTCGAGCAGCGGGCGCAGCTTCAGGGCCTCGTCCAGCTGGGCGACGAAGAAGCTGCGCGCCCCGGCCTTGACCAGGGCGGGGACGACCTCCTCGGCGCCGAGGCCGTAGCCGTCGGCCTTGACCACCGCAGCGACCGCCTTTTCCAGGAAGGCGGCCTTCAGGCTGCGGTAGTTGTCGGCGATGGCCGCGCGGTCGACCAGCAGCACGCCGGCCGCCTGGGCCGGCGCGCCGGCGAGCGCCGCGTCGAGAGACTGCGGGCCGGCGGCCTCAGTAGTGATCGGGGAGGTGGTCATCGGCGACCAGGTCGCTGAAGCGCGTGGTGTCGCCGTCGAAGGCAAAATCGCGCGAGCCGATCGGACCATGGCGCTGCTTGGCGATGATGATCTCGGCCTTGCCGTAGGCGCGCTCGCAGCGCTCCTTCCAGCGCTCCAGGCGCTCGTGGAACTTGTTGTCGTCCTCGCCGTCGCGCTGGGTCGGCTCGGCGCGCTCGGCGTAGTACTGCTCGCGGTAGATGAACATCACCACGTCGGCGTCCTGCTCGATCGAGCCGGACTCGCGCAGGTCGGCGAGCTGCGGGCGCTTGTCCTCGCGCTGCTCGACGGCACGCGAGAGCTGCGACAGGGCGATGACCGGCACGTCGAGGTCCTTGGCCAGGGCCTTGAGGCCGCGGGTGATCTCCGAGACCTCCTGCACGCGGTTGTCGGCGCGCTTGCCGGGCGGCGGCTGCATCAGCTGCAGGTAGTCGACCACGATCATGGAGAGGCCGTGCTGGCGCTTCAGGCGGCGCGCGCGGGTGCGCACCTGGCTGACCGAGAGGGCCGGCGTGTCGTCGACGAAAAGCGGCAGCTCGAAGAGTTCGCGGCTGGCCTCGAAGATGGCATCGAACTCCTCGTCGCGGATGTCGCCGCGGCGCATGGAATCGGAGCGCACGCCGGTGCGCTCGGCGATGATGCGCGAGGCGAGCTGCTCGGCCGACATTTCCAGCGAGAAGAAGGCCACCGGCTGGCGCTGTTCGATGGGATTGCCGTCCGCGTCCTTCTCATGGCGGGACTCGGCGGCGACGTTGTAGGCGATGTTGGTGGCCAGCGCCGTCTTGCCCATGGAGGGGCGGGCCGCCAGGATGATCAGGTCCGAGGGATGGAAGCCGCCGAGCAGCTTGTCGAGATCGCGCAGGCCGGAGGCGACGCCCGCTAGGCCGTCGCGCTTCATGGCCGCTTCGGTCATGTGCAGCGATTCGAGCACCGCCGACTTGAAGGCGGCCAGGCCGCCCTCGGTCTCGCCGATCTCGGCCAGCTTGTAGAGCTTGTCCTCGGCGACCGCGATCTGCTGGCTGGCCTCGATGTCGAGGTCGTAGTCGAAGGCGTCGTTGACCATGTCCTCGCCCAGCGCGATGAGCTGGCGGCGCAGGTAGAGGTCGTGGATGGTGCGGCCGTAGTCGACGGCGTTGATGATGGTGACGTAGCTCGACTGCAGCTGCGCCAGGTACTGCGCGCCGCCGACCTCGGCCAGCGCGCTCTCCTGCTCGAAGAGATTCTTCAGCTGGATCGCGTTGGCCACCTGGCCGCGTTCGATCAGCTTGCCGCAGGCCTCGTAGATGCGCGCGTGCACGCCGTCGGCGAAGTGCTCGGGCCTGAGGAAGTCGGCGACCTTCTCGTAGGCCGCGTTGTTGGCGAGAATGGCGCCGAGCAGCGCCTGCTCGGCCTCGTCGTTGGCCGGCGGCAGGCGCATATGGTCGTCGCCCGCCAGAGGGTCGTGCAGCTGCGTGAAACTGGGTTGTGTCGATTCCATGGCTGGACAGAATAGCAGAACGACTCGCTGCGCAACCACCTCGCCGGAAGCTCGACGGTGTGTGTTGAGTGCACAACGGGGATAACGTCGCGGTCGCGGCGCTTGACAGCCGGCGCGCGGCGGTGCCCGGAGGCAAGAAAAACGGCGGCTTCCGCGCGGGAAAGCCGCCGTTCTTGCTCTACCCGCCGGGCGGGCCCGCGGGGCGTCAGCCCTGCTTGCTTTCCTCGGCTTCGGCCTCGGCGGCACCTTCTTCCTCGGCCTCGGCGTCGGCTTCCTCCGCCTCCGCGGCTTCGACGGCGGCCTCGATCTCGGCCTCGGCCGCTTCCTCGGCGTGGCGCAGGTCCTCGGCGGTCACCACGTGGCCGGTCTGGATCTGC
The DNA here is from genome assembly GCA_041565695.1 of Kiloniellaceae bacterium. Taxonomy (GTDB): domain Bacteria; phylum Pseudomonadota; class Alphaproteobacteria; order Kiloniellales; family Kiloniellaceae; genus Pelagibius. The sequence continues at coordinate 14,068 of JBFGUI010000076.1, forward strand.
GATGCAGCCTCTTCATCGGAGCGCGCCACGTTGGCGGTGACGGTCACGATGACCTCCGGGTGCAGCTGAATGCGCACCGGATGCAGGCCGAGGGACTTGATCACGGCGTTGAGCGCGATCTGGCGGCGGGCCACGGTGACGCCCTTGGCGGTCACCGCCTCGGCCAGGTCGCGGCTGTTCACCGAGCCGTAGAGCTGGCCGCTCTCGCCGGCCTGGCGGATCACCGTGACGGTGAGACCCTCCAGGTCCTTGGCGACCCGCTCGGCCTCGTCGCGGCGCTTCAGGTTCTCGGCCTCGAGCTGGGCACGCTCCTTCTCGAAGCGGGCCAGGTTGTTCTTGGTCGCCCGCAGGGCCTTTTTCTGCGGCAAGAGGTAGTTGCGCGCGAAGCCCGGCTTGACTTTGACGATATCGCCCATCTGGCCGAGCTTTTCGATGCGCTCCATCAGGATCACTTCCATGACTGTTCTCCTGCTAGGCCGCTTACTTCACGATGTAGGGCAGCAGAGCCAGGAAGCGCGCCCGCTTGATGGCGCGCGCCAGCTCACGCTGCTTCTTGGCGGACACCGCGGTGATGCGGCTCGGCACGATCTTGCCGCGCTCGGAAACGAAGCGCTGCAGCAGACGGGTGTCCTTGTAGTCGATCTTCGGCGCCTTGGGGCCCGAGAAGGGGCAGCTCTTGCGGCGACGGAAGAACGGGCGACGGCCACCGCCGCCGCTGCTGACAACTTGAACGGTCATTCTGCTGCTCCTTCACTGGCGCCGGACTTCGGCGCACCTTCACTCTCGCGCGGGGCACTGTCCCGCGGGCCACTGTCGCGCGGGGGGCGCGGACCGCGGTCGCCGCGATCGCCACGGTCGCCGCGCGGGCCGTCGCCGAAGCGGCCGCCCCGGCGCTCGCCGCGGCCGCCGCGGTCGTCGCGGGTGTTGCGCTGCTGCATGACGATGGAGGGGCCTTCCTCCAGCTCCTCGACGCGCACCGTCAGGTAGCGGATGACGTCGTCGCTGAGGCGCATGTTGCGCTCCAGCTCGTGCATCGCCGGCGCCGGCGCGTCGACCCGCATCATCAGGTAGTGGCCCTTGCGGTTCTTCTTGATGCGGTAGGCCAGGGTGCGCAGGCCCCAGTATTCGGAGCCGGCGAGGCGCCCGCCGTTGTCTTCGAGGATCTTTGTGTAGTCCGCGACCAGGGTCTCGACCTGGGACGCGGAGACGTCCTGGCGTGCGATCAGCACGCACTCGTAGAATGCCATCGTGTACTCCCTCTGGCTGTTCACGGACCGGCGCTGGTCGAAGCCGAGCCGCCCGGCCCTAGCCGGCCCCTTCAAAGCGGGATCCCGGCAAGGAGTGCTGCGCGGGCCCCGGAGGGCCTTGACGAAGCGGCGCGACTATACACCTTGGCGCCCGCCGTGCAAGCGCCAAGAGGGCCGCCGCTTTACCCCCGCAAGGCGCCGATTCCGCCGGTTTCGGCGCCCTTCCGGCTTGACAGGGGGGCTCCTGTGGCTATGTCTGGGCGGCGTTTCGTTCGCCCTCGTCATGTCTCTTGGAGTTGTGCCCTCATGAGCCTGGCTTTCGTGTTTCCCGGACAGGGCTCCCAGGCGGTCGGCATGGGCCAGGCGCTCGCCGAGGCTTTCCCCGTCGCCCGCCACACCTTCGAGGAGGTCGACGACGCCCTCGGCCAGCGCCTGTCGCGGCTCATGTTCGAGGGCCCGGAGGAGGACCTGCGCCTCACCGAGAACGCCCAGCCGGCCCTCATGGCGGTCAGCCTGGCGGTGACCCGGGTGCTGGAGAGCGAGGGCAAGCTGCGCCTGGCGGACAAGGCGGCCTACGTGGCCGGGCACTCCCTGGGAGAATATTCCGCCCTGGCGGCCGCCGGCGCGCTGCAACTCGCCGACGCGGCGCGCCTGCTGCGCCGCCGCGGCGAGGCCATGCAACAG
>JBFGUI010000077.1:0-15813 GCA_041565695.1 Kiloniellaceae bacterium
CCATGTTGCCATAGACGCTGGTCGGGCCGCCCATGTAGGACATGTCGCGGCCGGTGAAGAACTCGGCGATGTCCTCGTAGGCCGACCAGTTGACCGTAACGCCGAGATCGTAGCCGTAGATCTCCTTGAACTTCGCCTGCAGCTCCGGCCGGTCGAACCAGTCCTTGCGGAACCAGTAGAGGTTCGCGAACTGCTGGTCGGGAAGCTGGTAGAGCTTGCCGTCCGGGCCGGTGGTGAACGACTTGCCCATGAAGTCCTCGACGTCGAGGCCCGGATTGGTGACGTCCTTGCCCTCGCCGGCCATGAAGTCGGTGAGGTTGTAGGCCAGCTGCAGGCGCGAGTGCGTGCCGATCAGGTCGGAGTCGTTGATGTAGGCGTCGTAGAGGTTACGACGGGTCTGCATCTGGGTCTGCACCGCCTGGACCACCTCGCCCTCGCCGAGGAGCTGGTGGTTCACCTTGATGCCGGTGATCTCCTGGAAGGCCTTGGTGAGAGTCTCCGACTCGTAGCTGTGCGTCGGAATGGTCTCCGACAGCACGTTGATCTCCATGCCCCGGAAGGGCTCGGCCGCCTTGATGAACCATTCCATCTCGGCGAGCTGCTGCTGACGGCTCAGAACGGAAGGCTGGAATTCGTTATCCACCCATCGTTCCGCCGCCGCCATGTCGGCCTTGGCGGCACCGGCGCCTGCCACAATGGCAAGCACCGTCGCCGTCGTCAGTAAGTATCTTCGCATGCGATATCCTCCCTTGCTTTCTTTGTTCACAGAACTGACCGCGGTGCGGCACACCGCACCTACCCACAAGAAACTAAACATACCGAAACACCAGAAACGCGTAGATCAGCGACAGCGCCGAGGCCCACCAGAGCGGCCCGCTGGCCAGCGCCAGCCAGGCGAGGTGGATGTAGGCGCTGCCCAGCAGCGAGATGAACAGCCGGTCGCCGCGGGTCGTGGTGAGGCCGAGCACCCCCTGGCGCGGGTCGCCGCCGGGTCGCCTGATTTCCCATATGCTCATGCCGACGAGCAGCGCGGCGATGAAGGCGAAGAAGGCGGCCGTCTGCCAGGTCCAGGCCATCCAAGAAAGACCCATGATCACACCCTCCCCATCGCGAAGCCCTTCGCGATGTAGTTGCGCACGAAGTAGATGACGATGGCCCCCGGGATGATGGTCAGCACGCCGGCCGCCGCCAGCAGGCCGAGCTCGTAGCCCGAGGTGCTGGCGGTGCGGGTCATCACCGCGGCGATCGGCTTGGCCGCCACCGAGGTCAGCGTCTTGGCCAGTAGCAGCTCCACCCAGGAGAACATGAAACAGAAAAAGGCGGTCACGCCGATGCCGCTGCCGATCAGCGGCATGAAGATCTTCACGAAGAAGCGCGGGAAGGAATAGCCGTCGAGATAGGCCGTCTCGTCGATCTCGCGCGGCACGCCGGAGATGAAGCCCTCCAGGATCCACACCGCCAGCGGGATGTTGAACAGGCAGTGCGCCAACGCCACGGCGATGTGGGTGTCGAACAGGCCAAGCGCCGAATAGAGCTGCAGAAAGGGCAGCGCGAAGACCGCCGGCGGCGCCATGCGGTTGGTCAGCAGCCAGAAGAACAGGTGCTTGTCGCCGAGGAAGCGGTAGCGCGAGAAAGCATAGGCCGCCGGCAGCGCGAAGGAGACCGAGATGACCGTGTTGAGGGCAACGTAGGCGATAGAGTTGATGTAGCCATTGTACCAGGTCGGGTCGGTCAGGATCTTGACGTAGCTGGCGACGGTGAAATCCGCCGGAAACCAGGAGAATCCGCCGAGGATCTCGTTGGTCGTCTTGAACGACATGTTGAGCAGCCAGTAGATCGGCAGCATCAGGAAGAGAATGTAGAGCGTCGGCACCAGCCAGCGGCGATGCTTCATTTTTTCTCTCCCTGCATGATGATGGTGTAGAACAGCCAGCACACCAGCAGCGTCATCAGGAAGTAGATGATGCTCATCGCCGCGGCGACACCCAGGTTGAACTCGCCCAGCGCGGCCTTGACCAGGTCGATCGACAGCACGGTGGTCGCGTTGCCGGGGCCGCCGCCGGTCAGCACGAAGGGCTCGGTGTAGATCATGAAGGAGTCCATGAAGCGCAGCAGCACCGCGATGGTCAGCACGTGCTTCATCTTGGGCAGCTGGATGTAACGGAACACGGCCCAGCGCGAGGCGCCGTCGATCTGCGCGGCGCGGTAGTAGTTATCGTCGATGGAGCGCAGGCCGGCGTAGGCCAGCAGCACCACCAGCGACGTCCAGTGCCAGACGTCCATCAGGATAACCGTGAACCAGGCGGCGACCGGTTGCTGGGTGTAGTCGAAGTCGATGCCCAGCCAGTTGAGGCTGTAGCCCAGCAGGCCGATGTCGGGCAGCGCGTAGATGTTCCACATGGCGCCGACCACGTTCCAGGGAATCAGCAGCGGCAGCGCCATGAGCACCAGGCAGACCGAGGCCCAGAATCCCGAGCGCGGCATGGTCAGCGCGATGGCAACGCCCAGCGGCAGCTCGATGGCGATGATCGTGGCGGTGAAGAAGAACTGCCGACCCAGCGCGCCGTGGAAGCGGTCGGAGGCCAGCACCTCGCTGAACCAGCGCGTGCCTTCGAAGAAGAAGAGGTTGTTGCCGAAGGTGTCCTGCACAGAGTAGTTGACCACGGTCATCAGCGGCACGATCGCGTTCAGCGCCACGATGAAGAGCACCGGCAGGACCATGAACCAGGCCTTGTTGTTGAGCGTCTTCTCCACGGCTCAGGCCCCCTCCCCCGCCCGGGCCCGCACGAGGTGGGAATCCCGATAGATGTTGACGCGGGCCGCATCGACCACGGCGCTGGCGCCCTCCGGCACTTCCGAACCTTCCGGCAGGACGGCGTCGAAGGCATGCCCCTCGAGCGAGGCCCGCACGATCTTGAAGCGGCCGATGTCCTCCACCCGGGAGATGGTGATCGGCAGGCCCTGACCCGACCGGGCGAGGCGCACGAATTCCGGGCGGATGCCGACCTCGACCCGGCCGTCGAGCGGCGGATAGCCCTGCGTCAGGGCGATCTCGCGGCCGCCCAGGCGCAGCCGGTCGCCCTCGACCTCGCAGGGCAGCACGTTCATGCCGGGCGAGCCGATGAAGTAGCCGACGAAGGTATGCGCAGGCTCGTCGAACAGCTCCTCCGGCGTGCCGATCTGCACCACCTCGCCCTCGTACATCACCACCACCTTGTCGGCGAAGGTCAGCGCCTCGGTCTGGTCGTGGGTCACGTAGATCATGGTGTGGCCGAAGCGGCGGTGCAGCTCCTTCAGCTTGGTGCGCAGCTGCCACTTCATGTGCGGATCGATGACGGTGAGCGGCTCATCGAACAGGATCGCGTTGACGTCGTAGCGCACCAGACCGCGGCCCAGCGAGATCTTCTGCTTCTCGTCGGCGGTCAGGCCCTTGGCTTTGCGGTTCGCCTTGCCGGCGAGGTCCAGCATGTCCAGCGCCTCGGCGACGCGCTTCCTGATCTCGTCCTTCGGCACGCGCCGGTTGACCAGCGGAAAGGCGAGGTTCTCGGCCACCGTCATGGTGTCGTAGATCACCGGGAACTGGAACACCTGGGCGATGTTGCGCTGCTCCGGCGCCAGATGGGTGACGTCCTCGCGGTCGAACAGAATGCTGCCGCGCGAGGGCACCAGAAGGCCGGAGATGATGTTGAGCAGCGTGGTCTTGCCGCAGCCCGAAGGGCCGAGCAGGGCATAGGCGCCGCCGTCCTCCCAGACATGGTCGATCTGCTTGAGAGCGAAGTCGGCTTCGCTCTGCGGCTTGGCGAGATAGGAATGGGCGAGCTTGTCGAGGGTGATCTGCGCCACGGCTCAAGCCTCCATCACGGTGCCGACCGGCGCGCCTTGGCTCTCTGCGGCCGGCGCCGCCACCAGACGCTCGGCGGCATCGAAGATCAAAAAGCCGGCCGGATCCATATAGACCGGCACCTGGTCGCCGATCTCCACGCGATGCACGCCGTGGGTCAGCGCGACCCAGCGCGAGCCGCCGTGCTCCACGTGCACGAAGCTCTCCGAGCCGGTGATCTCGGTGGTCGATACAGAGGCCATGACCTCGAGGGCCGCGCTCTTGGGCGGATGCAGCATGAGGTGGTGCGGCCGGATCCCCACCTTGTAGCGGCCGTCGGGCAGGCCCGCCGCGCCGGCCGGCGCGGCGATCGAGCGGCTGTCGTAGCTGAGCCGGCCGCCGGCCTTTTCCATCGGCACCACGTTGAGCGGCGGGTCGGAGAAGGTCTGCGCCGTGGTCAGGTCGCAAGGCCGACTGTAGACGTCGATGGTGGCACCGAACTGGGTGACCCGGCCCTCCGACAGGGTCGCCGTCTTGCCGCCGAGCAGCAGCGCCTCATGCGGCTCGGTCGTCGCGTAGACGAAGATCGCGCCGCTCTCGGCGAAGATGCGCGGCAACTCGACGCGCAACTCCTCGCGCAGCTTGTAGTCGAGGTTGGCCAGCGGCTCGTCGAGCAGCACCAGCTTGGCGTCCTTGACCAGCGCACGGGCGATGGCGGTGCGCTGCTGCTGGCCGCCGGAGAGGTGCAGCGGCGTGCGGTCGAGAAACGGCGTCAGCTTCAAGATCTCGGCGGCGGCGCGCACCCTGCGGTCCAGCGTCGCCTTGTCGACCCGCGCCACCCGCATCGGCGAGGCGATGTTCTCGTAGACCGTGAGGGTCGGGTAGTTGATGAACTGCTGATAGACCATGGCGACGCTGCGCTTCTGCACCGGCAGGCCGACGACGCTCCTGCCGTCGACCAGGACATCGCCCGAGGTGGGGCGGTCGAGACCGGCCATGAGGCGCATCAGCGAGGTCTTGCCCGACAGCGTCGGACCCAGCAGCACGTTGAGCGAGCCGGTCTCGAGGGTCAGGTCGACGTCGCGGATGTGCTGCTCCGCGCCGACCGACTTGCTGACGTTCCTGAGCTCAAGAGTCATCAGGCCGACTCCTGCCGTTCGGCGGCGCCGCGGTGGCCGTCGAGCCAGGCGGCGAGCCGCTGGCGCGTCTCGTCGGAGACGTGGAGCCCGAGCTTGGAGCGGCGCCACAGCAGGTCGTCGGCGCTCTCCACCCATTCGAACCTGACGAGGTAGTCGACCTCCGCCGCGTAGAGCCCGTCGCCCAGGTGCTCGCCCAGCCCCTCCAGCCCGGTGGCGCCGTCGATCAGCCGTTCCGTGCGCGTGCCGTAGGCCCGGAGATAGCGCCGCGCGAGATCCGTCGGTAGCCAGGGGTGGCCGTCGCAGAAGCCTTTCAGGTAGCCCTCGAAATCCGCGTCGGGGATGTCGCCGCCGGGCAGCGGCACCGCCGCCGTCCAGGGTGCGCCGAGCGGCCCCAGGGCGTCCTCGAGCTTTTCCAGCGCCTGCTCGGCCAGCCGGCGGTAGGTGGTGATCTTGCCGCCGAAGACGCTGAGCAGCGGCGCCCGACCGGCGCCCTGGTCGAGCTCCAGCACGTAGTCGCGGGTCGCCGAGGAGGCGCTCTCCGCCTCGTCGTCGTAGAGCGGGCGCACGCCGGAATAGCTCCACACCACGTCCTCGGGCCGGATCTTGCGCGTGAAGTAGGCGTTCACCGCGGCGCAGAGATAGGCCACCTCATCCTCGGATATGCTGACCTGGCCCAGCTCCCCCTCGAAGTCCACGTCGGTGGTGCCGATCAGGGTAAAGTCGTTCTCGTAGGGGATGGCGAAGACGATGCGCCCGTCCGGGTTCTGGAAGATGTAGGGAAACTCGTGCTCGAAGAGCCGGCGCACCACGATGTGCGATCCCTTCACCAGGCGCAGGGACTTGGCCTTGTTGAGGCCGGCGCGCTGCTCGATGAACTCGGCGGTCCAGGGGCCGGCGGCATTGACCAGGGCGCGCGCTTCGACCTCGCGCTGGTTGCCGTTGCGCCGGTCGCGCAGCACGACCCGCCAGTTCGGCCCCTCGCGGCGCGCCGAGACGCATTCGACGCGGGTCAGCACCTCGGCGCCGCGCTCGCGCGCATCCAGGGCGTTGAGCACCACGAGGCGGGAATCCTGCACCCAGCAGTCGGAATAGACGAAGGCCTTGCTGAGATCGGCGGCCAGCGGCGCGCCGGCCGGGTGGCGGCGCAGGTCGATGGCCTCGCAGGGCGGCAACATCTTGCGCCCGCCCAGGTGGTCGTAGAGAAAGAGGCCGAGGCGGATCATCCAGGCGGGCCTCAGGCCCTTGTTGTGCGGCAGCACGAAGCGCATCGGCCAGATGATGTGCGGCGCCGCGCGCAGCAGCACCTCGCGCTCGATCAGGGCTTCGCGGACCAGGCGGAACTCGTAGTACTCGAGATAGCGCAGGCCGCCGTGGATCAGCTTGGTGCTGGCCGAGGACGTCGCGCTGGCGAGATCGCTTTTTTCACAAAGCAACACGGAGAGGCCGCGGCCGGCCGCGTCACGTGCGATGCCAACCCCGTTGATGCCGCCGCCGACAACGACGATATCGAGAACTTCGGCCATGCCGAAACGTCCGCCTCCCCAATCGATGCCCGGTTTCCGGGTCCTGCCGGCCGCGCGGGCCGGGACTTCGTTAAGGCAAAAGCATAGGGGAGCCCCGCGCAGCTTTGCAATCGGAAATTTTCAAATCCGAACATTTTCGAACAGACCGTTGGAATCTGAAGGCTTTTCTCCGCCGCAAATGGCGGTAATCCGCCATTTCTGTGTGAAAATCGCGTCGGAAAATGAAAAAACCCGAAGATCCTCGGGCCGCCAAGCGCCGCTTCAGGGGGCGATATGCAGCTCCACCTCGGCGGCGGCGAGGATCGCCATCATCGGCTCCGGCGGCGCCCGGTCGGTGAACAGGGCGTCGATCTCGTCGAGGTGGCCGAGGCGCACCATGGCGTTGCGCCCGAACTTGGTATGGTCGGTGGCGAGAAAGACCCGCCGCGAGTTCTTGATGATGGCCTGGGCGGCGCGCACCTCGCGGTAGTCGAAGTCCAGCAGGGTGCCGTCGTCGTCGATGCCGGAGATGCCGATGATGCCGAAGTCGACCTTGAACTGCTGGATGGTGTCGATGCTGGCCTCGCCGACGATGCCGCGGTCGCGGCTGCGCACCACGCCGCCGGTGACGATGACCTCGAAATCCGGCCGGCCGGCCAGGATATTGGCGACGTTGAGGTTGTTGGTGATGACCCGCAGGCCCTTGTGGTCCACCAGGGCCTTGGCGACTTCCTCGGTGGTGGTGCCGATGTTGATGAACAGCGAGGCGTTGTCGGGGATCTCGCCGGCCAGCACCCGGGCAAGGCGCGCCTTTTCCTCCTGATGCAGCACCTGGCGGGTCTGGTAGGCGAGGTTCTCGACGCTGGACGGCAGCCCGGCACCGCCGTGGTAGCGGCGCAGCAGGCCCTGCTCGCAAAGCTGGTTGATGTCGCGCCGGATGGTCTGCGGCGTCACGTCGAAATGCTCGGCCAGGGCCTCGATGGCCACGAAGCCGCGCTCGCGCACCAGGGCGATGATCTGCTCCTGACGCTGGTTCAGCTCGCTGCGCGGCGCGCCCGCCAGGGCGCTCGGGTCGGCGGCGTCGGGGACAATTCTCAAGGGCCGTCTCGCTTTCTCGGCCAGCCTTGAGGCGGCCGGGACCGGAGAATAGGCCAGATCGATGATTTTCGGAACCGAAAACTACGAACATGTCACCGCTTGGCAGCAATGCGCCGCCCCCCGGGTGAAAGCCGCCGGGTGCTGCCTATATAGAGAAAGCGTGCCCCCGCGGGCACGGCGTCCTGCGACAGACCACCCAGGGCCCCCGACGGGCGCCCCGCGACTTCGAAGACGGGAATTCGGACATGTCAGAGGCCGCCCCCCTCGCGCCCAAGCAGCCGGAGTCCCTGGCCCCGGGCGACTACAGCCTGAGCATCGAGCCCAGCGAAAAGCGCGTGAAGGTGGTGTTCAACGGCCAGGTCATCGCCGACAGCCGGCGCGCCCTGGTGCTGAAGGAAACCCGCCTGCCGCCGGTCTACTACCTGCCGCGCGACGACATCGCCATGGACTTCCTCAGCCCGACCGACCACCGCACCTACTGCCCCTTCAAGGGCACCGCCAGCTACTGGACCGTGGCGGTCGGCGACAGGCAGGCCGAGAACGCAGCCTGGAGCTACGAGGACCCGATCGAGGAGGGCCTCGGCATCCGCGGCTACATCGCCTTCTACTGGAACAAGATGGACGCCTGGCTGGAAGGCGACGACGCGGTCGAGATCGACGCCGCCGAGGCCGCGGTGGAGAGCGGCAACCCGCTGGCCGGCTGGCTGCTGCGCGAGGCCTGGGAAGCGACCTCCTCGGCCGAACTGGTCGACCGCTTCGCCCGCCAGCTGGTGGAGGCCGGCTTCGGCCTCTTCCGCCTCACCGCAATCATTCCGACCCTGCACCCGCAGCTCGCCAGCAACGCCTTCGTGTGGCGCCGCGGCGAGGACATCGTCGACGAGCGCGACCTGCCGCACTACGGCATGAAGTCGGAGGCCTATCTGAAAAGCCCGGTGATCCGCATCTTCAACGGCGAAGGCGGCATCCGGCGCCGCCTGGAAGGGCCGAACCCGCCGCGCGACTTCCCGATCCTCGAGGACCTGCTGGCCGACGGCGCCACCGACTACGTCGCCATGCCCATGGTCTTCTCCAACGGCAAGATCAACGTGCTGACCCTGGCCAGCGACCGGGCCGGCGGCTTTTCCACCCGGGAACTGGGCTGGGTCTACGAGGCCCTGCCGATCCTCAGCCGCCTGCTGGAAGTGCAGTCGCTGCACCGCACCTCGCGCTCGCTGATGGAAACCTACCTCGGCAGCTACACCGGCCAGCGGGTGCTCAACGGCTCGATCAAGCGCGGCGACGGCGAGGACATTCCGGCCGTCATCTGGTACTGCGACCTGCGCGGCTCGACCGCCCTGGCCGACAGCCTGCCGCGCGGCGAATATCTCGACCTGCTGAACCAGTACTTCGAGGCCATGGCCGGCGCGGTGCTGGCGCACGGCGGCGAGGTGCTGAAGTTCATCGGCGACGGCCTGCTGGCCATCTTCCCCATGGACAAGGTGAAGGCCGGCGCCGAGGGACAGCCGCTCTACTGCCCTGGCGGCACGGCTAAGGAAGGCGACGCGATGTTCTGCGGCTTCGAGGCCTGCGGCAAGGCCATCGAGGCGGCGCGCGACGCGCTGACCCGCATGGCGAAGGTCAATGCGGCACTCACCGAAAGCGGCCGCCCGGCGCTCGGCTTCGGCCTCTCGCTGCATCTGGGCGACGTGACCTACGGCAACATCGGCGCCACCTCACGCCTCGACTTCACGGTCATCGGCCCGGCCACCAACGAGGCCGCAAGGATGGACGCCCTGACCAAGAAGCTGGGCCTCGGCGTGCTGATCTCCGAGGACTTCGCGCGCTTCGTACCCGACGGCCTGGTCTCGGTCGGCCGCCATGCCTTCCGCGGCGTGTCCCAGGAGCGCGAGATCTTCACCCTGCCGGAACTGCTCCCCGGCGCGGCCGACTGAGGCCGCCCCGCCGTTCCCGACAGCTTGCCCGCGGCCGGCGGGCAGAAATCGTCTAGTGACGCGACTTACCCGTTCTGACTAGAGTCGGCGGAGGAGTCCACGCGCCGGTAGGGAGTCGCCATGGAAAGCTTTGCGGAGTGGGTCGAGCAGGCCGGGCAGGAAGTTCTCGCACATCTTTCCAGCCCCGACTTCTACCTTCAGATCGCCATCATCGCCGTCGCCCTGCCGCTGGCCTGGGCACTTGCGGCCTATTGCCGGTCGCACATCAGGATCTTCCGCGAGGAACCGGTTACCGGGCCGCTGCAGGACCTGCGCGGCAAGGTGCACCGCATGCGCGAACTGCTGCTGCCGGTCATGGCCGCCCTGGTGCTCGGCGGCGCCACGGTGCTCAGCTCCGGGCTGATCGGCGAAGTCTGGCTGGTCCGCGCCGCGCAGGGCGCCGCCTTCGTCTTCCTCGTCTTCAGCCTGGCCAACCACTTCATCCGCAACGAGACGATCATCGTCATCCTCAAGTGGATCGGCGTCCCCATTGCGCTGCTCTACATGACCGGCCTGCTGGGCGACGTCACCGGACACCTCGACAGCGTCTCGATTGAAATCGGCAACATCCGCATCACGCTCTACGCGGTGATCCGCACCTTCGTGTTCGGCGTGGTGCTGTTCTGGCTCGGGCGCCTGTCGAACACCACCGGTCAGCGCGTAATCCGCAGCCGGTCGGCGCTCGATGCGGGCACGCGGGAGGTCGTCGCCAAGCTGTTCGAGATCGGCGTCTTCGTGCTGATCTTCCTGCTGCTGCTCAACATCATGGGCATCGACCTGACGGCGCTCGCCGTCTTCGGCGGTGCGCTCGGCGTCGGCCTCGGCTTCGGCCTGCAGCAGATCGCGTCCAACTTCATATCCGGCATCATCATCCTGCTCGATCGCTCTCTCACCATCGGCGACTACATCGAGCTGGAGGACGGCCGCGCCGGCACCTTGCGCGAGCTGACCATGCGTTCGGCGACGCTGGAGACCTTCGACGGCAAGGACATCATGGTGCCGAACGAGCGCTTCATCACCACGGCCTTCGTCAACTGGACCCACAACAACAAGAAGCAGCGCTATTCCCTGCGCTTCCAGGTCGCCTACAGGACCGACCTCGAGAAGCTCTTCGACATCGTGCGCGAGACCGTCGCCAGTCACCCCAAGGTGCTGAGCGGCGACGACCTGCCGGTCGCCGAGCGGCCCGACGCGGAGATCGAAGGCTTCGGCGATTCCGGCATCGACATCCTGGTCGAGTTCTGGATGGAAGGCATCGACGACGGCGACAACCGGGTCGGCGGAGACCTGCTGCTGATGATCTGGATGGCGCTCAAGGCCGAGGGCATCGAGATCCCCTTCCCGCAGCGGGAGGTCAAGGTCCTGAAAGAAGACGCCGCGCCTGCCACCGAAGCTGCGCAGTGAAGGGCGCCACCGGCGGCCGTTTGCCGCCGACCTGCTTTCTGCCCGGAGAAGGCGTCCGCCTGCGGACCGCTATTCCGTGGCGCGCTTCAGGACAAGGCCCATGCCGCTCAGCTTCAGCTTCTCGCCACTGCCGGAGCGTGCAAGGACCAAGGTTCCATTGGGGCCGCGCACGATAACGTCTCCGGCGCTGACCTGATAATCGGCGGCGGCGCGTATTCCCATCACATTCATGATCACCAGCTTTTCGTCGCGGAATTCGAGCTGTGTGAAGTGCTCGCCGTCGACAAAGCTGTAGCCGACCAGTTCCGGATCGCCGCCGGCGGCGATGGCAGCCTCACGCCGCGCTGCCTCCTTGGCTTCCAGCACCGTCGCGATAGAGGTTCGGCGATCGTCGACGGCGGCCAGGTAGCTGGCCCGTACGTCCTCGCCCACGGCATCGAAGCCCGGTTCCTTCACCAGGGTGGCATCAAGCATCTGCAATCCCTCCGGGGACTCGGGTATGTCTGCCAGTTTGTTCCGGAACTCCGGCAGCGCCGCATCGGCAATCCGCGTGAGCCGCTCTTGAGCCGCCGCCACGTAGTCGGCGAAGGCCGCCTCGCCCGCCCGGCGCAACGGGCCACCCCAGGTCGCGTGAAGCTGCCGGCGCAGCTTGTCGAGGCCGTCAAGCGTTTCGGGATAGCCCGCAAGCTCCGCTCGCGCGACGTCCAGCATACGTTGCGCCAAAACCTGCTGACGTCCGGCGGCATAGACACGCACTTCTGTGAGCTGGTCTGGTGTGAGCCCGGCCCTGGCCGAGTTTGCGACGATCCTGTCGATCAGTGCCAACTCCGCCGCGTCGTCTTGCGTGTTGCCATCGGCTGCATCGATCAATTCCTTGGCACGCACAAGGATCGCCTCGCGGATCGATGTCCCCTTGGCTGTCATCTCCTCCAGCATAGCCGATGTGGTCTCGGGCCCGAGCATGGGCGCCAGCTGCTGCCCGACCTCCTGCTGCCAACCGCTCAGGAAGCGCAGACTCTCGCCGGAATTGTTCAAGTTGGCGAGCTTGGCGCGATAGTCGGCCACGATCTCGTCCTTCAGCGTGGCGTAGCGTTCCTCGATCCGAGGCGCGACCCGTGGATCCTTCAGGTCGCTGCCCTGCTGGTGCAACCTGAACATGAGCGTGCGGGCTGCCGGACCGACACGGCGCTGTGCCCGTTCGTAGCTTGCCCGATCGTTGATATCGAGGCTGCGGAGCAAGGCCAGGGTGCGCAACTGCTGCGGCGAAGCGGGTTCGTCCAGAAGTGCCGCAAGCGCCTCTTCCACTACGGCGTCGCGCTTGTCCTGCATGCTCTGTGCCCGGGCTTGCTGAGCAGCGCTCCGTTCTTCACGCCGCGCCGCCTCCTGCTGCGCGCGGGCAGCCGCGCGCTGCGCTTCCCGCTCGGCACGCAGCTCCAACTTTTCCTTGGTGCCCAGCACACCGCGCAAGTTGCTCTGGAGATAGCGGCGCGCAGCATATAGCGCCTTGCTCGCGTCGGCCCGCTTCGCTTTGTCTGCCTGCCGGCCGCAGTCCAGCACGTGGTTAGCGACCCCCACCGCGTCCTCGCTGCGCCACTCCAGCACTGGGACACCAAACATAGCCTCGAACTCAGGCGCCTCAAAGGCGCGCGGCACCCAGCCGCGGTAACCCTCGACCGGCTGCCAGCGGTCAGCGCCGTCGATACCGGCCGCCCAAGCTTCGAGCGCTGCGCAGTCCGGCTTCTTTACTTCCGTGGCTTGAGCGCTGAGCGCCGATGCAACCGCAAGCACCGCAACGGCAAGCGTCGCAGCGGGCCGCAAAGCAGCCGACCGTTGGGCGCAAGATACTGAACGCCGGGACATTTCGACCTCCTTGAGCGTGAAATTCGCGAAGACAGTCCATCCCAAGGCTAGATGCGGCACCGGCAGGCCGTCATACCGTATTTGTGGTATGCCGGCCGTAGCCGCTATGCATGCGCAACAGACATCGCTAATATTCTACTGTTATGGCTCAGACGGCCCTGATCGAGCGGATCTACGACGCTGTCCTGGAAGCGGACGGCTGGATGAGTCTGGTCGATGACTTCATGAAGGCGTTCCACGGCAGTCAGGCCGCCTTGCTGAGCCAAGACAACCGCTCGGGCGTCGCCCAGGTGTGCGCCCACACTGTCGGTGTGTCACAGAAGGCACTGCGAGACTACGAAACCTACTACGGGCCGCGCAGTCCGCTCTTTCACTATTTCAAGTCGGTGCCGCTTTGCGTTCCCTACACCGATACCGACTACCCCGACCAGGAGGCCTATCAGCGCAGCGAGATCTACAACGATCTCTACCGGCCCCTCGATGCCGAACATCTCCTGGGGGTCGACCTGATACGCCGCACCGGCACCTCCACCTACCTGATCATTCGCCGCGGTGCCCGCAAGGGCCATTTCAGCGATGCGGAGAGCCGCCGTTTCGCAGATCTCAGTCGGCACTTGCAACGAGCCTTGAGGCTTAGCCGGCTGCTCGAGGACGCCAGCCAGACTGCAAACGCTCTGGAAGGGGTGCTGGCCACACAGCCCGCCGCGATCCTCCTGACCGACACTGCGGGTCACATCTTCTTCCTCAACCCCCGCGCCGAGGAACTGCTGCGCGGAGGCGACGGGCTGCGGTTGAGAATGGGGCGCCTGCAATGCGGCCGCCCGGCCGATACCAATGCCCTACACGATCTGATCATCACAGCCAGCAACGGGCGCGACGCGGATCGCGGCAGCCTGCTGGCCGTGAGCCGAGCTTCAAGCGCGGAACCGCTCGTGGTCGAGGTGCTGCCGCTTCCCTCCGGTCTCTGCGCCCGGCGCCTGGTCATGCTGCGCGTTGCCGATCCGCGAGCGAGAGTGCCGCATGCCAAAGGCGTGGCGGTGCGATTCGGACTGACCCCGGCGGAAGCTGCGGTTACCGTCGCACTGTGCCGCGGCGCAAGTGTCGCCGACTATGCCGTGGAAACCGGTATCTCACTGCACACTGCGCGCACCCTGCTGCGCAGCGCCATGGCGAAGACCGACACCCATCGTCAGGCCGAACTGGTCAGCCGCGTGCTGACAGCCTCTTAGGCGTATACCTCACCCGCTCCTGTAGCGTTCGTCCTCGGCGTAATAGGCGTTGAAGCCGACGACGTCGCGCAGGCTGTCCCAGTCCAGCAGGTTCTGCGGATGGCGGCCGGCCTTGAAGGCGGCGAGCGCTTCCTGCATCGCCTGCATCGCCGCCGACAGCAGCGTCAAAGGATAGGCCGCCAGCTTGAAGCCGATCTCCTGCAGCTCGGCCGGCGGCAGGACCGGGGTCTCGCCCTGCTCCAGCAGGTTGGCCAGGGTCGGCCGCTCGGTCGCCCGGCAGAAGGCGCGCATCTCCGCTTCCGAGCGGGGCGCCTCCATGAACAGGATGTCGGCGCCGGCCGCGGTGAAGGCCTCGACGCGGCGCAGCCCCTCGTCCAGGCCGTCGGTGCCGCGCGCGTCGGTGCGCGCCAGGATCAGGATATCGCCGCCCGCATCGCGCAACTCGTCGCGCGCGTCGCAGGCCGCGCGGATGCGCGCCACCGCCTCGGCCCGCTCGACCACCGCCTTGCCGCGGGTATGGCCGCAGCGCTTGGGCCAGACCTGGTCCTCGATCATCACGGCGGCGAAGCCGGCCTGGGCATAGCCCTTGACGGTGCGCTTCACGTTGACGGCGTTGCCGTAGCCGGTGTCGCCGTCGCCGATCACCGGGATGGTGGTCGCGGCGCAGATGGCGCGGCCGGTATCGAGCATCTCGCCGTAGGAGATCAGCCCCGTGTCCGGCAGGCCGAGGCGCGCCGCGGAAACCGCGAAGCCGCTCATGAAGGTCGCCGCGAAGCCGGCCTGCTCGATGAGCCGCGCGGAGAGCCCGTCGAAGCAGCAGGGCATGACGGTGAGCTGCGGACGCGCCAGCAGTTCCCTCAGGCTTGCGGCGGGGCCGGCGCCCCGGGCTTGCGCTGTCATCTTCGGATCCTTTCTACGGGTGCGACGTCACTGTGGCAGGACCAGCAGTGAACACAAAGCCCGCCGCCCGACAAGGCCGAGATGCCGCCGGCAGACTGGCCAGGCCCGGCGGCGGCCTCTATCGTGTTACCGGTAAACTCCGTCGAGCGTCTGTTTCATGCTGCTTTCCGCCAAACGCTCCCTGCTGCTGCTGCCCGCCGCGGTGCCGCCGGAGACGGCGCGCAACCTGGCCCTGCTGCGCGCGGCGGCCGAGCGGCTCGGCATCCCGGCGGTCAGCGAGAACAGCCCCAACTGGCGCGTCGGCCTCGCCATGGGCCGCAACCAGCTGGTCGTCGCCGGCCTGCCGAGCGAAGCGGCGCTGCAGGGCCTGCCGGCGGGCACCCGGGTGTTCCAGGTGATCGACTGCCTGCCGCAGGCCGCGCGTCCGCCGGAAAGCGACTGGCCGGAGCTTGCCGCCACGCCGGTGACCACCGAGATGGTGGTCTTCGAGTGGCTCGAGCGCGGCGCCACCGAGGCCTTCCGCGATTTGATCAAGCTCATCAAGTAGGCCGTCCCGCCGATGGCGGGCGCCCCCGCGATCCCCTATGATGGAGCCCGACACGCCCAAGCCCGATGCCGAGGAGCGCCGCATGATCGTCGAGCAGATCTGGACCGCCAACAACTACCGCAATTTCAACTACCTCATCGCCTGCCCGGAGACCGGCGAGGCGCTGGCGATCGATCCCCTCGACCACAGGAAATGCCTCGCACTGGCCAAGGACCGGGGCTGGGAGATCACCCAGATCCTCAACACCCACGAGCACCGCGACCACACCGGCGGCAACGAGGCCATGGTGCGGGCGACCGGCGCGAAGATCCTCGCCCACGCGAAAGCGAAGGACAAGATTCCGG
>JBFGUI010000078.1:0-15680 GCA_041565695.1 Kiloniellaceae bacterium
CCCAGTCCCCCAGGGCGCGGATGTCCTTCACTTGACAGGTATCCTCTATAGCTTCGCTTTTCGTTACCGTCGCAGGTAAAGGCCTCTCAGAAGGCGCAATATGGTGGCAGAACACAACCCAAGATGTTTTATGGCATGGTCAGCGCGCATCGGGACCGCTTTGGCTGAATCGGTCCTGAGACTGCAGCACCGTGGTGCGGCGGCTGGGGTCGCTATCACTGTAGATGAGGCCGCAGAGCACCATGTTGACCCTGCGCCCATCGTCGCTGAGGGGCAGCATCAGCCGCTTGGCCCGCAGTGTGCTGTCCCGGCCGTCGCCGAAGACGTCCTCCGTGTAGAGCGGTTGGACATCCGACATCAGGCGTGCGTAGAGGCCCATGACGTATTCCAGGTAACTGCCGCGCTTCAGCTCGTCGAGATAGTGGTTGGTGAGTGCGCAGCCGAAGTGCTTTTCGATCTGCGTGCCGGCGAGGCGGAATCGCACGCGGCTTGCGCCGCCGTTCCGGGCGGCGATGATTTCGGTAAGCGCGATGTGCGGCAGCAGATGTGGAATATCCACGGGATCGATGTCCGCCCGGGCAGGCGCCGGGCGTCCGAGACAGCGTTCCGACCAATAACCGTGCAACTCGGCGAGCACAGGCTCGTCCAGAAAATCCACGACAGACATAATATTCTGCCCCCCGGCACCCGACGCCTCTCTGGCTGAAGCTGTGCGGGCGAGATGAAATAAATTGCGACTATAAAGGGAAGAGACCCCCTGCTCTTCCGCGCAAAGGTTAGCACTTTCCAAGTGTGATTATAAGCCTTTTGCGAAGCGGCAGCAGCGCTCGAGAAACAACCGCTTGGCCTTGGCCGGCGCCCAGGGGGTCAAAACGATGTCGTCGAACCTGCGGGTGTGACCGAAGAGGCGGCGCGCTTCGCTGTGAGAGAAGCCGGCGAGCTGGGTGGCCTCGAGATAGGCGGCGACGCGGTCGGCCCGCTTGATAAGTTTCGCCAGGTCTTCCGGTTCGCGGGGCGGCAGGCCGAAGCGCAGCCGGATGGCGGTCATGAGCCGCAGTTCCAGGGCCTTGTAGTCGACGCCGACCGCCGTCTTGAAGGGCGTGATGAGATCGCCGATCACGTACTCGGCGGCATCATGCAGCACGGCAGAGAGGTGCCCGGCCGCGTCGAGACCGGGGCGCAGCCGCCCGACAATGTCGTCCACCAGCAGGCTGTGCTGGGCAACCGAAAAGGCGGCCTCGCCGGAGGTCTGGCCGTTCCAGCGGGCGACGCGGGCCAGGCCGTGGGCGATGTCCTCAATTTCGATGTCGAGCGGTGAGGGATCCAGCAGGTCCAGGCGCCGCCCGGAGAGCATCCTTTGCCAGGCTCGCTTTACATCCTTCATTTCGACCGGATTCCCTGGCGACGCGACAGCGGTAATCTAGGCATAAGCCGAAGGGGCGGCCGGACGCAAGTCGTCCAGCCGCCCCTCCTGTGCCGAATCGCGACGGGGAAGGAATCGTTACCTCCGTCAGGCGCTGTTGCTGCGCAGGCCGTCCAGCAGTTCCGAAAGCGTGCCGTCGAGATCGTGGGTGTTCTGTGCTACCACGCCCGAGGCATCCATCACCTTCTTCACCGAGGTATTCGCGGTGTCGGCGTTCTCCCGCACCGAGGCCATGGCGGTGCTCATCTTGCGGCTGCCGGTCGCGGCATCGTGGATGTTGCGCGAGATGTCGCGGGTCGTGGCGTCCTGCTCTTCCACGGCACCGGCGATCTTGGTCGAATGCTCGTTCAGCTGGTTGATGATGTCGCGGATCTCCTTGATCGCGCCGACGGTGACCTGGGTCGAGCCCTGGACCTTCTCGATGCGCCCGGTGATGTCCTCGGTCGCCTTGGCAGTCTGGGTGGCCAGCGACTTGACCTCGTTGGCGACCACGGCGAAGCCCTTGCCGGCCTCGCCGGCGCGCGCCGCCTCGATGGTGGCGTTGAGCGCCAGCAGGTTGGTCTGTTCGGCGATCTCGGCGATCAGGCTGACCACCTCGGAGATCCCCGCGACTGCATCAGCGAGCTCGTTGACCTGCTCGGTGGTGGCATCGGACCTGTCCTCGGCCCGGGCGGCGATCTCCGCGGTCTCACGCACGCGGGCCGAGATCTCGCTGACCGAGGCGGAGAGCTGTGTGACGGCGCCGGCGACGGCGTCCATCATGTTGGAGGTGCTGTCGGCCGTGCCGGCGACCTCGTCGGCCGTGCCCTTGGTCTCCTCGGCACGTTGCAGCATCACCTTGGTCTCGCCCTGCATCCCGTCGAGCGACGCGAGGATCTGCTTCACCGCGCCCTTGACGCTGCTCTCGAACTTGTCGGCCAGGGACAGCAGCAGTTCCCGGCGCTCCTCGGCGGCGCGGGCCTGCATCGCCTGCTGCTCGCGGCCCAGCTTTTCTGCCTCTGCCGCTGCCGCTTCGGCCTGGGCGACGGCTGCCGCGGCGCCGCTGAACAGGCTGACCAGCTTGTGGCTCAGCAGCACCAGGACGAAGACCTCGAGCACGACGATGACGGCATGGAACACCACACGCAGAAAGTTGCTGCCGTCGGGAAACACCGCCCAGGGCATGAGAAAGTTGAGCGCCAGGTGGTGCACCGCCGTGGCCGCCGCGGCCACGAGAATGGTGCGCCAGTCGCAGAAGGCGACGAGCATCGCCAGCGCGGCGAAGTAGATCATGTGGTAGTCGATCTGCCAGGGGCCCGCCGCGGCCAGCACCATCAGCGAGACCTGCACCACCGTGGCCACGGCGATCACGTAGCGCGTCATGGCGGCATCGCCGCCGAGGCCCTTCCAGATGCCGGCCGCAATACAGGCGATGACACCAGCCGCCACGGTAGGCGTCAGCCAGGGATTCCCGAACAGCAGGGCAGAGGCGGCCACGGCCGGCACCACCGCGAAGAGCAGCAGGCAGGACCACTTGGCCGCGGTGCGCCGCACGGCGGTGATGCCGCCGGAATGGCTCGCCGGCGCACCCTCGGCGCGGAGGGTAGACAGGGAGGCTACGGTTTCAAGCATCTCTACGATCCCACTTTGTCTTAAATTGCAATACCAGCAATGAGGCAGCCGGCGGCGGACCGCGGATCGACCACCAGCAGGGCCCCGGCGCGTCGCAGGCGGCGGGCGAAGCCCGCTTCGTCGCTCTGCACGACCAGGACCGAATCCCAGCCACCGCCACGAACGACGCGGCCGCCGGCCTCGGCGATCGCGGTCAAGGCCGCTGCCTTGCCCGTTCCCGGCGCAAAGACGGCTGCGACCGTGCCGTGCGCCTCGCCGGGAAGATCGGCAACGGCAAAGACCGGCAGGGTGCTGGCTGCCAGGAGCAGAATCACCGCGAGAAGCGGCCGCAGGCCTGCAGCCCACCCGCTTCCGGTACCTGTCCGTGATGAGCTCTGGCTGGTCACAGCTTGCGGAACCCCATGTTTCTCAAGGAGGCATTCAGGCAGAAAAGGTTTTATTCACAGTTAATTGCGCAGCCGTTCGGCGCCACGCCGTCGCCGGGAGCCACGTACTGGTCGCAGATCTTCGTTGATACTAGCGCTCCGGTAGATTTCTGATGGCGCCGATTACAGGCGGTGGGCAGCCTGCTTGTCAGCCGCCGGAAGGCGTGGTGAAAAGCGGCGGTAACAGTATCCGGATAGGCTTGCGGTGATGACCCCGAACGTTCTGCTCATAACGGCCGATCAGTGGCGCGGCGACTGCCTGGGCCCCGCCGGCCGCGCCGCCGGCGCTCACCCGGTCCGCACCCCCGCCATCGACGCCCTGGCGGCCGAGAGCGTTTGCTTTCTGCGGCACTACGCCCAGTCGGCGCCCTGCTCGCCGGCGCGGGCCTCGCTCTACACCGGGCTCTACCAGATGAACCACCGGGTGCTGCGCAACGGCACGCCGCTCGACGCCCGCCACGACAATGTCGCCAAGGCGCTGGCCCGGGCCGGCTACCGACCGACGCTCTTCGGCTACACCGACCAGGCGATCGACCCGCGCACCACGACCCCCGACGATCCGCGGCTGCGCACCTACGAGGAGATCCTGCCGGGCTTCGAGGTCGGGGTGAACCTGCGCGAGGACAATGCCGCCTGGTTCGCCTGGATGGCTGCACGCGGCCACGAGCTGCCGAAGGACCCCTGGGCCCTGTTCTGGCCCGCCGAAGGCAAGCCCGCACTGCCGTCGACGGCGCCGCCGCGCTTCAGCCAGGACGAGACCGAGACCGCCTTTCTGACCGAGGCCTTTCTCGACTGGCTGGTGGAACAGCCGGAGGATGCGCCGTGGTTCGCCCATGTCTCCTACCTGCGCCCGCATCCGCCCTTCGTGGTGCCGGCGCCCTTCAACAGCCTCTATGACCCGGACGAGGGCCCGGCCTTCCGCCGCGCAGCCTCTCCGGGGGAAGAGGCCGCGCAGCATCCCTATCTGGCCTATTGGCTGGAGCGCACGCCGGTCGGCAAGTTCTGCTTCGTCGAAGATTCCGCGCGCCTCATCGCCGACTGGCCCGATGCGGCCTTCCGCACTGTCCGGGCCACCTACTGGGGCATGATCTCGGAGGTCGACCGTCAGATCGGCCGGCTGGTGGCGGGCCTGAAGGCCGCGGGCGCCTGGGACAACACGGTGATCGCGCTGACCTCCGATCACGGCGAGATGATGGGCGACCACTGGACGCTGGGGAAGTTCGGCTACTTCGATCAGGCCTACCACATCCCGCTGATCGTCCGCGATCCGCGCCATCCCGAATCCTTCGGGGC
This sequence comes from Kiloniellaceae bacterium, assembly GCA_041565695.1. Taxonomy (GTDB): domain Bacteria; phylum Pseudomonadota; class Alphaproteobacteria; order Kiloniellales; family Kiloniellaceae; genus Pelagibius. The sequence continues at coordinate 4,753 of JBFGUI010000078.1, forward strand.
GCGCCTCACGGCCTTCACCGAGGCCGTCGACGTGATGCCGACCCTGCTGGAAGCCGTCGGGGTGGCGCGGGACGGGCCGGCCGACGGCCGTTCGCTCTATCCCTACCTGCGCGACGAGGCGGTTGTCGATGGGCGCAAAGAGGTCCATTGGGAGTTCGATTTCCGAGAGGTCGTCAGCGGTGCCGCGCAGCAGGCCCTCGGCGTTGACCTCGACGACTGCTCGCTCGCCGTGATCCGCGATGATCGCTATAAGTACGTCCACTTCGCCGGTCTGGCGCCGCTGCTCTTCGACCTGGCCGAGGATCCGGACGAACTGAACAACCTTGCCGAGGACCGCAACTACCTGGCGGTCCGCCTGGAAATGGCGGAGAAGCTGCTGACCTGGCGCAGCCGCCATCTCGACCGCCGCCTGACCGGCATTTTCCTGACGCCGGAAGGCCCTGTCGACGCCCGCGCCTGAAGCTTCGGGACGCCGCTCTGCGGTCGCCCGCAGCCTGTCCTGCATTTGAGGCAAAAGCCTCTGGTATTACAGGCTTTTTCCTGCGTTCCCGGCCGTCCTGCTGAACGATTGATTTACCCCTCCTGGGAGAGAATGTCGCTGCATGGACGCGAGCGGCCCAGCCTCGCGCGCAGACTTCCGGGCCGCTGAGGAACAGTAAACATGAACGACATGTCCTCGGCCGTGGCGGAAAGCGACACGGAACGAACCGGCATACCAATCGATCTCGCGCCGCTGCTGACGCCCTACAGTCAGTACCGCCGCCTGACGATCCGGATCGTGCTGCTGCCGCCGCGCTCGGGATTCTCCAAGGGCAGGGGAAACGAGGACGGCAGCTGGTCCCTGACGCCGGACGATCTCGCGGGGCTCGAATTCCTGCTGCCGGAGGACAGTGATCCGCCGAAGACCCTGGCGGTACGCATCGTCGGGATCGACCGGGACGAAAACGCCACCATCGTCGGGCAGCTCGATGTGCCGCTGCCGCCGCGCAGGGCACGGCCGCGCAGATCCGCCGGCAGCGAGTTGGAGAACGCAGCAGCGGCAGACTGGCAGCGCCGCATGGAGCGCCGCGTCGCCGCCGCACTGCGCCTCGGACAGCGGCGCAGCCGGGCCGAGCTAGCGGCGGCCGAGGCGCGCTGTCAGCAGGACAGCGAAACGCAGCTCTTGCAGCGCGAAGCGGAGCTGGAGCGGGACTGGCAGCGGCAGCTCGATGCGGCGCGCGCGGACCGCGAGAAGGCGCAGGCGCGGGCGGAGCAGGCGGCGAAGAAGCTGGCGGCGATCTCGCAGGAACTGGATGCCGCGGTGGCGCGCGCAAGAGCCGCGGAGGCGGCGGACAAGAGCCGTAGCGATGAGCTGCAGCGGCAGATCCAGCAGGCCGAAGTGCGCCTAGCGGAAGAGCTCGAGAAGCGAACCGCGGCCGCCCGCGCCGAATGGGAGCGTGAGAGCGAGGCGCGCATCGCGGAAGCGGTACAGCAGGCCGTCCGGGACGGTGAGGCGGCCGTCGGGGCGCGCATCGAAGAGGCGCGCGCGCTGTGGCAGGCGGAGGCCGACAGTGAAATCGATTCCCTGCGTCAGCTCGGCGCCAAAGCGAGCGACAGGGCGCGGGACCTCGAGGCGCGGCTCGCCGAGAGCGAAGCCCGCCTGTCGGAGCAGACAAGGAAACTCGACGAGGACTGCAGGGAAAAGCTGCAGGCCGAGCGGCAGGTCCGAGAGACGGCCGAGGCGCGCGCGCAGGATCTCGAAAGTCAGATAGAGGCCCTCACACAGGAAATCGAAGCTGCGCAGCAGGCGATCGCCGCGACCGAGGCCGACAGAGCCCGGGACGAAAGCGCGGAACAGGCGTTCGAAGCGCATCTCGCGGACCAGGCCCGCGCGCTGGAGCAGGCCTGGCAGGAGAGGCTGGATAGGGCGCGTCAGGCCAGGGAAGCCGCCGAAGCGCAGATCGAGCAGACCGAACGCAGGCTGCGCGAGGTGTCGCAGGAACTGGACGCGGCCAGGCAGGGCGCTGCCGACGCCGAGGCGACGCAGGCTGCCGAAGCGCGTCTGGCCGAGCAGGCCAAGCGGCTGGAACAGGACTGGCAGCAGAGGCTCGAGGCCGAGCGCAGCGCAAGGCAGGCCGCCGAGGCGCAGGCCCGCACGGCCGAGCAGCGGGCAAACGAGCTCAGCGGCGAGGTGCAGGCCGCGACGGCACGCGCTGTCGCGGCGGAGGCGGCACGGGACGAGGCGGCCCACGCGGCGCCGGCCCCGGCGCCGGCCGAGGTCGACGAGGCGCGTCTCGCGGCGGAAGTGCAGCGGGCGACTGCCAGCGCCAGGGCACTCTGGGAGGAGGAGACGGCCGAGCGCATTGCCACGGCGGTGCAGGAGGCGGTGGCGCAGGCCGAGGCGGGGGTCGAGGCGCGGTTCGAAAATGCCCGGGCGGAGTGGCAGGACGAGGCGCAGAGGGCGCTCGAGCTGGCTGAGGTAAAGTGGAAGGCCGAGGAGGCGCGGCGCTTTGCCACGGCCCAGGCAGAGTGGCACAAGGCTGCACAGGCCCAGGCGGCCAGCGGACGGCGGCGCCTGCGCAAGGTGGCGAAGGGCCAGTGGAAGACCGGTGCCGGCCGCCGGCTGAAGCGCGGCTTGCTGCTCGCGGCCGGCGCGGCAGCTGTCTATGTGCTCTATACGCAGTTCGATCCGTCGATGATCGAGCGCTGGAAACCGCGGGTCATGGCGCTGATCGGCGATATCGAAACCACAGCGCGCTCAAAGCTCGACTCGATGACCCAGGCGGAGCCGCCCCGCCTGGCGGTTGCGGCGGAGGTCGCCAATCTGCGGGCCGGGCCGTCTACCGCCGAGGCCGTGGTGACACAGCTGCCGCGCGCGACCTCGGTGATTCTCCTGGAACAGCGCGGCGACTGGGCCCGGGTCAGGGCCGACGACGGCAGCGGCGAGCAGGGCTGGCTGCACCGTTCCCTCCTGCAAGAGGCGGCAGGGCGCTAGACGGGCGCTTCTTTCGGCCGTTCCCAGCGGCCGCTGTCGGCGGAACGGAACACCGCGTCGAGAATCCGCATCATCTGGATCGCGTCCTCGATGCCGTAGGGAAGCTCGGTTTCGCCCAGCACCACCCGCGCGAAGGCGTCGCACTGCTCGGTGTACTGGTCGGCGGCCGGCAGGGTATGGAGCTCGCGCCCGGCATCACCGAGGACGCTGCCGTCGTCGACGTAGATCCGCGTCTCCTCACCCTGCGGCGCATTGAAGGGGATCTCGATCTCGAGCCGCGCCTTGGTGCCGACGACCTGCACCCGCTGAAAGGGTGTTACCTGGGTCGAGACCGTAAAGTCGCTGCGCCGCCCGCCGCCGAAATCGAGGATCGCCGTTGCCAGCCGATCGGTGCCGAACGCCGGATCGCGTTCGATCTGAGCGAAAACCCGCTGCGGTTCCGCCTCGAAGAGGAAGCGGCTGATGACGGTCGGATAGCAGCCGATGTCGAGCACGGCGCCGCCGCCGGTCTCCGGCTTGTTGCGGATGTTGTCGGGATCGACATTGTTAAAGGAGAAGAAGGTCTGGATGCTGCGCAGTTCGCCGAGACTGCCGGCGCGCACCTGCTCGCGTGCCCAGAGCCACTGCGGATGGAAGCGCACCATGAAGCCCTCCATCACCGGCACCTTGCCGTCTATCGCGCGCAGGCGCGCGGCCTCGGCCGCGTTCATCGCGATGGGCTTTTCGCAGAGCACCGGCTTGCCCGCTGCAGCGGCCTGCAGCGTCAGGTCGACGTGCAGGTTATTGGGCAGCGGGTTGTAGACGGCGTCGATGTCCGGGTCGGCCAGCAGATCTTCGTAGGAGCCGTAGGCCTTGGCGATGCCCAGTTCCCGCGCAGCGGTCTCGGCGCGCGCCAGGTCGCGGGAAGCGATCGCCGTCACCGCGCCGCGCTGCGAGCGCTGAATGGCCGGGATGACCTTCTCTCTGCCGATCAGGGCCGTGCTCAGCACGCCCCAGCGGATCTTCTTCACGCCGTCCCTCCGTCGCTCTCGTCCGGCTCTGCCGGCCAGCCTACAGGAAAGGGCGCGCAGGGGTCGACAGCGTTACGGGCGGTCCGGATGGAAGCTTTGCGCCTGACGAGTCAGGCTTCGGCTTTCAGCAGCGCGGCGATCTCGTCCTTCAGGGACAGCCGCCGCTTCTTCAGGTCTTCGGTGCGGACATCGGAGGCGGCCTCGACCTCGGCCTCGATCCTGTGAATCTCCCGATTGATCTCGTGATACTCTTCGGCCAGCTTGGCGAAGTGAGCGTTCTCCATCTTCAGCCGATGCAGCGCTTCGGCGGATTCCGGGAATTCTTCGTGGAGTTCGTGGGGAACGTGGGTCATGGAGGCAGAAGCTTTCCGATAGTGGACAGAGGCAGGGATTTCCATAAGCAGACCGGCTTTCCGCCGGGGCGGCATTGATCCGCATCAAGTGGCCGGCCAAACCGGGACTTGCGGGCGGGTGGGGCCGCCCAGCATGTGATCTCGCTGTGATTTCCCCCTCTGCGCCGGCGCAGACCTCGGGCGATTTTGCTATCCTGCCGCGGGCTGCGACGCTGGCTTGGACGATGCAGAGGGGGAGCGGGCCGTGAGTAACGACATCCAAGGTCTCGACAGGGAAGCGGTGGTTCTGGCGCCCGGTGCGGGCCGGGCCGAGAGCAGCCTCAGGCGCCTCACCATCCGCGGGCAGCCGTTTTACGTGCTCAAGCAGCGCGGCAGCTTCCCCGACATGGCCTACGACCACGGCCGCCTGCTGGCGGCGGAGATGGAGATCGGCGCCTTTCCCGAGATCGTCTCCACCATCGCACGCAGCGTCAACCTGGAGAGCAGGACTTTCAGCCAGGTCGCTTCGGCCCTCTACCGCGCCTACAGCGACCGGGTGCTGGAGCATTCCAGTGACGAGTTCCGCGCCGCGGTGAAGGCGCTCGGCGAAGGCTACCGCGACGGCGTCGCCGACCCGAAGTTCTCCGACCTGGAAGTGCGCGATGCCATCATCGCCATTGAAGTTGGCAATGTGGTCGATGGTGTTCTGCATGCCTTCTCGATGCCCGGCGTGCGCGCGCTGCGCGCCCCGGCGGTGCTGGCGCTGGTGGCCTCCCGCCTCAGCGATCCGGCGGTCAAGAACTACCTGCAGGCCGCCGAGCAGGACGCCGCGAAGCAGAAGGACGTGGCCGAGGCGCTGCAGGCGCTGGGCGGCCCCAACAACCGCATCGACTTCGCCTGCACCGGATTCGCGGTGCCGGCGCCGCTGGCGAGCGACAGCCTGCATCTCCATGCCCGCAATCTCGATGCCGACCTCTACAACTGGAACAAGGCGCCGGTCCTCTCTCTGCTCGACGAGACGGCGGGGCATCCTACCTGGCACAAGTATGCCGCCTTCGGCACCGCCGGGCTGATCTACCCCGGCGGCATCAGCGGGCTCAACGATGCCGGCATCGCCGTTTCCCTGCACCAGATGTCGACCACCGAAGTCGAGAGCGGATTCCTTTTCGGCAAGGGCGACATCGCGCCCTTCGTCGAGCAGCGTATCCTCCGCGAGGCGGCCAGCGTCGACGACGCGGTCGACCTGGCCAAGGACACACGTCACTTCGCCGCCTGGACCATCTTCGTCTCCGACGCCAAGACCGGCCGCACCCGCCGCATCGAGGTGAACGGCGAGCGCGTGCGCGTCACCAAGCACGACGGTGAGGCCGTCGCGCAGACCAACCACTTCCTGCATCCGGACATGGTCGAGCGCCATTTCGACGAGGACGACGAGCACTTCACGCCGACCTTCGGCAAGTGGCTGGAGACCCATGCACGCTACGACTCAGTACGCGCGGCGCTCGATGCCGACGCCGGGAAGGGCCGCATCGGCGTGCAGTGGGCCGTCGACTGGCTGGCCTCCAGCCGTGACGGGGTGCTGGAACCCATCCGGCAATCGCTGCCGGGGCCGCCGGATCCTCTGACCGCCGAGCGCGCCTATGGCCGGGTGCCGCGCAAGGTTTACGGCCAACTCGGCAGCATCGTGCGCGCCGACCCGAAGCGGCGGCGTTTCCGTGACGAAGTGTGGATGACCACCGGCGACCACCTGCCTTCGCCACACAGCACCTACTGCGGCTGGCAGGTCGACTGGGAGGGCTTCGAGGTCAATCTCCTGGCCGACCCGCCGCTGCGCCGTGTCGACCATTACCGGACGCAAGGGCGGCGCAACTGGGAGGCTTCCCTGGAGCGCTATCTCTGGGCGCGCCTCGCCGTCTCGCGGCCGCGCGACAGCAAGGGCGCGCTGCTGCGCCGCCGGCCGACGGAAGACGAGGACCGCAAAGGAATCGCCGGCGCCGTCCACCTGCTGAGCTCGGCCATCGACCTGGCCGCCCTCGACCGGCTGGTGGAGGTGCCCTACCACTACCTGCGCGCCCGCCTGCTGCATGCCAGCGGCGACTACACGGCGGCGGAAAAGGACTGGCGGCTGCTGCGCGCCATCTGGGCCTGGCAGCATGACGAGCCGGCCATTGCAGCCGACTGGCCGGTCTCGGTGCCGCGGGTCATGCCGCTGATGCATCCCTACGAAGGCGCGCTTGTCGCCCTGCTGTCGGCGGTCACCGAGGACCTGCGTCTCGGCAGCACCGCCTGGGAAGGCCGGGCGGTGCGGCTCGACCGGGCCAGGGCTTTGCTGGAGCAGGTGAAGCGGGACTGCTTCGGCGCCGGCAAGCGGGCCCACTTCGACCTGAAGAACTGGCTGGAGCTCATGGCGCAGGTGAAGGCCAAGGGCGGCGCCGGCGTCAAGCTGCCGACGCCCAACTTCGTGACGGCGGAATAGGCTGCGCCCGCGCCCACGGACGGTTCGCCTCCCACGCCTGCTTGGAATAGACTTGCCACCAGGCAGGTATTCCAAGCAGGTCAGGATAGCCCGATGCTGTTGAGTTTTTGCGGTGCCGCCGGAACCGTGACCGGTTCCTGCTACTGGATGCGGACTGAGCGTTGCCAGTTTCTGGTCGACTGCGGCATGTTCCAGGGCTCGAAGACCCTGAAGGAGCTGAATTACGGCGCCTTTCCCTTCGACCCTGCCGAGATCGACTTCGTGCTGCTGACCCATGCCCACATCGACCACGCCGGGTTGCTTCCGAAGCTGGTGAAGCAGGGCTTCGACGGCCCCATCTTCGCGACCGAAGGCAGCTTCGATCTGCTGAGCTACATGCTGCCGGACAGCGCCTTCATCCAGGAGATGGAGGTCGAGCGGCTGAACCGGCGCAACGCGCAGCGTGGCCGCCCCACCGTCGAGCCGATGTACACCCGCGGCGATACCGAGGCGACGCTGAAAGCCTTTTCCAATGTCGACTACGAGACCTGGCGGGAAGTCGGCGACGGCGTGCGGGCGCGCTTCTGGAACGCCGGTCATATCCTGGGGGCGGCTTCCATCGAGGTGGAGATCGCCACGGGCCAGCGTGCGCCACGGGTCTGCCGCCTGCTGTTCTCCGGCGACATCGGCCCGGAGCACAAGCTGTTCCATCCCGATCCCGAGGCGCCGGAGAACTTCGACTTCATCTGCTGCGAATCGACCTACGGCGGGCGCGAGCGGATCGACGCGACGCCGGAAAAACGCCGGCACATCCTGGCGCAGGAAGTGAAGGCGGCGCTGCAGCGCGGCGGCAATCTGCTGATCCCGGCTTTCGCCGTCGAGCGGACGCAGGAGCTCCTGCTCGACCTTTCGATCCTGTTCGACAAGGGCGAACTGCCGAAGGTGCCGGTCTTCCTGGATTCGCCGCTGGCCATCAAGGCGACCCAGGTCTTCATCAAGAACGCGGGCCGGCTGCTCGACACCGGGACCGTGACCGATCTCTTCCGCCGCCCCAACATCCGCTTCACCGAGTCGGTGGAGGAAAGCAAGATGATCGGCCGCTTCACCGGCGGCGCAATCATCATCGCCGGCAGCGGCATGTGCGATGCCGGGCGCATCCGCCATCATCTGAAGCACAACCTCTGGCGGCCCGATGCCACGGTGCTGCTCGTCGGCTACCAGGCGCCGGGCACGCTCGGCGCCCTGCTGTCGAGCGGTGTCTCGGCGGTGAAGATCCAGGGCGAGGACATCAGGGTCAAGGCGGGCATCCGGCAGATCGACGTCTACTCCGGCCATGCCGACGGCGGCCAGCTGCTCGATTGGGTGAAGGAACGCCTGCCGGTCAAGTCGGCGATCTTCCTGACCCACGGCGAGGAGGCGGCGCTGGAAGCTTTGCGCCAGGGCCTGGAAGGCGCGGGCGTGCCCGAAGAGCGCATCATCGTGCCGCAGTTGGACGACGTGGTCGACCTGCTGGCCGGCGAGAGCAAAGTGGCTTTCCGGCCGGTGCCGCACCGCCTGCCGCGTGAGTCGCTGCGCGGCCTCGACTGGCACAACGAGCTTGCGGAATTCTCCCTCGACCTGCGCGACCGGCTGGAAGCGGCAGCCGACGACAAGGCGCGGCGGGTCATCCTGCGCCGCGTGGTGCGCGCCCTCGAGGAGGAAGGCGGGCGCTGAGCCGCCTCAACCCGCGGCGGCCGGCGCCGGGGCGGCCACCCCGTCGCGCCGCGCGGCCTGGATCTCCTCGTGCAGCATCAGCGCGGCTTTCACGACCTGCTCGACCAGGCGCCGGCTGCTGCTCATGGCGTCCAGCAGGCCGTCGGCGCCGTCGATCGAGAGGCGGTGCGTGGCGGCGGCGTGCAGGGCCGTTGCCTTGGCCGTCTGGTAGCGGTCTTCGAAAAGCAGGCTCGCCGCCTTCAGCCTGTCGCGCCAGTCGTCGGGATAGCCGGTCTCGGCGCAGATGCCGAGGCAGTCCTGCGCGGCGGTCAGCAGGGCCAGGGCCTTGCGCCGGGTATCTTCATCGCTCAGCCGGTGCGCCCTGACGCTGGCGGCATGCATCTGGTGCAGCAGGTTCGCCGCCTCGTCCAGATAGCGGCTGACGCGCAGCAGGCGGGCCAGGGTCTCGGCGACACCGCGTGACATGTCCTCCATCCTCACCTCGACGGCGAAGGCGGCCACGGCCTGGCCCAGGTTGAACAGGGCCTCGGCGCGCTTTTCGATCATCAGGCCGCGATCCTCCTGGCCGGCGATGGCGGCCAGGCCCGTGCCGCAGACGAGATCCTGCATGCGGCGCAGTTCGCGCTCCAGGGCCGGTACGGCGAAGGCCGGGGTGGCGGCGACCGTGCGATCGAGGTGCCGCGGACGGCTGATGTCCTCTTCGGCGGTGGTGAAGTGGCGCAGCAGGAACCGCGTCAGCGGGCGCACGAAGGGCAGCAGCAGCGCCACGCCGAGGACGTTGAAGACCGTGTGGAACAGGGCCAGGACCACGACCGGCTGGCTGTCGAGGCCGAGGGCGCGGCTCAGCGCCTCGGTGCCCCACAGCAAAACGGGCAGAATGGCCAGGGCGATGATGCCGGTGCTGACGTTGAACAGGATGTGTCCCGCGGCAACCCGCTTGGCGTTGGGCGTGGCCCCGATGACCGCGAAGGCGGCGGTCGAGGTGGTGCCGACGTTGGCGCCGATGATGGCGGCGGCGGCGGCGCCGAAGCCCATGGCTGACTGGCTGAAGGCGGTGAGGATGAGGGCGATGGCGGCGCTGGAGGACTGGGTGAGGACCGTGGCGACGAGGCCGATCAGCGCGAAGAGGGCGATGCCGCCGGCGCCGGCTCCGGCGCCGGCGAGGGTCGCCGTGCCGAAGGCCTCGGCCAGTCCGGCGAAGGCCTCCTTCAGGATCGCGAGGCCGAGAAAGAACAGCCCGAAGCCGGTGAGCGCCTGGCCGAGGCCGCGCAGGCGCTTTTCCTGGATGGCGAGCCTGAGGCCGACGCCGAGCGCGATCATCGGCAGGGCGAAGGCCTCGATCTTGAAGCCGAAGCCGACGACGCTGACCAGCCAGCCAGTCATGGTGGTGCCGACGTTGGCGCCGAAGATGAGACCCAGGGAGTGCTTCAACGAGAGGATGCCGGCATTGACGAAGCCGATGGTGGCCACCGTGACCGCGCTGGAGGACTGCACCAGGGCGGTGACCAGGGCGCCGACGGCGACGCCGCGCAGCGGCGTCGAGGTCCAACGCTCGAGCGACCGCTTCAGACGCTCGCCGCCGAAGATCTTGAGACCCTCGGTCATCATGGCCATGGCCAGCAGGAAGATGCCGAGTCCGCCGGCAGCCGTCAGGGCGAGGCCCATGGAAGTCTTTCCGCAGTGAAGTTCGGCGACAATGGTCGCGCAGACATGTGGGGACTGTCTAGGTCGCTGGAGGCACGGCGAGGTTGTCGATCAGGCGCACCTGGCCCAGCCAACCCGCGACGAACAGCCGGGCCGGCCGGTCGGCCCGGGCCAGTTCTTCCAGGCTGTCGCTGGAGCGCAGTTCCAGGTAGTCGAGTGTGTCGATGCCGGCCGTGGCGAGTTCCGCACGACCCCAGGCGAGCACCGGCGCGGCGGCCTCGGCGCCGCCGGCGAGGCGCCGCGCCATGGCGCTGAGGATGCGGTGGATGGCCGGCGCCTGGGCGCGCTGCGCCGCGCTCAGCAGGGCATTGCGGGAAGACAGCGCCAGGCCCTCGGCATCGCGCACCGTGGCAACCGGGACGATGTCCACGGGGATGTCGAGGTCGCGGGCCATGCGCTTGACCACAAGCAGCTGCTGGTAGTCCTTCTCGCCGAAGTAGGCGCGGTCGGCCGCGGTCATCAGGAACAGCTTGGCAACCACCGTGGCGACGCCGTCCATGTGGCCGGGCCGGTTCAGTCCGCAGAGGCAGTTCGACAGGCCGGGAACCGATACCCTGGTCTCGAAGCCCTCCGGATAGACCTCCTCGACCGGCGGCGCGAACAGCAGGTCGACGCCGGCCGCGGCCAGCTTCGCCGCGTCGCTCGCCTCGTCGCGGGGGTAGCTCCCGAGGTCGGCGGGGCGGTTGAACTGCTTGGGATTCACGAAGATGGTGGCGATCACCCGCTGGCAATCCGCCCGC